>NZ_JBKIUU010000006.1:0-352264 GCF_046603115.1 Klebsiella sp. 1SOBk5mer | reverse complement strand
GCCCCGCAGGGGCGAGCGAAGCGAGTCAATCCCCCCCTCACCGCCATATTTTAAGAAGAGCTCGTACGCAAGTACGGGCTTTTTTTTCGCATGTGGCACCCGCCGGGGGGGGATGAGAACCCCCGACCGGGGTTCGACAACTGGCAACGCCACCTGGACAGACCGCGAGCCTGCGAGCGGGCTGCCCCGCAGGGGCGAGCGAAGCGAGTCAATCCCCCCCTCACCGCCATATTCGAGATGAGAGCCTGTACGCAAGTACGGGCTCTTTTCTTTTATATTCTCCGCTGGGGGGACGCCCCCCGGGAAAAGCGAATCCCGAAGCTAATCCTCCTCCATTCGTTGATACTCTTCGCTGAGGTAATCCACCAGCGCTCTAACGGAGGGCAGCAGCCCGCGCCGGGAGGCAAATACCGCATGGATCACTTCCCGCCGCGGCTGCCACTCATCCAGTACCACCTCTAACTCCCCTGACGCCAGCTGATCGCGCACCATCAATAAAGGAAGCTGCACCACCCCCACGCCGGCTATCGCCGCCTCGCGCAGCGCCAGCATATCGGTGGTCACCATTCGCGGCGTGAAATACACCTCCGCCCTTGCCCCTTCAGGCCCGGTAAGCTGCCATTTATGCTGATGCTTGTTCGCCCCCAGGCTGAGCCCCGGCCAGTCGCTCAGCTCAGACGGCGCCTGCGGGCGTCCGAGCCGGGAAATCAGCTGCGAACTGGCCACCAGCCGGTGCCCGCGGTCCGCCAGCACGCGCATCACCAGGTCGCTGTCCTCGATTGGCCGGGGACGGACGCGGATCGCCACATCAATGCCCTCACCGACCACATCCACCCGGCGATTGGTCGCCTCAAGATGCAATGTTACCCCGGGATAGCGCGCCATAAATCGCGCCAGCATCGGTCCGATATGGACATGCAGCAAGGTGACCGGACAGGTGATCCTGACGCTGCCGCGCGGCTCGGCGCGCAGCGTGTCGACCGCCTGCTGCGCCGCCTCGGCCTCAATCAGCATCGCTTTGCAATGCTGGTAAAAGGTCTGCCCGACCTCGGTGACCGCGAACTGGCGAGTGGTTCGCTGAATCAAACGCACGCCCAACCGCTCCTCGAGTTGCGCAATACGGCGGCTGAGCTTGGATTTCGGCTGGTCAAGCGCTCGCCCCGCCGCGGCGAAACCGCCATGGTCCACGACCTGGACAAACCAGGCGAAGTCATTGAGATCCTGCATCCTTCCTCCATTGTTCCATTTTTGGAACAGTATAGGTCATTTTTGCTTACTACCGCACACGTCGTCCCGGATATAAGCTTATTCACATCAGATACCGATACACAGGAGAAAGCCATGAAACAGATTACAGGAGTCTACACCGCGCCTGCGCAGCATTGGGTAGGCGACGGCTTCCCGGTTCGTTCGATGTTTTCCTATCAGACGCACGGCCAGCAGTTGAGCCCCTTCTTACTGCTCGACTATGCCGGGCCGTACACCTTCCCGGCAGGCAGCGATAAACGCGGCGTCGGTGAGCATCCGCATCGCGGATTCGAAACCGTCACTATCGTCTACGCCGGTGAAGTAGAGCATCGTGACTCCACCGGACGCGGCGGGGTGATCGGCCCAGGCGACGTGCAATGGATGACGGCCGGCGCCGGGATCCTGCACGAAGAGTTCCACTCGGAGGCCTTCACCCGCAGCGGCGGCGAGCTGAAGATGCTCCAGCTGTGGGTCAACCTGCCCGCCAAAGACAAAATGACGGCCCCCGGCTACCAGAGCATTACCGCCGGGACAATCCCCACCGCCGCGCTGGCGAATGGCGCCGGACAGGTTCGGGTTATTGCCGGCCAGTATGACGACGTCAGCGGCCCGGCCCATACCTTCTCACCGCTTAACGTGTGGGATCTGCAGCTGAATCAGGGGCACGACCTCACGCTTCGCCAGCCGGAAGGCTGGAGTACTGCGCTGGTGGTACTGGAAGGGGAAGTGATCATCAACGGTTCCGAATCCGCCCGCGAAGGCCAGCTCGCCGTCCTGAGCCAGGCAGGAGACGCACTGCACCTGGAGGCGACAACCCAGGCAAAAGTTCTGCTGATGGCCGGCGAACCGCTGCAGGAGCCGATTGTGGGCTATGGCCCCTTTGTCATGAATAACAAAACACAGATCGCAGAAGCCGTTCGCGATTTTAACAGCGGCCGCTTTGGCCAAATCTAACTCATTGAGGTGAATGCTATGTCAACTCCCGCTAACTTTAACGGTGCTCGTCCGGTGATTGATGTCAACGATACCGCCATGCTGTTGATTGACCACCAGAGCGGCCTGTTCCAGACCGTCGGCGATATGCCGATGCCAGAGCTGCGCGCTCGCGCCGCCGCGCTGGCGAAGATGGCCTCGCTTGCCGGGATCCCGGTGATCACCACCGCTTCCGTGCCGCAGGGGCCGAACGGTCCGCTGATCCCGGAGATTCATGAGAACGCGCCGCATGCGACGTACATCGCCCGTAAAGGCGAGATCAACGCCTGGGATAACCCGGAATTCGTCGCCGCGGTGAAAGCGACCGGTCGCAAAACGCTGATTATCGCCGGGACCATCACCAGCGTCTGCATGGCCTTCCCGGCGATTGCCGCCGTCGCCGACGGTTATAAAGTGTTTGCCGTGATTGACGCTTCCGGCACCTACAGCAAAATGGCGCAGGAGATCACCCTGGCTCGCGTGGTACAGGCCGGCGTAGTGCCGATGGATACCGCCGCCGTCGCCTCTGAGCTGCAGCGTACCTGGAATCGCCCGGACGCCGCAGAATGGGCGGAGGTGTACACCAAAGTCTTCCCGGCCTACCAGCTGCTGATCGAAAGCTATAGCAAAGCGCAGGACGTCGTGAAGAATAACGAACAGCTTGATTCCCAGCGCTAAAACGCCTGCCCCGCTACGTCGCAGCGGGGCGTTGTTCATTGCGTGAGCGGTCGGTAAAGAAAGAAGAAATTATGCTTGACCGTTTAAACGCAACTCCCTATAGTAGCGCCCCGTTGCCCACCCAAGGTGAGCAGCAAGACAATATGGTGAGGTGTCCGAGTGGCTGAAGGAGCACGCCTGGAAAGTGTGTATACGGCAACGTATCGGGGGTTCGAATCCCCCCCTCACCGCCATATTCGAGATGAGAGCCTGTACGTAAGTACGGGCTCTTTTCTTTTATATTCTCCGCTGGGGGGGGATGAGAACCCCCGACCGGGGTTCGACAACTGGCAACGCCAGTTGGACAGACCGCGAGCCTGCGAGCGGGCTGCCCCGCAGGGGCGAGCGAAGCGAGTCAATCCCCCCCTCACCGCCATATTTTAAGAAGAGCTCGTACGCAAGTACGGGCTTTTTTTTCGCATGTGGCACCCGCCGGGGGGGATGAGAACCCCCGACCGGGGTTCGACAACTGGCGCAACCACCTGGACAGAACGAAAAAGACAATCCGAATGAAACTTTCTCACTTCACGTCACTGGGATTTGTTAAGCAAAAATAAAACCAGATTCGCCATATCCTCTGCATAGGTATCATAGTCATCTTGCGCGAGTGATGCATTGTTAATATGATATTTCCCTGAAACATAAAAAGAAGGCGTACCACTTACTTTCATTTTTTCGACCAGATTGTCCTGTCTGGCAATTAAAGCTTTTACCATAAAATTACTTTGCATTTCGGCATATTTCTCGGACGTAATGCCAAGTTGATTAAAGACCTTAACAATATCAGCTGTCGTTTTAATATCACGCTTAACCTGTAAGCCTTCAAACAATAACTTTTCCACCTTGCCATCTACCCCAGCATATTGTGCTACGGCCCATGCTTCTGTTAATGCTGGTCCTAAAGGTCCCATCTGGCTGACATGGTATTTTTCCAGTTTCATATCGTCGGGCAGGCGCTTTCTGATAGCTGTATCAACATTGATGCGCTCTGCAAACGCATAACAAGGTCCGCAGTAGAAAGAAAAAAACTCAACCAGTTGCGGCGGTTGCTTAACAGTAGAATTAATGACAGTGAAGTTTTTCCCTGCCTGATAATCTTTACTATAAGCAGCAGATGACAACCCCACCATCAAAATAGTAATTAATAACTTGATAACTTTCCCATGTACGACCATAGTGCTTCCCTTACAAGTATCCATACAATTAAATGAGTAAAACGGCGTAAGACGAAAGAAATTATTAGAAAGGCGCTTATGTATAGCAAAGCAGATATTCTTGTATTACAGAGAAGAAATTCTATCACCTACAGCGATGGATCCCTCAAAACAGAAATTTTATCCGCACTTCAGTCTGTCGCAAAGATCAAAACAACAAAGCCCGGGCTAGCCCGGGCCTTGCTCACAGTATGACGCTCAATAATAGGCTTTCAGCGTCCGCTGACAGAGGGCCGAGCGCACGCAGTCATCGGTGGTGAAACGCACGATGCCGATCATCTCGTCTTCCTCAAAACGCGCCAGCGCATCACTTAGGCCAGATCTCACACCAGAGGGCAAGTCGCACTGGGTGATATCGCCATTGACGATGACCGTCACGTTCTCCCCGAGGCGGGTTAAAAACATCTTCATTTGCGCTGCGGTCACATTCTGGGCCTCGTCCAGAATCACCACCGCATTTTCAAAGGTACGTCCGCGCATATAGGCGAACGGCGCGATTTCCACCTTGCCGATTTCCGGACGCAGGCAGTACTGCATAAAGGAAGCCCCCAACCTTTTCACCAGCACGTCGTAAACCGGTCGGAAATAGGGCGCGAACTTCTCGGCGATATCTCCCGGTAAGAAGCCGAGATCTTCGTCGGCCTGCAGAACGGGACGGGTAACAATAATTCTGTCCACATCCTTATGGATCAGCGCTTCCGCTGCCTTCGCCGCACTAATCCAGGTCTTGCCGCATCCGGCTTCGCCGGTGGCGAAAATCAGCTGTTTATTGTCGATGGCATTCAGATAATGCGCCTGAGCCTCATTGCGCGCCTCAATTGGGGAAGTATCACGGCTGTCCCGCGCCATGCCAATTGCTTCTACGCCACTCATTTGCACAAGCGATGTGACCGATTCTTCTTCACGCTGCTTATGACTGCGTGAATCCCGTCTCAGCACACGTTTTGCTTCACGACGAGCTTTGATCACTGCTTTTTGTCTTCCCATGGATAGCACCTTGCGTTGTAGGTTTACATCACACGCGTCAACATCGACGCGACTATGCGCACGAACGATTGAGGTTTGGCTTCCTTGTAAGCCATTGCTTGCCGGTAGAACTGACAACGAGTCGCGGCTACGCGCACCGCGTACCCTGCCAAGGTGATAATAATTCGAAGCGGAGGGAGAAAGAGTGAGAAAATCGCTGCCGGAAGCGGGGCTTCCGTGCTGAAGAGTACGGTCTGTGGTTTTACGTTGTCCGGTACGGGACCTTACCATTCGCGATCTCCATAGTGAAACGTCACACTGCCGGGAACTACCGCGTATGTAATAAGTACATCAAAAAAGATTCTTAATGCAACTTATTTTTCACAATGACGCAACAAATAGTTCTTAAGCAAGTGTAGGAGACTATCGGTCATTTGTATTACAGAAATATAACACATGGCAGGAAATATAAGAAAAATGAGAAAAACAGCAGAAAACGCCCTGCCCTTGCGGACAGGGTCGGTATCAGGCCTGCAGCAGCGTCTGTCCCAGGTAGTGCTTGTCATCCACTACGCCGGGTAAAACAAAGAAGTAGCCCCCGCCAATGGGTTTGACGTACTCCTCCAGCGCCTCGCCGTTAAGCCGTTTCTGCACCGTCAGAAAGCCCTTTTCCAGATCGTGCTGATAGCAAACGAACAACAGCCCCATATCCAGTTGCCCGGCGTTAGTGACGCCCAGCGAATAGCTGTAGCCGCGGCGCATCATCAGGCTGGACTGGGTTTCCGGCGTGCGAGGATTGGCCAGACGAATATGGCTATCCAGCGCGATCGTCTCGCCGCCAGGATCGTTGCTGTAATCCGGGGTATCGTGCTCGTTTTTCATCCCCAGCGGCGCTCCGGTGTGTTTGTCGCGGCCAAAGATCGTCTGCTGCTCTTTCAGCGGCGTCCGGTCCCAGAACTCGACGTGAAACTGGATGATGCGCGCCGCCTGATAGCTGCCGCCCACGGCCCAGGCCGGCTCGTCCTGATCCGCCGTTACCCACACGACCTGATCCATCAGCGCGCTGTCATGGCTCGCCGGATTAGCGGTGCCGTCTTTGAAACCCAGCAGGTTGATGGGGGTCTCTTTGCCTTTGCTGCGCGCCGCGCTATCGGAGATAAACCCTTCCCGCTTCCAGCGCACGCTGAGCAAATCCGGCGTATGTTTGATGACATCGCGCAGGGCGTGGATCACCGTATCCTGAGTATTGGCGCAGATCTGCAGCAGCAGGTCGCCATGGCACAGGGCGGCATCCAGCGAATCATTGGGGAAGCGAGTCATCGGCTGCAGTTTTCTCGGCACTTTATCCGCGAGACCAAAGCGCTCATCAAACAGCGAATGACCGACCGAGACGGTGATGGTCAGGTTATCCGGGGCAATCCACGGCCCTAAGATGCCGGAATCCATCGGCGGCAGCCGGGGATTAGGCGTATCCGGCGCCGGGCCGCCGTGGGTTAAAAAGGCGATACGCTGGGTCAGCAGCCGGAACAGACGCTCGAGGTCGGCTTTATCTGACGCCAGCACGTCGAACGCCACCAGCATCATCGAGGCCTGCTGCGGCGTCAGAATGCCCGCCTGATGCCGGCCGTAGAATGGCTGTTTTTCCTGACGCGCGTCGGGTGCGAGCGTCCCGGGGGAGCTTTCCGCTTTTGCCGCATGCGCCACCGGGCAACCGCCGGTGATGGCCAGCGCGCCGCCAAGCGCGCCGATCCCTTTCAGTAAGCGACGACGTGACGGCTCGTTCACGTCGTGTGGTTTCTGTTGTGCCATCGACTTAGTCCAGACCCAGGATCCCGCGCAGCTGAGCCAGATCTTCCGCCAGGGTGGTGATCGGCCCTTTCAGCGCATTACGGTCAGCGGTGGTCAGCTTATCGTAAGTTTCGAAACCGTCTTTGGTGCGGTATTTGCTGAGGATACTGTCCACTTTCTTAAAGTTGGCGTCCACTTTCGCCAGCAGCGCGCTGTTCTCTTTTTGCAGCTGCGGGCGCAGCAGGTCGACAATTTTCTGCGCGCCGTCAATATTGGCCTGGAAGTCCCACAGGTCGGTATGGCTGTAGCGATCTTCTTCACCGCTGATCTTGCTGGCCGCGACTTCTTCAATTAATCCTGCCGCACCGCCCACGACTTTTGACGGCGGGAACGCCAGCTCGCTGATGCGTTTTTGCAGCTCCAGCACATCGCTGTTCAGCTGATCGGCATATTTTTCCATGCCCTTGACGCTGTTATCGCCAAACAGCGCCTTTTCCAGACGGTGGAAACCGGTGAATTTCGGATCTTCCGCTTTTTTCTCGAAGTCGTCTTCGCGGGCGTCGATGCTGCCGTCAAGGTCAGAGAACAGCTCGGCGATCGGCTCGATGCGCTCGTAATGCTGGCGCGTCGGGGCGTACAGCGCTTTCGCTTTCTCGATATCGCCCGCTTTCACCGCGTCGGTAAAGGCTTTGGTGCCGCTGACCAGCTGCGCGGTTTCCGCCGTCACATAGGCTTTGTAAGCGGTGATCGCTTCGCCGAGGCTCAGCACCGCATCGGCTTTCGCCGCGTCTTTGGTGGCGGCGCCGGTGACGATCAGTTTGCCTTTCGGGTTGGTGAGCAGGCCGCAGGTCATGTCATATTCGCCCGGCTGCAGGTTCGCGGTGAGCTTCTGGGTAAAGCCCGGCGCGATGTTCTCACGCTCTTCCACCACCATGACCCCTTTCAGAATCTCCCACTCCAGCGCTTTCTGGCTGTGGTTCTGAATAATAAACTGGGTTTTACCCGCGTTAACGGTCACCTGCATCGGCTCGCACTGTTTATCGTTGACGGTGACTTTGACCTGCGGGATATCCGCAGCCTGAGCACCGAATGCAGAGCAGAGCAGCGCGGCCACGGTCACCCGCAGCGCATTACGGCGAAAATGAATCATCATGATCATCCCTTTCGGTAAGTAGAGTGTCGCTTATAAGCTCGCAGCGCCCGGTCAGGCAGCCCGCGAGGCAGTCGTATTATTTCGCGGCGGCAGCGCAAACAGCACCAGCGCCGGGATCAGATAAAGCAGATAAACAGCCACTTCGCTGACGCTTGGCGTCTCCTGGTAGCCGAAGATCCCTTCCAGCAGCGTGCCGAACAGCGTATGCGTCGACAGCACAGCGCTCAGATCGAAGGCGGTCTCCTGGAACAGGTTCCACAGGCCCGCCTCGTGGAAGGCGCGGATCGCCCCCGCGGCCAGGCCAGCGGCCACCAGCAGGATAAACAGGCTGGTCCATTTGAAGAACACGCCGAGGTTGAGACGGATACCGCCCCAGTAGAGCAGGAAGCCCAGCACGATAGCCGTGGCCAGCCCCAGCAGCGCCCCCAGCGGCGGCCAGATGCCGACATCCTGCTGGAATGCCGCCAGCAGAAAGAAGACCGACTCCAGCCCCTCACGGGCGACCGCGAAAAAGACCATCATCACCAGCGCCCAGCCATGGTGATTGCCGCGCTGTAGCGCCTTGTCCACGGCCTGCTCCAGCTGCTGCTTGACGTTGCGTGAGACATTGCGCATCCAGAAGACCATCCACGTCAGGATCACCACCGCGATGACCGCGACGATCCCTTCGAACAGCTCCTGTTCACGCTGAGGAAATTCACCGGTGGTTTCGTTGATAAAAATGCCTAAGCCAAGACACAGCGCCGCCGCGAGGATCACGCCAATCCACATCACGCCAATCCAGTTGCCGCGCTGGGTGCGTTTCAGATAGCTGGCGATCAGGCTGACAATCAGCGCCGCCTCCAGGCCTTCGCGTAACATAATGAGAAATGGGACAAACATGCCAATACCCTTAAATGTAAAGCACCGTCAACGAATGCAAAAACAGGTAATATTTATGATAGTGATTATCATTACAATACTCAGAAACACAAGCAAAATGTGCAGAGAATGATGATCAGTTGTAAATAAATCGCTGGCAAATAATGACTTATGAAAATATTCGCCTGTTATGAGGGAAAAGAATAAGCAAAGGATTTTTTACGTCAGATATTTACCCGTCGCACCGGCTATGGCTAAATGGCGGCCTTATTGACCTGCGAAAAGAACAACATGACTGCATTTTTTCATTTCCTGCTGGCGCTGGCGGTGATCCTCGCCCTGGCCTGGCTTGTCAGCTATGACAGACAAAAAATTCGTATTCGTTATATTCTCCAGTTGATTATTATCGAAATAGCGCTCGCTTTCTTTTTCCTGCACGCCGAAAGCGGCCTGTGGCTGGTGAAAAATATCTCCGGCTTTTTTGCTTCGCTATTAGGCTTTGCCGCCGAAGGGACCAATTTCGTCTTTGGCGGCATGAGCGAAAAAGGCTTAGCCTTTATTTTCCTTGGCGTCCTGTGTCCGATTGTGTTTATTTCCGCGCTGATTGGTATTCTCCAGCACTGGCGGATCCTGCCGATTTTTATTCGCATCATTGGCACCCTGCTGTCGAAGGTCAACGGCATGGGTAAGCTGGAATCTTTTAACGCCGTCAGCTCACTGATCCTCGGCCAGTCAGAAAACTTCATCGCCTACAAAGGCGTGCTGGGCGACCTCTCCTCGCGGCGTCTGTTCACCATGGCGGCGACGGCCATGTCGACCGTATCGCTGTCGATCGTCGGCGCCTATATGACCATGCTGGACGCCAAATATGTCGTCGCGGCGCTGATCCTGAATATGTTCAGCACCTTTATCGTGCTGTCGGTGATTAATCCGACGCGGCCGGGCAGCGAGCAGGAAATAAAGCTGGAGAAGCTGCATGAATCGCAGAGTTTCTTTGAAATGCTCGGGGAATATATTCTGGCCGGCTTTAAGGTGGCGATGATTATTCTGGCGATGCTGATCGGCTTTATCGCGCTGATCAGCGCCATTAACGCGCTGTTCGCTACCCTGTTTGGCCTCAGCTTCCAGCAGATCCTCGGCTACGTCTTCTATCCGCTGGCCTGGCTTATCGGCATTCCGCTGAGCGATGCGCTGAACGCCGGCAGCATCATGGCCACCAAGCTGGTCGCTAACGAATTTGTGGCGATGATTGAGCTGCAAAAGATTGCCGCCAGCATGACGCCGCGCGGGCTCGGCATTCTCTCGGTCTTTCTGGTGTCGTTTGCCAACTTTGCCTCGATCGGCATTATCGCCGGAGCGATCAAAGGCCTGAATGAACCGCAGGGCAATATCGTCTCCCGCTTCGGCCTGCGGCTGGTGTATAGCGCCACGCTGGTGAGCCTGCTTTCGGCCAGCTTCGCCGGGCTGGTGCTGTAAGACAAACGGCGGGGCTGCCCCCGCCGTTAACTCAAAACTGTACGCAGACCGGCTGGTCGACACGCATCACCGACTCCTGCGCGAACCGTGATTTATAGCCCTGGCGCAGCGCCTCAATACCGGCCTCGCTCTGCGCGTCGTTGCCATGGATCACCATCAGCGCCTTACTCTGCTCCCGCACCACCTGTCCATTCTGGCCCAGCCACTGGCCGCGAGCGTCAAACACCGTCAGCCCGTCGCGAAAACGCGGCGTGACGTCGCGGTCGACAAACTGTTGCCACTCATCAGGGGTGATGTCTTTCCCCACCGGGCGGCTCAGGCCGAAGTAAAGCGTGGTTTGCACCATGGACTTATCCGCCGGGCAGGCGCCGGGCTTCGGCGCGCTGGTCGACGAACTTCCACCCGCCGCGCAGCCGCTGAGTAACCCTGCCAGCACCAGCGCCATTGCACCCTGTCTGAACGTCATCTTTGCTATCCTCATTGTTATTAGTCAGGAAATATCAGCGGATTTTCAAATAATTAGCAAGGGTTATAATATTCCGGTCCGGCAACACGCAAAAAAAAGCCCGCCAGCGGCGGGCTCGTGAACATCAGTTGATCTTACTCAGCCGTGGCGCGTACCGGCGGCGGCGTATGGTAGTGGGCATCCGCTTCGGCGAAGCGCTGCTGCATGCTGGCCGACGGCGCTTTATCCAGCAGGCTAAAGACCACGATCCCGATGCTGCCGAAGACAAAGCCCGGAATAATTTCATACAGGCCCAGCCAGCCAAACTGCTTCCAGACGATCACGGTCAGGGCGCCAATCACCATCCCGGCCAGCGCGCCGTTACGGGTCATGCGCGACCACATCACCGAGAACAGCACCACCGGACCAAAGGCGGCGCCGAAGCCGGCCCAGGCATAGCTCACCAGACCCAGCACGCGGTTTTCCGGATTGGCCGCCAGGGCAATCGCCACCAGGGCAACCACCAGCACCATCATCCGGCCCACCCACACCAGCTCTTTCTGACCGGCGTTTTTACGCAGGAAGGCTTTATACAGGTCTTCGGTAATCGCGCTGGAGCAGACCAGCAGCTGACAGCTCAGAGTGGACATCACCGCCGCCAGAATCGCCGACAGCAGGATCCCGGCAATCCATGGGTTAAACAGGATTTGCGCCAGTTCGATAAACACGCGCTCGGCGTTCTGGTTAACCGCGCCCGCCAGGCTCGGGTTGCTATTGAAGTAGGCGATACCAAAGAAGCCGACGGCCACCGCCCCGGCGAGGCAGAGGATCATCCAGGTCATACTAATGCGACGCGCGTGGACGATGCTGTGGTGCGAATCCGCCGCCATAAAGCGCGCCAGAATATGCGGCTGACCGAAATAGCCCAGACCCCAGCCCATCAGCGAAATAATCGCCACGAAATTCAGCCCTTTCAGCATGTCGATATTTTCGATGCTCTTTTGCTTAATGACTTCCAGCGAATCGCCAAAGCCGCCGACGGAAACAATCACGATCACCGGGGTGAGGATCAGCGCGAAAATCATCAGGCTGGCCTGCACGGTATCCGTCCAGCTGACGGCGAGGAAGCCGCCGACAAAGGTATAGATAATCGTCGCCGCCGCGCCGGCCCACAGCGCGGTTTCATAACTCATGCCGAAGGTGCTTTCAAACAGACGCGCCCCCGCCACAATTCCCGAGGCGCAATAGATGGTAAAGAACAGCAGAATAACCAGCGCTGAAATAATTCTCAGCACCCGGCTTTTATCTTCAAAACGGCCGGTAAAATAATCGGGCAGCGTCAGGGCGTTATTATTCACCTCGGTATGCACGCGCAGGCGCCCGGCTACCAGCTTCCAGTTAACCCACGCCCCCAGCGTTAAGCCGATGGCGATCCAGCTTTCGGAAATCCCGGAGAGGAAAATGGCGCCCGGCAGGCCCATCAGCAGCCAGCCGCTCATGTCCGAGGCGCCGGCGGAAAGCGCGGTCACAAATGGCCCCAGACTGCGTCCCCCGAGAATATAATCATCAAAGTTTTTGGTCGAACGCCAGGCAATAAACCCTATCAATACCATACCAAGAATATAAATAATAAATGTCACCAGCATCGGTGTGCTAATAGCCATGCAAAGTCTCCAGAATTTTTATCGACAGCGTCCAACTTCGTCGTTTTTTTCCACTACCGGAACGGGGTAATGGCGCATTGTTTAATTGGGCGACCGTATCCTGACGGAAGCTTCGGTTTTTCACAAATGATTTAACACAGCATTTACACGAAAAACCGACGGCGCAAAACGTCAATTTGCGAGAGGTTGCACTCTCTCACGTTTTTAAAGGTTGCACCAAACAAAAGTGTTAACTCACGCATACAAATACCCTATGAGCCCGGGGTTAAAATTCTGCTATTTTAGGCACTATTTTTAACAAATCCGCCATTTCACGGCTTTCGTCACATGCCTCAATTAACAAGGTTGCACAAAGTTGCAACATAGTGGATATTTCCAGGCAACCGCATAAGCCTAACGATAAATGACAGGAGTTTTGAGCATGGGCACCACCACCATGGGTGTTAAGCTTGACGACGCAACCCGCGAGCGCATTAAGTCCGCCGCGAGCCGCATTGACCGCACGCCGCACTGGCTGATTAAGCAGGCCATCTTCAACTATCTGGAAAAGCTGGAGAACGACGAAACGCTGCCCGAACTGCCGGCGCTGCTCTCCGGGGCCGCCAATGAAAGCGATGAAGCGGGTTCCCCGGCGGAAGAGCCGTATCAGCCGTTCCTCGAATTCGCCGAGCAGATCCTGCCGCAGTCGGTTAGCCGCGCGGCGATCACCGCCGCCTGGCGTCGCCCGGAAACCGACGCGGTGCCGATGCTGCTGGAGCAGGCCCGACTGCCGCAGCCGCTGGGCGAGCAGGCGCATAAGCTGGCGTATCAGCTGGCGGAAAAACTGCGCAACCAGAAGACCGCCAGCGGCCGCGCCGGCATGGTGCAGAGTCTGCTGCAGGAGTTCTCCCTCTCCTCACAGGAAGGGGTGGCGCTGATGTGCCTGGCGGAAGCCCTGCTGCGTATTCCGGATAAAGCCACCCGCGATGCGCTGATCCGCGACAAAATCAGCAACGGCAACTGGCAGTCGCACATCGGCCGCAGCCCGTCGCTGTTCGTCAATGCCGCCACCTGGGGGCTGCTGTTCACCGGCAAACTGGTCTCCACCCACAACGAAACCAGCCTCTCACGCTCGCTGAACCGCATCATCGGCAAGAGCGGCGAACCACTGATCCGTAAGGGCGTGGATATGGCGATGCGCCTGATGGGCGAGCAGTTCGTCACCGGGGAAACCATCGCCGAAGCGCTGGCTAACGCCCGCAAGCTGGAAGATAAAGGTTTCCGCTACTCCTACGATATGCTCGGCGAAGCGGCCCTGACCGCCGCCGACGCCCAGGCCTATATGGTCTCTTATCAGCAGGCGATCCATGCCATCGGCAAAGCTTCCAACGGCCGCGGCATTTATGAAGGCCCGGGCATCTCCATTAAGCTCTCGGCTCTGCACCCGCGCTACAGCCGCGCCCAGTATGACCGGGTGATGGAAGAGCTCTATCCGCGTCTGAAATCGCTGACCCTGCTGGCGCGCCAGTATGACATCGGCATTAACATCGATGCTGAAGAGGCCGACCGTCTCGAGATCTCCCTCGACCTGCTGGAAAAACTGTGCTTCGAGCCGGAGCTGGCGGGCTGGAACGGCATCGGTTTTGTTATTCAGGCCTACCAGAAGCGCTGCCCGTTCGTCATCGACGCGCTGATCGATCTCGCCACCCGCAGCCGTCGTCGCCTGATGATCCGTCTGGTGAAAGGCGCCTACTGGGACAGCGAAATCAAACGCGCGCAGATGGAAGGTCTCGAAGGCTACCCGGTCTACACCCGCAAGGTTTACACCGACGTCTCCTATCTCGCCTGCGCGAAAAAGCTGCTGGCGGTGCCGAACCTGATTTATCCGCAGTTCGCCACTCACAACGCCCATACTCTGGCGGCTATCTACCAGCTGGCGGGCCAGAACTACTACCCTGGCCAGTATGAGTTCCAGTGCCTGCACGGCATGGGCGAACCGCTGTACGAGCAGGTGGTGGGCAAAGTCGCCGACGGCAAACTGAACCGGCCGTGCCGGATCTACGCCCCGGTGGGCACCCACGAGACGCTGCTGGCGTATCTGGTGCGTCGTCTGCTGGAGAATGGCGCCAATACCTCCTTCGTCAACCGTATCGCGGACAATACCCTGCCGCTGGACGAGCTGGTGGCCGACCCGGTTAGCGCGGTGGAAAAACTGGCGCAGCAGGAAGGCCAGGCCGGTCTGCCGCACCCGAAAATTCCGCTGCCGCGCGATCTCTACGGCAGCGGCCGGAGCAACTCCGCCGGTCTGGATCTGGCTAACGAGCATCGTCTGGCCTCCCTCTCCTCTTCCCTGCTCAACAGCGCCCTGCATAAATGGCAGGCATTGCCGATGCTGGAGCAGCCGATGCTGGAGCAGCCGGTGGCCGAAGGCGAGATGCAGCCGGTGGTCAACCCGGCGGAGCCGAAGGATATCGTCGGTTACGTCCGCGAAGCCAGCGATGACGAAGTGCAGCAGGCGCTGACCAGCGCTATCAACAACGCGCCCATCTGGTTCGCCACCCCGCCGCAGGAGCGCGCCGCCATTCTTGAGCGCGCCGCGGTGCTGATGGAAAGCCAGATGCCGACCCTGATGGGGATCCTGGTGCGCGAAGCGGGTAAAACCTTCAGCAACGCCATCGCCGAAGTGCGCGAAGCCGTTGACTTCCTCCACTACTACGCCGGTCAGGTGCGCGACGATTTCGATAATGAAACCCACCGTCCGCTGGGTCCGGTGGTCTGTATCAGCCCGTGGAACTTCCCGCTGGCGATCTTCACCGGGCAGATTGCCGCCGCGCTGGCGGCCGGCAACAGCGTGCTGGCGAAACCGGCGGAGCAGACGCCGCTTATCGCCGCTCAGGGCGTGGCGATCCTGCTGGAAGCCGGCGTGCCGCCAGGGGTGATCCAGCTGCTGCCGGGCCGCGGGGAAACCGTCGGCGCCGCGCTGACATCCGATGAGCGCGTGCGCGGCGTGATGTTCACCGGCTCCACCGAAGTGGCCACCCTGCTGCAACGCAATATCGCCAGCCGCCTCGACGCTCAGGGACGCCCAACGCCGCTGATCGCCGAAACCGGCGGGATGAACGCGATGATCGTCGACTCGTCGGCGCTTACCGAGCAGGTGGTGATCGACGTCCTGGCTTCCGCGTTCGACAGCGCCGGTCAGCGCTGCTCCGCCCTGCGCGTCCTCTGCCTGCAGGAAGAGGTAGCCGACCACACCTTAACCATGCTGCGCGGCGCGATGAGCGAGTGCCGGATGGGCAATCCCGGCCGCCTGACCACCGATATCGGCCCGGTTATCGATGCGGAAGCGAAAGAGAATATCGAACGCCATATTCAGACGATGCGCGCCAAAGGCCGCACCGTCTATCAGGCGGTGCGCGAGAATAGCGAAGACGCCCGCGAATGGAACCACGGGACCTTTGTGCCGCCGACGCTTATCGAACTCGACAGCTTCGACGAGCTGAAAAAAGAGGTCTTCGGCCCGGTGCTGCACGTGGTGCGCTATAACCGTAACGAGCTGGACAAACTGGTGGAGCAGATTAACGCTTCCGGCTACGGCCTGACCCTCGGCGTACATACCCGTATCGACGAGACCATCGCCCAGGTCACCGGCAGCGCGAAGGTGGGCAACCTGTACGTCAACCGCAATATGGTTGGCGCGGTGGTCGGCGTGCAGCCGTTCGGCGGCGAAGGGTTGTCCGGTACCGGTCCAAAAGCCGGCGGTCCGCTGTACCTTTACCGCCTGCTCTCCAGCCGTCCGCAGGGCGCGGTTGGCGTGACCTTCGCCCGCCAGGATGCAGAGCGTCCACTGGACGCCCAGCTGAAAACGCTGCTGGAAAAACCGCTGCAGGCGCTGCAGCAGTGGGCGGCGGGCCGTCCTGAGCTGCAGGCGCTGTGCCAGCAGTACAGCGAGCAGGCGCAAAGCGGCACCCAACGCCTGCTTCCGGGACCCACCGGCGAGCGCAACACCCTGACGCTGATGCCTCGCGAGCGCGTGCTGTGCGTGGCGGATAATGAGCAGGATGCGCTGATCCAGCTGGCGGCCGTGCTGGCGGTCGGTTGTGAAGTGCTGTGGCCGGACAGCGCCCTGCAGCGCGATCTGGCGAAGAAACTCCCGCGGGACGTCAGCGAGCGGATCCGTTTCGCCAAAGCGGAGCAGTTGCCTGGTCAGGCCTTCGACGCGGTTATCTATCACGGCGACTCCGACCAGCTGCGCGAACTGTGCGAGCAGGTGGCGGCGCGCGACGGGGCGATTGTCTCCGTGCAGGGCTTCGCCCGCGGCGAAACCAATCTGCTGCTGGAGCGGTTGTACATCGAGCGTTCGCTGAGCGTCAACACCGCGGCGGCAGGCGGTAACGCCAGCCTGATGACCATCGGCTAAGACGGGCTCCCCGGTGGCGCTGTGCGCCGCCATCCGGGAAATCGGCGATGCGATCAGCTAATGACAGCCGACGTCAGCTGTGCTTAATTAAGGCTCCCGGACGGGAGCCTTTTTTATGGGAGCAGAACAATGAAACGCATGTTATTTGCCGCGGCGGTCTTGCTGGCCAGCGGCGCGGCGCTGGCGGACGAGTGCAGCAACGCCAACACCCAAACCGAAATGAATCAGTGCGCGGCCGCGCAGTATCAGGCAGCCGACAAAAAGCTGAACGACACCTGGCAGCAGGCTCTGCAGCGTGCGGTGGGTAAACAGCAGACATTACTGAAGCAGGCCCAGCAGGCATGGATCGCCCTGCGCGACGCCGACTGCGCTTTCCTCGCGTCCGGAGCCGATGGCGGCAGCATGCAGCCGATGCTGGTGAGCCAGTGCATGACCGATAAGAGCGTGGAGCGGGAATCTTTCCTCGCCTCGCTGCTACAGTGCGAGGACGGCGATCAAAGCTGCCCGCTGCCGCCGGCCAATTAACGGACGCGAATGCCTTCGATAATCATCCGCTGGACATTATCGACCGTTTGCTCAAAAAAGGCCGCGTCCTGCAGCGTGGCGCCGGTGACCGCCTCCACCTGGGTGGCGAAGTCGGCGTAATGCTGGGTAGTGGCCCAGATCATAAAGATTAAATGCTGCGGATCGACCGGCGCCAGCTTGCCGCGGTCGATCCAGCCGGAAACAATCGCCGATTTCTCATCGACCAGCGCTTTCAGATCCCCGGTCAGTTCGCCCATCAGCAGCGGCGCGCCCTGCAACATCTCAAGGCAGAAGAGCTTCGAGGCCTGGGGGTGATCGCGGGACACCTCCAGCTTCAGACGAATATACTCGCGGATCGCCACCAGCGGGCTGATATCCTCGCGAAAGGCCTTCAGCGGCGCCAGCCAGATGGCGAGGATCTGCTGCAGAACGGCCACGTACAGCGCCTCTTTCGAAGGGTAGTAATAGAGCAGATTGGTTTTCGACACCCCGGCGCGCTCAGCCACCTGCTCCAGCCGCGTACCGTGAATACCAAATTGCGAAAATGCCTCCAGCGCGGCGGCCAGAATGGCCTCCTTTTTGGCGCTGACCGCTTGTGAACGTTTGCCGTTTTTCTTCACCGCGCCCTGTGCCATACATCCTCTCCTTCAGTTGACGCCACCAGCATAGCAAAAGCCCTTCGCCGACACGACCCCATGCACCCTGATTGCGCATGACTGCCGTTTTTTCGTGCACTGATTTTGACCATCCAGTCCACTTTTTTATCGTCCTTTTTAGCAACCCAATAGTAACACATTAATAACATTAGCATTTATAAAACTGGCATCGCGTTTGCTTTACCTCTTCTGCGAGGTGGTCCAGGGAGAGGCAGGATGCCGCGCCACCGCAACCCATCTTCCATGACTGTAGAGAGGTAGGTATGAAAATTGGTGTTTTCGTTCCCATTGGCAACAACGGCTGGCTGATCTCCACCCATGCCCCGCAGTATATGCCGACCTTCGAACTGAATAAGGCTATCGTACAGAAAGCCGAGCACTACCATTTCGACTTCGCGCTCTCCATGATCAAGCTGCGCGGCTTCGGCGGGAAAACCGAATTCTGGGATCACAACCTGGAGTCCTTCACCCTGATGGCCGGCCTGGCCGCGGTGACCTCGAAGATCCAGATCTACGCCACCGCCGCCACCCTCACGCTGCCGCCGGCGATCGTCGCCCGGATGGCCTCCACCATCGACTCCATCTCCGGCGGCCGGTTTGGCGTCAATCTGGTGACCGGCTGGCAAAAACCGGAATATGACCAGATGGGCATGTGGCCGGGGGATGACTATTTCGCCAGCCGCTATGACTATCTCACCGAATACGTTCAGGTGCTCCGCGACCTGTGGGGCACCGGGCGCAGCGATTTCAAAGGCGACTACTTCACCATGAACGACTGCCGGGTCAGCCCGCGCCCTTCGCAGCCGATGAAGGTGATCTGCGCCGGGCAGAGTGACGCCGGCATGGCCTTCTCCGCCCAGCACGCCGACTATAACTTCTGCTTTGGCAAAGGGGTCAACACGCCAACGGCCTTCGCGCCGACCGCGGCGCGCATGATGCAGGCGGCGGAAAAAACCGGCCGTGACGTAGGCTCCTATGTGCTGTTCATGGTGATCGCTGACGAAACCGACGAAGCGGCGCGCGCCAAATGGGAGCACTACAAAGCGGGCGCCGATGAAGAAGCGCTGGCGTGGCTCACCGAGCAGAGTCAGAAAGACACCCGCTCCGGCAGCGATACTAACGTGCGCCAGATGGCCGACCCCACCTCGGCGGTCAATATCAACATGGGCACCCTTGTCGGATCCTATGCCAGCGTCGCCCGTATGCTTGATGAAGTCGCGAGCGTGCCCGGCACCGACGGCGTGCTGCTGACCTTTGATGATTTTCTTGCCGGCATCGACGCCTTTGGCGAACGCATTCAGCCGCTGATGCGCTGCCGGGACCATATTGCTCCTGTTACCCGTGAGGTGGCCTGATGATTACCCTTCCCGCTCGCCCGGAATCCCTGACCTTCGCGCCGCAGCAGAGCGCGCTGATTGTTGTCGATATGCAGAACGCCTACGCCAGCCTGGGCGGTTATCTGGATCTCGCCGGATTTGACGTCTCCGCCACCCGGCCGGTTATCGACAATATTAATACCGCCGTCGCCGCCGCCCGCGCCGCGGGCATGCTGATTATCTGGTTCCAGAACGGCTGGGATGACCAGTATGTTGAAGCCGGCGGCCCGGGCTCGCCGAACTACCATAAGTCCAACGCGCTGAAAACGATGCGTCAGCGCCCGGAACTGCAGGGCAAGCTGCTGGCGAAAGGCGGCTGGGATTATCAGCTGGTGGACGAGCTGACGCCGCAGGAAGGCGACATCGTGTTGCCGAAACCGCGCTACAGCGGCTTCTTTAACACTCCGCTCGACAGCATTTTGCGCAGCCGCGGCATCCGTCATCTGGTGTTCACCGGGATCGCCACCAACGTCTGCGTCGAATCGACGCTGCGCGATGGTTTCTTCCTCGAATACTTCGGCGTGGTGCTGGAGGATGCTACCCATCAGGCCGGACCGGCCTTCGCCCAGCAGGCGGCGCTGTTCAATATAGAAACCTTTTTCGGCTGGGTCAGCGATGTCGAGAGCTTCTGCCGCGCGCTGTCCCCTGCCACCCCGCTGTCTTTAGCCAAGGAGAAACGTTATGCCTAAACAGGTGATTATTCCGCCAGGCACCACCACGCCGATTGCCCCCTTTGTTCCGGGGACGCTCGCCGATGGCGTGATCTACGTCTCCGGCACTCTACCGTTTGATAAGCAAAACAATGTGGTGCACATCGGCGACCCAAAGGCGCAAACCCGCCACGTGCTGGAGACCATCAAGAGCGTTATCGAAACGGCGGGCGGGAGTATGGCGGATGTGACTTTCAACAGCATCTTTATCACCGACTGGACAAATTACGCCGCGATTAACGAGGTTTACGCCGAGTTCTTCCCCGGCGATAAACCCGCGCGCTTCTGCATTCAGTGCGGGCTGGTGAAGCCCGATGCGCTGGTGGAAATCGCCAGCGTCGCCCATATCGGCACCCCGACATGATGAGGCTCAATATTGCTCCGGCCCCATGGCCCGGCGCGCCGGTGGTGGTCCTCAGCGCAGGTCTGGGCGGCGGCGGCGGCTACTGGCTGGCGCAGCGCGCGGCGCTGGAGGAACAGTATCAGCTGGTAAGTTATGACCATAACGGGACCGGGGAGAACGCCGGTCCGCTGCCCGCCGACTACAGCATGGCGACGATGGCCGGGGAGCTGTTCAGCGCTCTGCAGGCGGCGGGGATCGCCCGCTTCGCGCTGGTGGGCCACGCGCTGGGGGCGCTGATTGGCCTGCAGCTGGCGCTCGATCGCCCCGAGGCGGTGAGCGCCCTGGTGCTGGTCAACGGCTGGCTGTCGCTGTCGCCGCACACCCGCCGCTGCTTCCTGGTGCGCGAGCGTCTGCTGCATGCCGGCGGCGCGCAGGCGTGGGTCGAAGCGCAGCCGCTGTTTCTCTACCCGGCGGAATGGATGGCCGCGCGCCTGCCGCGCCTCGAAGCCGAAGATGCGCTTGCCATCAGCCATTTTCAGGGCAAGGAGAACCTGCTGAAGCGGCTGCAGGCCCTGAAGCAGGCTGATTTTTCCCGTCGCGCGGCGGCCATCGCCTGCCCGACGCTGATGGTTAGCGCCGCTGACGACCTGCTGGTCCCGGCCTCCTGCTCCCGCGTGCTGCAGACGGCGATCCCCGGCAGCCAGCGCGTGGAAATGCCGTGGGGCGGGCATGCCTGCAACGTCACCGACGCCGATACCTTTAATACCATTTTACGCGACGGGCTGGCCGCTATGCTGCCGGTCGCCAGGGAGACCCGATGAACGACGCGATAAACCAGACGGCCTGCGAGACGCTGTTTACCCAGGCCCGGACCCACAACGGCTGGCTGGATAAGCCAGTGAGCGATGCGCAGCTGCAGGCAGTCTGGGACCTGATGAAAATGGGGCCGACTTCCGCCAACTGTTCGCCGGCGCGCATCGTGTTCGTGCGCAGCGCGGAAGGCAAAGAGAAGCTCCGCCCGACGCTCTCCAGCGGCAATCTGCAGAAAACCATGCAGGCGCCGGTGACCGCCATCGTGGCGTGGGACAGCGCCTTTTACGACCGGCTACCGACCCTGTTTCCCCACGGCGATGCCCGCAGCTGGTTCACCTCCAGCCCGCAGCTGGCGGAAGAGACGGCGTTTCGCAACAGCTCCCTGCAGGCGGCGTATCTGATTTTCGCCTGCCGGGCGCTGGGACTCGACACCGGGCCGATGTCCGGTTTCGATCGGGAAAAAGTCGATGCAGCGTTTTTCGCCGACAACGGCTGGAAAAGCAACCTGCTGGTGAACATCGGCTATGGCGACCCCAGCAAACTGTATGGACGCCTGCCGCGTCTGTCCTTTGATGAAGCCTGCCTGCTGGCATAAGGAGTTGGCGATGAAGTTAGCGGACAAAGAGAGTTTTCGTGACGCCATGGCCCGCGTCGGCGCCGCGGTTAACATTATTACCACCGATGGCCCGGCGGGCCGGGCGGGCTTTACCGCCAGCGCGGTCTGCAGCGTGACCGACACCCCGCCGACCCTGTTGGTCTGTCTGAACCGCTCAGCCTCCGTGTGGCCGGTGTTCAGCGAACACCACACGCTGTGCGTCAATACCCTGGCGGCGGGACAGGAGGCGCTGTCAACGCTGTTTGGCGGTAAAACGGCGATGGACGAGCGCTTTGCCGCCGCCGACTGGCAGACCGGCGCCACCGGCTGCCCGCGGCTGGAGGCGGCGCTGGTCAGCTTTGACTGCCGCATCGACCAGCGCGTCAGCGTCGGCACGCACGACATTCTGTTTTGTCACGTCGTGGCCATTACCCGTCACCCGGAACCCCGGGGTCTGATGTGGTTTGACCGCGGCTATCACACGCTTATGCGACCCGCTTGTTAACCTTTAACCCGGGATATCATCATGGCACTCTTCGATTTTCCTCGCTGGAAGCTGACCTCCCCCGCCGCCGAATCCGGCGTTGTCGCGCCCGATGAACGCTTATCGGCCGGGCAAACGCTGGTGATGGGCGTGCAGCACGCCGTTGCGATGTTCGGCGCGACGGTGCTGATGCCGTTGTTGATGGGGCTCGACCCAAACCTGTCCATACTGATGTCGGGGGTCGGCACCCTGCTGTTCTTTGTCGTCACCGGCGGACGGGTACCGAGCTATCTCGGCTCCAGCGCCGCCTTTGTCGGGGTGGTGATCGCCATTACCGGCTTTAACGGCCAGGGACTCAACCCTCACCTCAGCGTCGCCCTTGGCGGGATCATCGCCTGCGGGCTGGTCTATACCCTGATCGGTCTGGTGGTGATGAAGATCGGCACCCGCTGGATCGAGCGCCTGATGCCGCCGGTGGTGACCGGGGCGGTGGTGATGGCTATCGGCCTGAACCTGGCGCCGATTGCCGTGCGCAGCGTCTCCGCCAGCGCCTTCGACAGCTGGATGGCGGTGTTAACCGTGCTCTGTATCGGCATAGTCGCGGTATTTACCCGCGGGATGCTGCAGCGTCTGCTGATCCTGGTCGGCCTGATCGTCGCCTGCGCGCTGTACGCCCTGCTGGCTAACGGCTTTGGCCTCGGCAAACCGCTGGACTTCTCTCCCCTCGCCCAGGCGGCGTGGTTCGGGCTGCCGCACTTTACCACCCCATCCTTTAACGGCCAGGCGATGATGTTGATTGCCCCGGTCGCGGTGATCCTGGTGGCCGAGAACCTCGGGCACCTGAAGGCCGTCGCCGGGATGACCGGGCGCAATATGGATCCGTACATGGGGCGCGCCTTCGTCGGCGATGGTCTGGCGACCATGCTCTCCGGCTCGGTCGGCGGCAGCGGGGTCACGACCTATGCGGAGAACATCGGCGTCATGGCGGTGACCAAGGTCTACTCGACGCTGGTGTTTGTCGCCGCAGCGCTGATTGCCATGCTGCTGGGCTTCTCGCCGAAATTCGGCGCATTAATCCACACCATTCCCGGGCCGGTGATCGGCGGCGCCTCGATCGTGGTCTTTGGCCTGATCGCCGTCGCCGGGGCGCGGATCTGGGTGCAAAACCGCGTCGACCTCAGCCAGAACAGCAATCTGATCATGGTGTCTGTGACCCTGGTGCTGGGCGCCGGCGATTTCGCGCTGTCGCTGGGCGGCTTTACGCTGGGCGGGATTGGTACCGCCACCTTCGGGGCGATCCTGCTGCACGCGCTGCTTCATCGCGGGACGCGTGAGGCGAAGGAGGCCAGGGTAACACCGGTTTAAGCCACATTAGCGCGGCGTTGGCGCAGGGAGCGGTGGGGGCCGGATAAGTCGATACAGTTATCGGTTTGCAACGGTTTCGCCCCGGAAAAACGGCTGTTCTGGGTTATATCCAGGCAGATGGCGCTCCCGATATGTCTTCTGCGTTATGTCTCTCATGGCGCCGGGAGCGCACAGGGGGCGGCCAGTCGCCGCCGCCCCCTGTACCCCCGGGCTCCGGCCAGCAAAATCGCCACTGCGTGGTCCCTTCGACTTATCCCTGCAGGCTTCGGGTCGGGCCGAGGCAGCGTCCATGCAAAACACGGCCCTCAGCCCGCATCCATGCGGGCTGCCCCGGCCTTCCGGGAACGTCTCAGCGATTTTGAGGCCGTCAGCACCGGCAGTTTCAGCAACAATGGTGAATAAATTAACGGCAGGTCGTACGAACGTAGGCCGGGTAAAGCGCAACCGCCACCCGGCATAAAAGCGACGCCGTGCCTGATGCCATCGCCCGGCGGCGCTGCGCTTGCGCGGGCCTACGATGAGAGTTAACCATCTGATATAGAAATGGTTATGTAGGCCGGATAAGGCAGTTATGCCGCCATCCGGCACCGCCGCGGGTATGGAGTCTGACCGCCCGGCGGCGCTGCGCTTGCGCGGGCCTACGATAAGAGTTAACCATCTGATATAGAAATGGTTATGTAGGCCGGAGAAGGCATTTATGCCGCCATCCGGCACCAGGACGGGTACGACGGCTGAGGGATATGGCCTGATGGAACCTCGCCATTTGCCTGGCAGAATAAGCGCCGCTGCCGGGACAGAAAGAAAGATTACGGCTCGCGACGATCGGCCAGGTCCGGGAGCGGTTGCGCATCGTTATTCGTTGACATCTGCGGCGGCGGTTTGCGCTTCCACTTCAGCTCGCTCACCAGCACTCCCGCGAGGATAAAGACGCAGCCGAGGAGGGCCAGCAGCGGCAGACGCTCACCGGCCAACCGGCCAAAAATACCGGCCCACACCGGTTCGCCGGTATAGATCAGCGTGGCCCGCGTCGGCGAGACGCTGCGCTGCGCCCAGTTCATGGTCACCTGAATGATCGCGCTGAAAATGCCCAGCCCCAGCGCCACGCCGAGCAGCGCCGGCGTCAACGGCGGCACTGACTCACCGGCCGGCTTCATGGCGGCGAAAGCCACCAGCGACGCGGTCGCCAGCTGCACCACCGTCACCCGCCGAACATCCACTTTCCCGGCCCAGGCGCTGATAAGGATAATCTCCGCGGCAATCGCCAGCGCGCTCGCCAGCGTGATCATCTCCCCCACGCCAAGCGCCAGCAGATTGTTTTCCGGCCCGGCCAGCAGGATCAAACCGATAAAGGCCAGCACAATCCCCACGCAGGACATCACCCCCGGCATACGACCCAGGCACAGCCACTGCAGCAGCGGCACCAGCGGCACATACATCGCCGTGATAAAGGCAGACTTACTGCTGGAGATCGACTGCAGTCCCCAGGTCTGCAGCCCATACCCCAGCGCAATCGCCACGCCAATCGCCACCCCCGCCTTCACCTCCAGCCATGTCATACCGCGCAGGGTGCGCAGCGAGAGCAGACCCACCGCCAGCGCGGCGGTCGCGAAACGCAGGCCGACAAAAAACAGCGGCCCGCTGAGGCTGACCGCATACTGCACGGCAAGGAAGGTCCCTCCCCAGAACATGGTGATCATGATAAGGAGCGCTTCCTGGCGGCAAACGGAGAATTTTAACGAAGACATAAAACAGCCATGACGATTAACGGGCGACCAGTGTGCAATCGGCCCGGCGGGAGCGCAACCTCCGACTGCTAAAAAAAAACCGCCGGCTGATGCCGGCGGCGAGGGCGATGCGGTTGGGTCGGGGAGATTAACACCGCATCAAAGAGAACAGTGCGAGTCGCGCGTTAACTCTCACGACTACCGTGACTGTTTTTACCCCCTTTTTTACCAGCCTCTGAGGCGCGCTGAGGGTCATTTTTAAAATTCCCCCCGCTATGCTGGCCACCTTTACGTCCTGCTTCTGATGCTCTTTCACGGTCTTCAGCAAAGTTGCCAGAACCGCCACGATGGTTTGCCATTACTGACCTCCATTAGGTTAGACATCATAGTGCATTACGCGGGAGCGGCGACGCCGCTGTCCTGCCGCGTATCTATAAGGTTAGTGAATGACTGCCGCTGACGATGGCAAATGTCACATTCAGAAACAAAGCCTGGCGAAAAAAATCCCCTCGCGCCGCGTGATGGCGCTAACCTCCTCTGCTGACGAAGAAAAAATAGTTAGCGAAAATGTATCCTGATGCTACATCCTCGCCGCACCGGCCAGAATGGCGGAGGCATCGCTTCCCGCTTCTCCGCCGCTCAGGCCGCGCTGCGCAAGGAAAAGTAAATAATGCTTTGTCATTTTGTTATAAATCAAATAAATGCCCGTTGGATTTGCACTCTTCGGCAGAGGCTTTATCTTTAAAGGTACCAGCTATTTGGCTGGCTTATAATGCAACCGAGGAGTGATGGAAATGGCTAAAATTCTGGTGCTTTATTATTCCATGTATGGACACATTGAAACCATGGCTCACGCCGTCGCCGATGGGGCGAACCGGGTGGACGGCGTTGAGGTGGTTGTGAAGCGCGTGCCGGAAACCATGCAGGCAGAAGCGTTTGCCAAAGCAGGCGGTAAAACGCAAAACGCGCCTGTCGCTACGCCGCAGGAACTGGCTGAGTATGACGCCATCATCTTTGGTACCCCGACTCGTTTCGGCAATATGTCCGGACAAATGCGCACCTTCCTCGATCAGACCGGCGGCCTGTGGGCATCCGGCGCGCTGTATGGCAAGATCGCCAGCGTATTCAGCTCAACCGGCACCGGCGGCGGCCAGGAACAAACCATTACCTCCACCTGGACGACGCTGGCCCACCACGGCATGATCATCGTGCCGATCGGCTACGGCGCCCAGGAGCTGTTCGATATCTCCCAGGTCCGCGGCGGGACGCCTTATGGCGCAACCACTATTGCCGGCGGCGACGGCTCGCGTCAGCCAAGCGAGGAAGAGTTAGCCATCGCCCGCTATCAGGGTGAACATGTCGCCAAACTGGCCGTTAAACTGCACGGCTAATCTTCCGCAGGAGGAGCACTATGCCAACTCAAGAAGCAAAAGCACATCGCGTCGGCGAATGGGCAAGTTTACGTAACACCTCGCCGGAGATCGCTGAGGCGATTTTCGAAGTCGCCCACTATGATGAAAAACTGGCGGAGCAAATCTGGGAGGAAGGCAGCGACGAAGTGCTGGCGCTGGCCTTTGCCAAAACCGATAAAGATGCGCTGTTCTGGGGTGAACAGACGATTGAGCGTAAAAACGTTTAGGACGTTTATCCCTGCCGAGTCTCACCCTAACCTGCTAAAAAACCCGGATTGCTCCGGGTTTTTTCGTTATTTCGCCGCCTCGTTGATCACCTTTTTAAAGGTCTCCAGCGGGCAGAAACCCTGGTCATCGACCGGGCAGCCGTTAAGCGCCAGCGTGACCCGCTGCGGCGGGGTCTGCAACGTCAATGGGTCGGCGTTACGCAGCTGCTCGGTGCTCTGGTACACATACTCAATCTTCATCAGATCGCGGTTGCTGCCGCTGTCGTGCCAGCGTTGAAACAGCAGTTTGCCGCCGATAGGCGTGCGCTCATACTGGCCGGGCAGTTGATAGGGCTTAAAGTCCAGCGCCGTCAGCAGCGAGGCAATATTCGAGTCGTGTCCCACCAGCAGCGTGACTTTCGCCTTGCTGGCCCCCTCGCCCACCAGCGCGTTATCGATATAGTTGACCAGCGGCTTGGCCACGTTTTGCGCCACCGCCACCGAAGTAAACAGACTATCCTGATAGCCGTTTTTCAGCTTCGACAGCACCTGCCACTGCTTATCGCTGGTGATCTCCCCCCACGCCACCTGGTCTTTGGGGAAGCCTTCATAATATTGCAGGGTGAAGGCGTCCACCAGCGAGTTGCCCACCTTCAGCGGCCCGGACACCCCCGGCTCCTGCTGATAACCGGCGCTAAAGGTATCTTTACCCTCGCTCAGGGAACAGACCTGCTTCTCTTTGCAGGAGGGCGAGTTGCGGTAATCGATCATCGTCTCCAGCAGCTTGTAACTCTCGGTCAACTGCATCCCCTGGCGCTCTTTTTCCATCGCCTGCAGCGCTTTCTCACGAAACGCCGGGGAGTCGTCGGTGATAACCGGGTTGAAGGTCGGGTCCATGGTGCCCATCTGCGGCTGATGATGCACCGCAATGCCGCAGCCCGGGAACGCGCCGGTGATAAAGAACTGCGCGGTGGCGACGGTGCGTTGCAGGCTGTTAGCGTAGGCGTAAACGGCGTTTTCCGGCGGGCACTCGCCGCTGGTCACCAGCTTCTGCTGCGCCAGCCATTCGCGCATATAGTGGCCCATATACACCTCCAGCACGCCACCCTTGGTGGTCAGCTGGCCGCCCGGCACATCCCACTGCGGCCAGGCTTTGGCGGTGGACTGCTCCAGCACGCTACCGTTATTGGCCAGCGGCGCGCGCAGGTTGTGACGACTCATGATCAGCACCTGCTGCAGCTGATACCCCTCCGGGGCGGCCGTGTCCTGCGCCAGAGCGCCGGCGGATAACATGACCGCGCCGGCTACGGCGGCGGCGAGTAGACGTTTGTTCATCCCTTCATCCTTAGTCATTTATTATCATCGGGTTAATTGTGACGGATTTATGCCATTTTTCCTGGCATTCGCTCGCAAACTTAGACCGCCGCCGAAAATTTCCTCTGCCGACCAAATAGTTTTATAATGAAACAACTAACCCGGAGGCTTTCGTGAAACGTACCCGTCTTGAAAACAGCTGCTGTCCTGTCGCCCGCTCCCTCGACGTTATCGGTGACTGGTGGTCGCTGCTTATCGTCCGCGATGCCCTGCGCGGGGCGTGCCGTTTTAGTGAATTCCAGAAAAACCTCGGCATTGCCAAAAATATGCTCGCCGGACGCCTGAAAATGCTGGTGGATGAAGGCATCCTGCGTCTGCAGCCGGCCTCCGACGGCAGCGCCTGGCAGGAGTACGTCCTGACGGATAAGGGCCGCGCCCTGCAGACCGTGCTGGTCGCCCTTTCCCAGTGGGCGGATGACTTTCTGTTCGATCCTGACGAACCGGCAACCCGGCTCATTGACCGCCAGCAGCGCCAGCCCCTGCGTAAACTGGTCCTGCAGGCGGCGGATGGCCGTGAGCTGGCCCCGGCGGATATCACCATCGCCGTTCCGCTGAACGACTAATCGCTGCCCGCGGCAGGCAAAAATAAAAAAAGCCCGGCAAAATGGTTGCATTATTAAACCAAGTATCTCATGCTGAATTTGGTTTAATAATGCAACCTTTTAAGAGGCAATACTCATGTCCCAGTCATCGCACACTGCTTTTATCACCGGCGCTTCCTCAGGTATCGGCGCGATCTATGCCGAACGACTCGCCGCTCGCGGCTACGATCTGATCCTCGCCGCCCGCCGTGAAGATCGGCTGCAGTCGCTCGCCGGGCAGCTGCAGGCGCGCTACGCCATCCGGGCCAGCATCGTCAAGGCCGACCTGAGCGAGGAGCAAGGCATTGAAGCCGTGGAGCAGCATCTGCAGCACGATCCCGCCATTGACCTGTTCATCAACAACGCCGGCACGGCAAAAATGGCGGGCTTTCTCGCCAGTACGCCGCGCGAGCACCAGGCGATTCATACGCTCAACACCACCGCGCTCCTGCGCCTGAGCTATGCCGCGCTGGCCGCTTTCGCTCCCCGGGGCCGCGGAACGCTGATCAATATTGCCTCTATTCTCGCGCTGCATACGCTGCCGGGCAGCGCGGTCTACAGCGCCAGCAAAGCGTGGGTGTTGAGCTTTACCCGTGGCCTGCAGGATGAGTTTGCCGACAGCGGCGTGCGTATTCAGGCGGTATTGCCGGCGGCGACCGCCACCGATCTGTGGCCGACCTCCGGCGTGGCGCTGGACGCCCTGCCCACCGGTACGGTCATGACCACCGAGGATCTGGTTGACGCCGCCCTCAGAGGACTGGAGATGGGGGAAAAGGTCACCTTACCGCCCGTGCATGACCTGGGATTGTGGGAGGCTTTCGAGCAGACGCGACTGGCGTTGTTTACCAGCGCGCGAACCGGGCAACCGGCGCCGCGATATCGCTAACTCACTCCGGCAGTGGAACCGCCGCCAGGGTACAGATCGCCTCGTGCTCACCGCCGCGGCGATCGGTGATCACCACCTTATCGCCCGCTTTTTTACCTTCACACGGTTTCAGGACCTGCTCCACGATCCGCTCGCGGATCGCCTGACGTTCATTTTCAGCCTGACTGGCGAAGGCCGTCAGCGCCAGCGCCACGCCCAGCAGGCTGAGGGTTTTCTTATACATGTCTTGCTCTCAGATCATTCTAATTCGCGGTCAGCGTAACCCGCTGCTGGCCGCACTTCTGTAAAATCACTTAACGGAGTGTTACGCCCTTTCAGCTGAAACCCAGGCTTTCACATTCCTGCGGGAAATATTTTATCACAACCCCTGCGGCGGATATTCCCGCGATGAGGCGTCATCTTTCAGACATATCCCGATGTTATCTTCAACTGAGCCCTGTATCTTTTTCCCTTTCTAAACAGAATTTTAGGTTGGTCTATGTCGGGTCTTATTCTCTTTATCGTCGCGGTGGCGCTGCTGGGCGTCGCCATCTACAGTCTGGTGTCGTACCTCAAAGAGCGGCGCGCCAGTCAGTTACCTGTCCATAAAAAGAAGAAATAATACCTTCCGTTCTCCGCCGTTTTCTGCTGATTTCTTTACCATCCTGTACTGTCCCTTACCGATGCCATAACAAAGGCAGGCCTGCGGGCCTGCCTTTGTTCGGTTTCTGCGTCAGGCTCTAGGACTCCCAGGCCTGCTCCGCCTTGGCGGCATCGAACTGCGGCGGCGGTTTACGGAAGCGTCGGGTCAGATAAGCCAGATACAGCAGACCAAGCGCCGCCCACACCAGACCGAGCGTCAGGGAAGTGGCCTCGAGGTTGATCCACAGCACCCCTACCGTCAACGCCCCGACCATCGGCAGCAGCAGATAGTGCAGTCGATCCTTCCAGGTTTTGTTGTACCCTTTGCGCCGCCAGAAGTGGTTGAACACCGACAGGTTAACGAAGGTGAAGGCCACCAGCGCGCCGAAGTTAATCAACGCGGTGGCGGTCACCAGGTCGAAGAACAGCGCCGACAGCGCGACAATACCCACCATAATCACGTTCAACGCCGGGGTTCGCCATTTCGGATGCACATAGCCGAAAATGCGCTCCGGGAAGACGTTATCGCGGCCCATCACGTACAGCAGACGGGAGACGCTGGCATGGGACGCCAGGCCGGACGCCAGGGTGTTAACAAAGGTGGTGCAGAGGAAAATTGACTGAAACAGCTTGCCGCCCACGTACAGCGCAATCTCCGGCAGCGCGGCGTCCGGGTCTTTAAAGCGATGAATATCCGGGAAAAACAGCTGCATAAAGAACGACGCGACGATGAAAATAATGCCGCCGTACATCGCGGTGAGAAAAATCGCCTTCGGGATCACCCGCGCGGCGTCAGGCGTCTCTTCCGACAGCGTGGTCACCGCGTCGAAGCCGAGAAACGAAAAGCAGACGATGGTCGCCCCGGTAATAATCGGGATCAGATGCGCATTCTGGCTGATAAACGGCTGCAGCGACCAGACGGTCCCTACCCCCTCGCCTTTGTGCAGCCCCTGGACCACCAGAATGACAAACACCACCATAATCGAGATCTGCACCAGCACGAACAGGGTGTTGAAGTTGGCCACCAGGTTAACGCTTTTCAGGTTCGCGGCGGTCAGAATGGCGACAAAGGTCACCACCCACACCCATGGCGGCACTTCCGGGAACAGCGCCGAGAGATAGATCTTCGCCAGCAGGACGTTGATCATCGGCAGGAACAGATAATCCAGCAGCGACGACCAGCCGACCATAAAGCCGACGTGCGGGCTGATGGATTTTTGCGCGTAGGTGTAGGCAGAGCCGGCTTCCGGGAACTGGCGCACCAGTTTGCCGTAGCTGATGGCGGTGAACAGCACGCCAGCCAGCGCCAGCAAATACGACGCCGGGACGTGGCCGTTGCTGATGCCGGAGACAATGCCGAAGGTATCAAACACCGTCATCGGCGTCAGATAGGCGAGCCCCATCATCACCACTTGCCAGAGTTTGAGGGATTTACGCAGACGCGGTCTGCCCGCCTGAGCGGCGTTATGCGCAGGAAGATTAATTGCCATCGACCATTCCCCCCTTGCGGATAACAGTTTGCGGGCACAACGTTCGCGTGACAAACCTGCTTAGCAAGGGGGTAAGGCATAAATAAAAGGGTAAGACGGACCGGTGAGCGGTTGCTGGCTGGCATCCAATGCGGCCTGAGCGGCCTCCCTCTCCCTGCGGATATTTGAACATCTGCATCATCTCATTTCCTCGTCACACACTGTGTCGTTAACTGAAGCCCCGTTGCCGCCTGCGCTCCTTAACGCGACATCCGGGAAATGGCTGGGCTCCCAGCAAAAAGGACGACCAGGCTCCGCTCAGGCCGTATGATGCTACTCATGACTCAACTCATGCGCCCCTCGCGGGGCGACCATCAGGCGTTTTTCAACATCCACTCAATTTCAGTTTCTGTGATAAGACGCTCAAACTGCAATAATTCATCATGCTTGCAGGCATGGAAAACGTGGCAGAAACGCTCGCCGAGACGCTCACGCAGGTGATCGTTCTGCATAAACTCCCACAGCGCGTCGCTCTGACGGATCGGGAACGGCAGCCCTTCTTGTTCCAGGCCGTTACCTTCCACCTCTTCCTGCAAAGGCAGCTGAGGGTTATCCAGCCCGTGCAGGATACCGGCGAAAATCGCCGCCATCACCAGATACGGGTTGGCGTCCGCTCCCGCCACGCGATACTCCACGCGGTGGTTCTGCCGCTCGCCGCACGGGATCCGCAGCGCCACGGTACGGTTGTTATGGCCCCAGGAAGCCTGCGTCGGGACATACATCCCCGGCTGGAAGCGGCGATACGAGTTCACGTTCGGCGCCAGCAGCGCCATCGAGGCCGGCATCAGATCGATCATCCCGGCCAGCGCGCGTTTAAGCAGCGCGGAGTCTTCCCCGTCGCCGTCCACCAGCACGTTTTCCCCTTTATTGTTCAGCATGCTGATGTGGATATGCATCCCGCTGCCCGCATGCTCTTCATAAGGCTTGGCCATAAAAGTGGCGTGCATCTTATGCTTCTCCGCCATTAAACGCACGAGACGTTTTAACGCCAGCGCATCATCGCAGGCGTCCAGCACGTTATCGGTATGGTGGAGGTTGATTTCAAACTGGCCCGGCGAGGCTTCGGCCACCGCGCCGTCGGCGGGGATCAGCTGCAGTTTCGCCAGCTCGTCGATGTCGTTGAGCACGTCGGCAAAGTGGTTCAGGTTATCGACCGAGTAGACCTGGCTTTGGGTGTTGCGATCGTCGGTACCCGGCGCGCACGGCGGCTGCAGGTAGCCTTCGGCATCGCGTTTGCGGTCCAGTAAATAGAACTCCAGCTCTACCGCTACCACGGGGAACAGCCCGCGCTGGCGCAGCTGCTGCCAGAGGCGGTTGAGTACGTTCCGCGGCTCAACGTCAAAGGGAGCGCCATCTTCATCAACCATGGTCAGCTGTACCTGGGCTATCGACTGCGGATCGGCCGCTGAAGGCGTTAAGGTACCGGGCACCGGGATGCAGCTGCGATCCGGCTCGCCCATCTCCTGGCCCAGACCGGCCTCTTCCACGACGTTGCCGAGAATATCCATCGCAAACACCGAGGCCGGAAAATAACAGCCTTTCTCCAGCTTGCTCAGGCCGGCAACGGGGATGCGCTTGCCGCGGAAGCAGCCGTTCAGATCAGTGAGGAGGACATCGACATATTGGGTATCAGGGTAGGTTTCGAGGTAGCGCTTCACTTCTTTCGCGAACGCGCTGACCCGTCTCTCTTCCGTTTGCTGAACAAAATTCTCAACTTCTACGATATTGGTTTCCATGATTCACCGCCGTTGGTTTGGTTTCGGTCCTGCACTCAGACCGTTAAATATAATGTCCACCCCATCGACTGTGTATGCAAATAAATTGTTTGTCAAATGTTAAATTAAGTTTGCAAAGGGCTATTTACACTGCTAGATTGAGAAAATATTGAACGATATGGCCGTTAAACCCGCTATAGCGGTCATAATTTAGTCCACTTTGTGAGGGCGATCATGGAAAATATAATGTACAAGCCAGTTATTGGCGTCGTGATGTGTAGAAACAGGCTTAAGGGTCACCAGACCCAGACCTTGCAAGAAAAGTACCTGAATGCAATTGTTAACGCCGGCGGACTGCCGATCGCCCTGCCGCATGCGCTGGCGGAGCCGGAGCTGCTGAACGCGTTAGTCGATAAACTGGACGGGATATACCTGCCAGGCAGCCCCAGTAACGTGCAGCCGCACCTTTATGGTGAAAACGGCGATGAGCCTGACGCCGACCCCGGGCGTGATCTTCTGAGCATGGCGCTGATTAACGCCGCACTCGAAAGGCGCATCCCCATTTTCGCCATCTGTCGTGGACTGCAGGAACTGGTTGTCGCCACCGGTGGGACTCTGTATCGTCGTCTGTTCGAGCAGCCTGAGCTGCTGGAGCATCGCGAAGATCCTGAACTGCCCGTCGAGCAGCAGTATGCCCCGTCCCATCAGGTTGAGGTTCAGGAAGGAGGATTGCTGTCGCAATTGATACCGGGCTGCAACACGTTTTGGGTAAACTCGCTACACGGACAAGGGGCAAAAACCCTGAGTCCTCAGCTGCGCGTGGAGGCGCGAGCGCCGGATGGACTGGTGGAAGCGGTCAGCGTGAACGATCACCCTTTCGCGCTGGGCGTACAGTGGCATCCTGAATGGAACAGTAGCGAATACGCCCTGTCGCGTATGTTGTTTGATGGTTTTATCACCGCCTGTCAGGGCCATCATGCTGAAAAGCGGCGGCGCTGACCACTACCGTTAAGGAAATGCAAATATGAGCGATGACGGACTGGCGCCAGGGAAACGTCTGTCAGAGATCCGCCAACAGCTGGGTCTCTCGCAGCGTCGTGCCGCCGAACTGTCTGGGTTAACACATAGTGCCATCAGCACCATAGAGCAGGACAAAGTCAGTCCCGCCATCAGTACGCTGCAAAAGCTGCTGAAAGTCTATGGGCTGTCGCTCTCGGAATTCTTTTCTGAACCCGAAAAGCCGGACGAACCCCAGGTGGTCATTAATCAGGATGACCTTATCGAAATGGGCAGTCAGGGCGTTTCCATGAAGCTGGTTCATAACGGAAATCCGAACCGTACGCTGGCGATGATTTTTGAAACTTACCAGCCTGGAACCACGACCGGGGAGAGGATTAAGCATCAGGGTGAGGAAATAGGCACCATACTGGAGGGGGAGATCGTGCTGACCATTAACGGTCAGTCGTACCACCTGGTGGCTGGACAGAGCTATGCCATTAACACCGGCATCCCGCACAGCTTCAGCAACACCTCGGCAGGCATCTGCCGCATCATCAGTGCCCACACCCCCACCACATTCTGAATAGTTAGCCTGAACGAGGTTCAGGCTTTCTTCAGACCTGCGACGGCGGAAATTTTATTTTCGTCGCCGCGAAAAACTCGCCGTCATAACGTTTGTGCCGGAAGGGAATCCTATTTCCTGCTGGCCCTGAAATAATTAACGCCGTGAATGGCGACTCGCCCCTGAATTATTCGGCATGCAGACAACCTGCCGAAATTTAGGGCAATAAAACGGTATTCAACTCCGGGGATTCACGATGCCCTGCGCCTGGCGCAGCGCCCCCGTGCAGCCTGAAAACGCCGAAATGATTTATTTGCCGATAATGTTTTTAAGGAGTCATGATGAATTTTCAGCACCTGGCTTACTGGCAGGAAAAAGCGAAAAGCCTGGCCATTGAAACACGATTATTTATTAACGGCGAATATTGCGCCGCGGTCGATAATACCACCTTTGAAACCATTGACCCTGCCGCGCAGCAAACGTTAGCCCATGTCGCCCGCGGCAAAAAAGCCGACGTTGAGCTGGCGGTGAAGGCCGCGCGCCGGGTCTTTGATAACGGCGACTGGTCACAGGCCGCCCCCGCGCAGCGTAAAGCGATTCTCACACGCTTCGCCGACCTGATGGAGGCCCACCGCGAAGAACTGGCGCTGCTGGAAACGCTGGATACCGGCAAACCGATTCGCCACAGCCTGCGCGACGATATTCCCGGCGCCGCCCGCGCCATCCGCTGGTATGCCGAAGCGCTGGATAAAGTCTATGGCGAAGTGGCCCCCACCGGCAGCAACGAGCTGGCGATGATCGTCCGCGAACCGATTGGCGTCATCGCCGCGGTGGTGCCATGGAACTTCCCGCTGCTGCTGGCCTGCTGGAAGCTCGGTCCGGCGCTGGCGGCAGGCAACAGCGTGATCCTTAAGCCGTCGGAAAAATCGCCGCTCACCGCCCTGCGCCTCGCCGGGCTGGCGAAAGAGGCTGGCCTGCCGGACGGCGTGCTGAACGTGGTCAGCGGCTTTGGTCACGAGGCCGGACAGGCGCTGGCCCTGCATCCTGACGTGGAGGTCATTACTTTTACCGGCTCCACCCGCACCGGCAAGCAGCTGCTGAAAGACGCCGGCGACAGCAATATGAAGCGCGTCTGGCTGGAAGCGGGCGGCAAGAGCGCCAACATCGTCTTCGCCGACTGCCCGGATCTGCAAAAAGCGGTCAGCGCCACCGCCGGCGGCATCTTCTACAACCAGGGCCAGGTGTGCATCGCCGGCACCCGCCTGCTGCTGGAGGAGAGCATCGCCGACGAGTTCCTGGCGCGACTGAAAACCGAAGCGCAACACTGGCAGCCGGGCAACCCGCTCGACCCAAACACCACCATGGGCATGCTGATTGACAACACCCATGCCGACAGCGTGCACAGTTTTATTCGCGGCGGCGAAAGTAAAAGCCCCCTGTTCCTCGACGGGCGGAAAAATCCATGGCCTGCCGCCGTCGGCCCGACCATTTTCATTGACGTCGACCCGGCCTCCACCCTCAGCCGGGAAGAGATCTTCGGCCCGGTGCTGGTGGTGACGCGATTCAAAAGCGAAGACGAAGCCCTGCGGCTTGCCAACGACAGCGACTACGGCCTCGGCGCCGCGGTATGGACTCGCGATCTCTCACGCGCCCACCGCATGAGCCGCCGCCTGAAGGCCGGTTCGGTCTTCGTCAACAACTATAACGATGGTGATATGACCGTCCCCTTCGGCGGTTACAAACAGAGCGGCAACGGGCGCGATAAGTCGCTGCACGCCCTGGAAAAATTCACCGAACTGAAAACCATCTGGATTGCCCTGGAGTCTTAATCATGACCGAACATACCACCAGCTATTACGCCGCCAGCGCCAACAAATATGAACCCTTTCCGACGCTGGACGAATCGATAAGCTGCGACGTCTGCGTCGTCGGCGGCGGCTACACCGGCCTCTCCTCTGCCCTGCATCTTGCCGAAATGGGCTACGACGTGGTGGTGCTGGAAGGGGCGCGCATCGGCTTCGGCGCCAGCGGCCGCAACGGCGGTCAGCTGGTTAACTCCTACAGCCGCGATATCGACGTGATTGAAAAAAACTACGGCCCGGATGCGGCGAAAATGCTCGGCAGCATGATGTTCGAAGGCGGCGATATTATCCGCGAACGCATCCAGCGCTATCAGATCCAGTGCGATTACCGACCGGGCGGCCTGTTCGTGGCGATGAACCATAAACAGCTGGAGACGCTGGAAGAACAGAAAGCCAACTGGGAGCGCTACGGCAACACGCAGCTGGAGCTGCTGGACAGAGAGGCGATTCGTCGCGAAGTGGACAGCGACCGCTACGTCGGCGCCCTGCTCGACCACAGCGGCGGCCATATTCACCCGCTCAACCTCGCCATCGGCGAAGCGGACGCTATTCGCCTGAACGGCGGCCGGGTGTATGAGCAGTCGCCGGTCACCCGCATTCAGCACACCAGCCCGGCAGTGGTCAGCACCGCCCGCGGCCAGGTCACTGCCCGCTATGTGATCGTCGCCGGCAACGCCTATCTCGGTGACAAACTGGAGCCGGAGCTGGCGAAGCGCAGCATGCCGTGCGGCACCCAGGTGGTCACCACCGCGCCGCTGTCGGAGGAGGTCGCCCGCTCGCTGATCCCGAAAAACTACTGTGTGGAAGACTGTAACTACCTGCTGGACTACTACCGTCTGACCGGCGATAACCGCCTGCTGTACGGCGGCGGCGTGGTCTACGGCGCCCGCGACCCGGACGATGTGGAGCGGCTGATTATGCCAAAGCTGCTGAAAACCTTCCCACAGCTGCAGGGGGTGAAGCTTGACTACCGCTGGACGGGCAACTTCCTGCTGACCTTGTCGCGGATGCCGCAGTTTGGTCGCCTGGATAGCAACATCTACTACATGCAGGGCTACAGCGGGCATGGGGTCACCTGTACCCACCTCGCCGGACGATTGATTTCGGAACTGCTGCGCGGCGACGCCGAGCGTTTCGACGCCTTTGCCAAACTGCCGCACTACCCGTTCCCGGGCGGCCGCAGCCTGCGTATCCCCTTTACCGCGATGGGCGCCGCCTACTACAGCCTGCGCGACCGCCTTGGGGTTTAATCGTCTTTGCCGACGGCCCTGGCCGTCGGCTCATGCTGCGGATAGTGTTGCTGGAAATAGTGGCGCAGAAACTCCACGGTGGTGCGAATTTTAGCCGACGTCGCCAGGCGGGAGACGTAAACCGCCCAGACGTTGGCCGATTGCCAGTAGTCCGGCAGCGCCTGCACCAGATGCCCGCTGGCGATATTCTCCCTGACGTCCCACCACGAACGGAGCGCAATCCCCTGCCCGTCCAGACACCACTGATGAACAATTTCGCCATGGTTGGACGACAGCGGCCCGGTCACTTTGATGGCGTGCTGGCCCTCTTTGCTATGCAGCTGCCAGACGCCGAACGGATGATCCCGCTCTTTAATCACCAGGCACGGCAGAGCCGCCAGATCACTCAGCTGTTTCGGCGGCGCATGGCGGGCGAGGAACTGCGGCGACGCACAGAGCACGCGGTGATTGCGCGCCAGCTGGCGGGCAATCAGATTCGGCGCGATATCGTCGCCGAGGCGAATATCGAGATCCACCCCTTCATTGACTAAATCCACCAGCCGGTCCTGAACATCAAAACGCAGCTCCAGCTGCGGGTACTGAAGCGCCAGCGCCGACAGCGCGGGGGCCACCACCCGGCGGCCAAAGCCGAAGCTGCTGATAATCCGCAGCGTTCCCTGCGGCACCTGACGCACGTCGGAGAGCTCGTCCATCATCTCATCGACATCCTGCAGAATGCGCTGCGCCCACTCGTAGATCCGCTCTCCCTCTTCGGTAATGGTGACCCGGCGGGTGGTCCGGTGCAGCAACATCACATTCAGGGTTTGCTCCAGCAGCGAAACCCGCTTGCTGACAAAAGCCGGCGATACGCCCAGCTCCTCAGCGGCGGCGGCAAACCCGGCCCGGCGGGCGACCAGCATAAAGACGCGTAAATCATTCAGCAGCGGCAGATTATTCATGAACTGTGTTTTATGTTTCACCAGTTAGCGTGATTAATTATGAATCAGTCAATTATAGGATAAGCAGGTGGTCAAACATCATCGCTAAAAAGTGAGAACCGGAATGAAAAAAACCTGTCGTATTGCCGCCATCCCGGGTGACGGAATTGGCAAAGAAGTTCTGCCTGAAGGGATCCGCGTACTGAAAGCCGCCGCGCAGCGGTGGGATCTGGCGCTGAGCTTCGAGCAGATGGAGTGGGCAAGCTGCGAATATTATGCTCATCACGGTAAGATGATGCCGGACGACTGGCGCGAGCAGTTACAGGGGTTCGACGCCATCTACTTTGGCGCCGTCGGCTGGCCGGATACCGTCCCGGATCATATCTCGCTGTGGGGGTCGCTGCTGAAGTTCCGCCGCGAGTTCGATCAGTACGTCAACCTGCGCCCGGTGCGCCTGTTCCCCGGCGTCCCCTGCCCGCTGGCGGGGAAAAAGGCTGGCGATATCGATTTCTACGTGGTGCGCGAGAACACCGAAGGCGAATATTCCGCTCTGGGCGGGCGCGCCAATGAAGGCACCGAGCATGAAGTGGTGATTCAGGAGTCGATCTTTACCCGCCGGGGCGTTGACCGTATCCTGCGCTACGCCTTCGAGCTGGCGCAAAGCCGCCCGCGCAAAACGCTGACCTCGGCGACGAAATCCAACGGGCTGGCCATCAGCATGCCCTACTGGGATGAGCGGGTGGAGGAGATAGCCAAAAACTATCCCGAGATCCGCTGGGACAAGCAGCATATCGATATTCTCTGCGCCCGCTTCGTGCTGCAGCCGGAGCGGTTTGACGTGGTCGTCGGCTCCAATCTGTTCGGTGATATTCTCTCCGATCTCGGCCCGGCCTGCACCGGTACCATTGGTATTGCGCCATCGGCCAATCTCAACCCGGAGCGCACCTTCCCGTCGCTGTTCGAGCCGGTCCACGGTTCAGCGCCGGATATCTACGGGAAAAATATCGCCAATCCGATCGCCACCATATGGGCCGGGGCGATGATGCTTGATTTTCTCGGGAACGGCGATGCGCGCTATCACGCTGCGCACAACGGCATCCTGGCGGCAATTGAGCACACGATCGCCAGTGGGCCGAAGACGCCGGATATGCAGGGCAGCGCGTCAACGCAGCAGGTCAGCGACGCCATCTGCAAGGCTATTTTGGCGTAATTATCCCGGCCGCTCACAGGTCGCGCTACGGCTGACCTGGGCTACAAAAGGCACGATAATGGAGTGAGTAGGCCGGGTTAGGCGCAGCCGCCACCCGGCACAAAATCGTCTCCGCGCCTGATGCCATCGCCCGGCGGTGCGGCGCTTGCGCGGGCCGACTGACGGTCAGAGCTGGATTAATCGATATAGTTATCAGTTTGCAACGGTTTCGCCCCGGAAAAACGGTTGTTCTGTGTTATGTCCGGGCAGATGGCGCTCCCGATATGTCTTCTGCGTTAAGTCTCTCCTGGCACCGGGAGCACATAGGGAGAGGCCCGTCGCCACCTCCACCAGCATCCACGGGCTCAGGCCAGCGGCGCGGGCCGGATAACCGATCACAACTCCAGCTCGCGGCGCAGCAGTTGCGCGATAGCCTCGCTGCTCTCTGCGGATACCAGCGCCTGGCGGAACTCGGCGTGCATAATGCGCCGCGCCAGGCGCGAGAAGATGCGCATATGCTGGTCGCCCGCCGAATGCTTGTTTAGCGTCAGCATAATCACAAACTGCGCTTCTTCATCACCCCACTTCACCGGCTGCGCCAGGCGGGCGACGCTAATGGTCGACTGCTCAATATGCTCGGATTTACTATGCGGAATGGCAAAACTGAAGCCCAGCCCGGTGGAGAACACCGCCTCGCGGGCCCAGAGATCGGCCTCCAGCTTGCGTGGATAGCGGCAGCGCCCGGCCAGCAGCAGGTTATCCGTCATCCCCTTCAGCACCTCCTCCTTGCTGCGCCAGTCACTGTTGAGGGTGATGCACTGGCGGCTAATCAACGGCACATCCTGCTGGCGCATGCGGAACTGGGCCAACAGATGCTCCACTTCCAGCGAGGTACGGCACTGCATCGCCTGATTCAGCAGCTGACGGCAGGCGCGGCTGTCCAGCTGCGCCAGACGCGCTTTGGTCGCCGGGATCGCCGGCGCGCTCATGCTCAGTTCATCCAGGCCGAGGCCGACCAGCAGCGGCAGCACCGAACCTTTGGCCCCCAGCTCGCCGCACAGGCCGATCCATTTCCCCTGCCGGTGCGCCGCCTGCACGGCATAGTCCAGCGCACGCAGGAAGGCCGGGTTGAGACTGTTGTAATGGCGCGTCACTTTCGCGTTATCGCGGTCGACCGCCAGCAGATATTGCGTTAAGTCATTGCTGCCGATGCTAAAGAAGTCCACCTCTTCGCAGCACTGATCGATGATGAACATCACCGACGGCACCTCCAGCATGATGCCCAGCGGGATTTTTTCATCAAACGGGATCTGTTCGACGCGCAGCGACTGTTTGGCCTCCGCCAACCGCTCTTTCACCCACAGGATCTCTTCCATTGAGGAAATCATCGGGATCATGATCTTCAGCGAGCCGTGCGCCGAAGCGCGTAGAATCGCCCGCAGCTGAGTATGAAACAGCGCCTGGTACTCTTCATAGATGCGCACCGCGCGGTAGCCGAGGAAAGGGTTATTTTCCGCCGGAATGTTGAGGTAGGCCACCGGCTTATCACCGCCGATATCCATAGTCCGCACGATGATGCTGCGCCCGGCGGCAGGCTCCAGCGCCTGGCAGAAAATGTTGTAGAGTTCGTCTTCCGATGGCGCGCCGGGCCGGTCCATATAGAGCATCTCCGTGCGGAACAGGCCAACCGACTGCGCGCCGTTGTTGAAGGCCGCCACCGCCTCTACCGAATGGGCGATGTTCGCCGCGATCTCGACGCGGATACCGTCTTCCGTCTGCCCCGCCTTATCCAGCCATACCTGCTGCTGTTGCTGGATCTGCGCCTGAACCCACGACTCCTGCTGATAGTAGCGCGCCACCGCCGGACTCAGGTCGACCACCAGCAGCCCGGCGTTGCCGTCGATCTGCACCTGAGTATCCTCCCAGGGCAACAGTGCGTCGAGGTCAACCCCCACCAGGGTCGGGATATTGAATGAGCGGGCAAGGATCACGGTGTGCGACGTAGTGCCGCCGCTGCGCAGCAGCAGCCCTTTGAGATGCGTTTTATCCAGTTCGAGGAACTGGCTGGGGGTGAGTTCGTCGGCAAGGCAAATGGCGGCTTCCCGCAGTTGACCCGGCGCCGGGAAACGGGCTTCGCCGTAGATATGCTGCAACAGCTGGAAGCAGACATCGCGCACATCCAGCACTCGCTCCTGCAGATAGCTGCTGCCGGAATCGCGGAACTGGGCGCAGAAGTGGTCACTGGTGGCGACGATCGCCTGGGCGCAGCTGAGACCGGTGAGGATCCCGCCGAGCAGATGCTGGCGCAGCGAGGCATCCGTCGCCAGCGAACGGTGAGCTTCCAGTATCGCGCTGGCGGTACCGTCATTGTCCAGCAGCCGCAGTTCGATATCTTTCACCAGCAGGCGCAGGCCGTTATCCAGTGCCGCCTGCTCCTGTTCAGGACTGCTGGCGACGGGCAGTGCGCCAAGCTCGTGCAAATCGCGGGATTTTAGATGGATGAGTCTGCCCCCCGCGCTGCCGGCGCAGACCGGACTGGCATGGAACAGCGTCGGGTTCAGGCGTGAGAGTGACTCCGGCACCGGCTGGACGTCCAGCGCTTGTGCCGTAGGCAGCGGCGCGTCGCAGTGAGGAAATTCATCACGCAGAAAGGCCGTTAACGCGGCGTAAGCCTCGGCTTCATCTTCGCCGCTGATAAGCAGCTGGCAGGTGTCGCCCTTCAGGGTGTTCGTGCCGATGACCGCCAACGCGCTTTTGGCATTGCCACCGGTATCGCAGCGCAGGTTCCGCCACTCAATTGCCGATGAAAAACGGTTACACAGCGTTTCGACCAGACTGGCCGGACGCGCATGCACGCCGTTGGGCAAATCACATGTAAATTCAATGACCAGAGCCATCGCCTTCCTCCTGAGTAATCCATTAATTCCCCAAAAGGTAATGAAAGATGGTCAAGTGGACTAGGTGACAAAACTGGCAATTACTGGACTATTGTACACACGATACTTTTTTATGCCCGCCATCACAATTCCACCCTTTTAGCGCTCACTCCTCCTGTCATCACTAAGATTTGAGGTGGATCGCAATTCTTTTCTAACCTTACAAATATCCAGTAAATGCACTTTTTCTCTACTGTTTTATGCGGCGCCCTTTTTCTAATGTTGAGCCATCAATACTGTCACGGGCCCTACAGCGCTCAGGAGCAAGCAATGAACGAACTGGTGCAAATACTAAAAAATACTCGCCAGCATCTGATGACCGGCGTGTCACATATGATCCCCTTCGTGGTCTCCGGCGGGATCCTGCTGGCGGTGTCCGTCATGTTGTATGGCAAAGGTGCGGTTCCGGATGCCGCCACCGATCCCAACCTGAAGAAACTGTTTGATATTGGCGTCGCCGGCCTGACGCTGATGGTCCCTTTTCTCGCCGCCTACATTGGCTACTCCATCGCCGACCGCGCCGCGCTGGCCCCCTGCGCCATCGGCGCCTGGGTAGGAAACAGCTTCGGCGCCGGCTTCTTTGGCGCGCTGATCGCTGGGATGATCGGCGGTCTGGTGGTCTATTACCTGAAAAAAATACCGGTCCACAAGGTGCTGCGCTCGGTGATGCCGATTTTCATTATTCCCATCATCGGCACCTTTATTACTGCCGGGATCATGATGTGGGGGCTCGGCGAACCGGTAGGCGCGCTCACGGCAAACCTGACCAACTGGCTGCAGGGCATGCGTGAAGGCAGCATCGTGGTGCTGGCCATCGTTATGGGCCTGATGCTGGCGTTTGATATGGGCGGCCCGGTGAACAAAGTGGCCTACGCCTTCATGCTGATTTGCGTTTCACAGGGGGTCTACAGCGTAGTGGCTATCGCCGCCGTCGGCATCGCCGTACCGCCGCTGGGGATGGGACTGGCGACGCTGATCGGCCGCAAATATTTCACCGCCGAAGAGAGGGAAACCGGCAAAGCGGCGCTGGTGATGGGCTGCGTCGGGGTCACCGAAGGGGCGATTCCCTTTGCCGCTGCCGACCCGCTGCGCGTTATTCCGGCCAATATGATTGGCGCGGCCAGCGGCTGCGTCACCGCGGCGCTGTTGGGCGCCCAGTGTTACGCCGGCTGGGGCGGGCTCATCGTGCTGCCGGTGGTCCAGGGCAAACTCGGCTTTATCGCCGCGCTGCTGGTCGGCGCCTGCGTCAGCGCCGCCTGCGTCATTGTGCTGAAAGCGCTGGCTAAAAAGAAATCGTCTGACGCCAAAGCCGACGACGAATTAGACCTTGATTTTGAAATTAACTAACAGACTGGAAGGAACAGATTATGACCCACATTATCGCTGTCACCGCCTGCCCGTCGGGTGTGGCTCACACCTATATGGCCGCCGAATCGTTAGAAAGCGCCGCTAAGGCCAAAGGCTGGCAGGTCAAAGTTGAAACCCAGGGTTCTATCGGCATTGAAAACGAGCTGACCGCGGAAGAGATCGCCGCCGCCGATATGGTCATTCTGACCAAAGATATCGGTATCAAATTCGAAGAGCGTTTTGCCGGGAAAACTATCGTACGCGTCAATATCAGCGATGCGGTCAAACGCGCCGACGCCATCATGAACAAGATAGACAGCCACCTTTCCCAACGAGCCTGAAGCCTTAAAAGGGGCGCCCGCGCGCCCTTCGCCACAACATGGAGTTTGTCATGACGAATCGTACTCAACGCCTGAAAGCCAGCCTGTTCGCCCAACCGCGCGAAATATCACTTGAACGCGCCCTGCTCTATACCGCCAGCCATCGGCAAACGGAGGGCGAGCCGGTGATTATTCGCCGGGCGAAGGCCACCGCCTGGATCCTCGATAAGGTAGACATTTCGATTCGTGATGATGAACTGATTGCCGGCAACCGTACCATCAAACCGCGGGCCGGCATTATGTCGCCGGAGATGGATCCCTACTGGCTGCTTAACGAGCTTGACACCTTCCCGACCCGACCGCAGGACCGCTTCGCGATAAGCGAAGAAGATAAGCGCGTCTATCGGGAAACGCTGTTCCCCTACTGGGAAAAGCGCTCAATGAAAGATTTCATCAACGGCCAGATGACCGACGAGGTCAAAGCCGCCGTCAGCACCCAAATATTCAGCGTGAACCAGACCGATAAAGGCCAGGGCCATATCATTATCGACTATCCGCACCTGTTGAATAATGGCCTGGACGCGCTGGTTGCGGAGATGCAATCACACTGCGACCGGCAGCCTGATAACCCTTTTTATCAGGCGGTATTGATCCTGCTGGAGGCCTCTCAGCGCCATATTCTGCGCTACGCCGCGCTGGCCGAGGAGATGGCTGGACACTGTCAGGATCCGCAGCGTCAGCGGGAGCTGTTAACCATCGCCGCGATTTCGCGCCACAATGCGCAGCACCGGCCAACGGACTTCCCCCAGGCCTGCCAGCTGTTCTGGTATATGAACATCATTCTGCAGTACGAATCCAATGCCAGCTCCATTTCGCTCGGCCGTTTTGACCAGTACATGCTGCCGTTTTATCAGGCGTCGCTGAATCAAGGACAGGATCCGGCGTCGCTCAAGGAGCTGCTGGAGTCGCTTTGGGTAAAATGCAACGACATCGTGCTGCTGCGCTCCTCCAGTAGCGCACGCTATTTCGCCGGTTTTCCCACCGGGTATACCGCCCTGCTCGGTGGGCTAACGGAAACCGGGCGCAGCGCGGTCAACGTGCTGTCATTTTTATGCCTCGATGCCTATCAAAACGTGCAATTGCCGCAGCCGAATCTTGGCGTGCGGGTGAACGAGCTGATTGACCGCCCGTTCCTGCGTAAAACCGCCGAAACCATCCGCCTGGGCACCGGCATTCCACAGATTTTCAACGACGAGGTGGTGGTCCCCGCCTTCCTCAATCGTGGCGTGTCGCTGGAAGACGCCCGCGACTACGCGGTGGTCGGCTGCGTCGAGTTGTCGATCCCCGGCCGCACCTACGGCCTGCATGATATCGCCATGTTCAACCTGCTGAAGGTCATGGAACTTGTCCTGCAGGAAAATGAAGGGCAACCGGAGGTCAGCTGGGAAGGGCTTATCCGCCAGATGCGCGACAAAATTCGCTATTACATCAAGCTGATGGTCGAGGGCAGCAATATCTGCGATATCGGCCATCGCGACTGGGCGCCAGTGCCTCTCCTCTCCTCGTTCATTAAAGATTGCGTGCAGCACGGTAAAGACATCACCGCCGGCGGAGCGCGCTATAACTTCTCCGGCGTCCAGGGCATCGGGATCGCCAACCTGAGCGATTCGCTTTATGCCCTGAAGGGGATGGTCTTTGACCAGCAGCGCCTTAGCTTTGACCAACTGATGGCGGTACTGAAAGCCAACTTCCAGACGCCAGAGGGAGAGAAAATCCGCGCCCGGTTGATCAACCGTTTTGAAAAATACGGCAACGATATCGACGACGTCGATAATATCAGCGCCGATCTGCTGCGCTTTTACTGCAAAGAGGTGGAACAATATCTGAATCCGCGCGGCGGGCGTTTTACGCCCGGCTCCTATACCGTCTCGGCGCACGTGCCGCTGGGCTCGGTGGTGGGGGCTACCCCGGACGGGCGGCTGGCTGGCGAACAGTTAGCGGACGGCGGCCTGTCGCCAATGGTCGGCCAGGATGCCCAGGGGCCGACGGCGGTGCTGAAATCAGTCAGCAAGCTGGATAACTATCTGCTGTCGAACGGTACGCTGCTCAACGTTAAATTCACCCCGGCGACGCTGGCCGGCGACGGCGGGCTAAACAAGCTGGCAGACTTTTTACAGGCTTTCTGCAAGCTCAAGCTGCAGCATATTCAGTTTAACGTGGTCAATGCCGACACCCTGCGTGAAGCGCAGCAACGGCCGCAGGACTTTGCCGGCCTGGTGGTGCGCGTCGCGGGCTACAGCGCCTTCTTTGTTGAGCTGTCGAAGGAGATTCAGGATGACATTATCCGCCGCACCGCGCATCAGCTGTGAGGTGATGGAGACGCGCGCCGACCGGGCGCGCATTTTTAATCTGCAGCGCTACTCGCTCAATGATGGCCAGGGGATCCGCACGGTGGTCTTTTTCAAAGGCTGCCCCCACACCTGCCCGTGGTGCGCCAACCCGGAGTCAATGTCACCCAGGATCCAGACCCTGCGCCGGCAGAGTAAATGCCTGGGTTGCGCCCGCTGCCAGCAGGATGTCGTCGAGTGTCCCTCCGGGGCATGGGAGCAGATCGGTCGCGACATGACGCTGGATAACCTCCTTCATGAGGTGCTGAAGGATGAAGTCTTCTTCCGCGCCTCCGGTGGCGGTGTCACCCTCTCCGGCGGTGAAGTGCTCATGCAGGCCGAATTTGCCGCCCGCTTTCTCCAGCGCCTGCGCCAGTGGGGGATCCGCACCGCCATCGAAACCGCTGGCGACGGGCCCTTCAACCGTTTTTTACCGGTGGCTGAAGCCTGCGACGAGGTGTTATTTGATTTTAAAATCATGGAACCTGAGCGGGCATTGTCGCTACTGCGAATCAATCAGCCGCGGGTACTGGATAATTTTCGCCAGCTGGCGGCTAGAGAGATCAACCTCATCCCACGCGTGCCGCTGATCCCGGGCTATACCATGAGCGTCGATAATTTTCGCCAGATTCTGAACTTTCTCGCACCTTTTAATCTTACAGAATTGCACCTGCTGCCATTTCATCAATACGGCGAGCCCAAATACCGTCTGCTGGGCAAACCCTGGGCGCTGGCCAGGGTGAAAGCGCCTGACGAAGCGGACATTCAACCTTATCGGGTAATGGCCGAAGCGGCCGGATTCCACGTCACTATCGGCGGTTAACGCCAGGAGGATGTTATGGACTTCAATATTATCGCCGTCACCGCCTGCGTCAGCGGAGTGGCGCACACCTATATGGCTGCCGAACGGCTGGAAAAGGTCGGTCATCATGAAAAATGGCATCTTAAGGTGGAAACTCAGGGCGCGCTCGGCGTTGAAAATCGCATTACCGCAGAAGATATCGCCCGCGCCGAAGTGGTGCTGCTGGTGACGGATATCGAAATTGACGACGCCCAGCGCTTTCGCGGCCTGCGGACGATTAAAACCAGCATCAAGAGCTTCCTGCTGCAGCCGCAGCAGATCGTCGAGGCCGTGAAAAGCATCATGAAAAAGCCGGTCGTCTATGTTGAACTTCCCTGACCGGCGACAGACCTTACTCTACATCCAGCAACCACTTTTGCGCTGGCGTCAGGCGGCTGGCCGTCTCGGGCGTCAACCAGCGCCGCTGGTCCTGCTGCGGCGTATCCGCGCGATCGATGTATAACCCATGCAGCACACGTCGTCTGCTGCCCTCACGATTACGCGTGCCGCCGTGCCAGGCGTGAGCGTTGTAAATCATCACGCTCCCGGCCGGCGCAGCAAACACGATTTCATCAGGGTGGGCCTGCTCCGGGTCGGCCAGTACCTCTTCCGGGAGCTCAGGACGCAGGTGGGTACCGGGGATAATCCGCGGCGCGCCGTTGGCGGCGCTCAAATCGTCTATCGCCCAGATGGTATTCACCAGGTGGACTTTGGGAAAATCCGGGCGCGGCTTTTTCCAGTCGGCGTGCAGCGGCTGGTGGCCGCCGTTATATAACGCCTCGCGCGCGTTGAGGCTGGAGACTTTAAAATGGCCGTTGAAGATATAGCGGCAGGCGGAGAGGATCAGCGGATGAGCCCAGACTTTCTCCCAGATAACCCCCTTATTCACCAGGTTGGCGATCCGCGTCGCGGTCGCTTCCTGATGATGTTCCATCGCCAGATTGTCGCCTTCGCGCTCAACCAGGGTATCAATTAGCCGTCGCATTTCGCTCAGCCACTGGGCGTCAACGACATTATGCACAACGGTGTAGCCGAGGGTGTCGAGCTCGTGTTTCATTTGCGCGCTGAGCGCCAGGCTGGCGCCTAACGCATCGAGAAAGCTAGCTGATGATGAGTTCATGTTGCGTTCCTTTTTAACGTTCCGATAACACAAACAAACTCTACTGGTCCATCCGCGGCATGACAGGAGGCGAACGCTACGAAAAACTGGACATACCTACGCGAGCCAACAAAGTGTGATGGGCGTCAACAATCACGTTTTCGGCGATGGCTGTGCTGTAGCTGACCGGGAATCCACCGCGCAAAATGGCTTAACAAACGCTGCCGGGGAGGAAAAAATAGATTATCATCAACAGGATAATGCGCATGCTGAGGGCAAAGAATGATTGAAGATCTGCCGGATATACTGCATCGGTTAATCGCTCAAAAAGATCGCTTACAGGTGAGATTTCCTGAGCCGGATATTTCCGTGCCTGCCCTTGCCTTCAACGTACCGTTTCCACGTCTGGAAATTGTGCTGGAGGGTCAGCTTAATGAACAGGGGCTGCCGCTAGCCGCTTCGACGTTAACCGCGCTGCAGGTACTCTACGTGCAGGCGGGAAAGTGGACGCTGCCGCAGTGGGCCGGCCCGGCCACTACCCTGAGTATCCTGTTTGGCCGGCAGAAACTGGGATTCAGTATTCAGCGCTGGGACGGGAAAAGCCTGCACACGGAGAAGCAAAGCGTTGCCCGCCTCGGGCCGCGCGTGGGCTCTTACCTGCTGCTGAGCCTGAATGAAGTCAGCCTGCAGCCCGATCCGCTGACCGCCCGGCTGGTGGTCGCCGCGCTACTGAGCCACTGTCGCGAACAGCTGGTTGGGCTGGAAATGCGCGTCAGTCGCAGCCGGGATCTGTTTCTTGCCGTTCAGGACTATCTCGAGGAAAATCTGAGCCTGCCGCTGACGCGGGAATCAGTGGCCAGACGTTTTCACATCACGCCCAACTATCTTTCGCATATTTTTCAGAAATCAGGCTCGGTGGGATTTAACGAATATCTGACCCGGGTGCGTCTTGAAAAGGCAAAACAGCTGCTGCGCGGCTATGACCTGAAGGTGAAAGAGATCGCCCATAACTGCGGCTTTGTCGACAGCAACTATTTTTGCCGGGTCTTCAAACGCTACACCGAGCGTTCGCCGTCAGAGTATCGGCGACACTGCCGCAGCGCACAGCAGGCCTAACCTGCCGTGTCGGAATATTACGCCCACTCCACGCGCCCGCGCCCGTTGTGCTTGGCCTTGTACAACGCCTCGTCGACTTTGCGGATAAACGTCTCCTGCGCTTCGCCCGGCCGCCAGGTTCCGACGCCAATGCTGATCGACAGCGGTGTTTGATGATTGATCAGGATGGTGCGGGCATTGTCGAGGATCGCCTGCGCCAGATCGTGCAGCTCAGGCTCCGACAGGCCATCGACGATAATGGCAAACTCTTCCCCACCGATACGCGCCGGCAGGACCTGCTCGCTGGTCAGTTTCGCCAGCTGTTTCCCCAGGGAAAATAACACTTCATCCCCCACCAGGTGGCCCCAGGTATCGTTGATTTTCTTAAAAAAATCGATATCCAGGATCATGAGCCCCAACGCATGTCCGGACTTTTCGCGAATGGTATCGATAAAAAAGCGGCGGTTGGGCAACTGAGTGAGCTCATCTTTTAGGGATTGCGAGCGCGCGTCAACGTACAGCAGGTTGATGCGCTCAATAATTTTGTAGACGCCCACCACGGTAAGCAGCATCCCGGAGAGGCGCAGCAGATCTTCGCAGTAGTAGCCCATCCAGCGCGGCTGAACCACCATCTCATCCATCACATCGAACGTGCCGCCGGCAATCCACAGCAGCAGCCCATAGCGCACCCAGTTGACGGCAATATGGCTCATCCGCACCTTCGCTGAGCTCCACAGCATAAACACCAGAAACAGCAGCGCCAGCAAATCGATATAGAGTCCGGGGTTGGCCAGGATTTCTCGCCACGAGCCGATGGGCGGCGACACCAGCGCACAGCCGACAGCGACGGCGACGATAACCAGCAGCGCAGGCAGTAGCGTACCCCGCGCCAAAGCGGACGGAATGGGGCGTTTCGCAGGAATAAGGCATTCAGGCATAGCGATGTCTCATGGTAACCACAGGGCCGATCGCGGGACAGGATAGCAGTTAAGCGCAGCGGGACGAATGAAAAAGCGACGCGCCGACAAAACGGCGGTGAGGTAGACTGACCCCGCGGAATTGTTCCAACGTACTACCACTCCATGGCGACGAGGTCAGTGGCGCGGATACTATCGGCTAAATCCATCAGCTGATTAGCTTTCCGTGCGGCGCCACCGATAACCGGCGGCGCCTGCTCAGAGATTAGCCGCTGAACACTCGCGCCTTGCCGCTGACCGTCAATCGCACCGTCGCGCCGGGCTGCCACGCCGGCTGGCTTACGGTTCGCAGGACAATCGGCCGATCGTGCCCGGACATCGACAGCGTCAGCGTGGAGAGCTGGCCGGAGAAATCAACATCGCGGATGGTGGCGGTACTTTCCTGCGGCCCGCTCACGCTGACGCTCAGCTGTTCCGGACGCAACATCACCTTACCTTCACCAGCAGGATGCCCTGCGTCTGTCGCCAGGTCGCCCAGCGCGCAGCTGGCCCGCCCGGGGCTCAGCCGTGCGGGGAGGATCAGGGCATCGCCGAGAAACAGCGCCGTCTCTTCATCCACCGGCTGCGAGTAAACCGCCAGCGGGGTCCCCACCTGGGCGAAACGCCCCTGGCGCATCACCGCCACCTGTGTGGCGAACGACAGCGCTTCGGTCTGGTCATGGGTCACCAGAATCGAGGCGATGCCGGTCTCCGCCAGCAGATCGGCGGTCGCTTTGCGCGTGCTGGCGCGCAGTCCGGTGTCCAGGGCAGAAAAGGGTTCATCGAGCAGCATCAGCGCCGGCTGCTGGGCCAGGGCGCGAGCCAGAGCCACACGCTGCTGCTGGCCCCCGGAGATCTCATGCGGCCAGTGGCGCGCCAGGCTGTGGTCGAGGGCGACCATCTCCATCAGCGCGCCCATCCGGCGACGTTTTTCCTCGCGGCTGGCGTCCAGTCCCCAGGCGATATTGTCCGCCACATTGAGGTGAGGAAACAGCGCCCCCTCCTGCGGAACGTAGCCGATCCGTCGCTGGTGGGCAGGAACAAACACGCCCTCGGCAAACAGCGGCGCGCCGTGCATCACGATCCGCCCGCTGTCGGGCGTTTCGAAACCGGCGAGAATGCGCAGCAGCGTGGTTTTTCCCGAACCCGACGGACCCACTATAGCCGTCCGGCTACCCGGCGCCACCTGAAGATGAATATTATCGAGGACCTGCGCGTCGGCGAAGGATTTCGAAACAGAAGACAATTCCAGCATGTTACAACCCTGCCATTTTTTTCGACTGCATATAGAGAACCGCCGTCAGCGGCAGCGAAATGACGATCATCAACAGCGCGTAGGGCGCCGCCGCCACGTAGTCGATCTCGCTGGTTAACGCCCAGAATCCGGTCGACAACGTGCGGGTGCCTAACGGCGAGAGCAGCAGCGTGGCGGTCAGCTCATTGCTGACGCCGAGGAACACCAGCGCGGCGCCGGCGGCCGCCCCCGGGGCGGCAAGCCGCATGGTGATACTCCACAGGGCGCGGGCCGGGCTGCGTCCGAGACTGCGGGCGACGTTTTCCAGCTCCACCGGCGCCTGGGCGATACCGGCGCGCAGGTTAATCAGCGCCCGCGGCATAAACATCAGCAAATAGGCCAGAAACAGCGTCACTTCTGTCTGGTACACCGGACGGGCATAGTGGATGGTGACGGTGACCAGCGCCAGCGCGGTCACGATGCCGGGCAGCGAGCTGGTGATGTAATTACACCCCTCCAGCAGGCGGAACAGCGGACGCGGATAGCGCACGCCGAGCCAGGCGATGGGGATCGCGCAGACCGTCGTCAGCAGCGCCCCGCCCGCCCCCAGCAGCAGCGTTTGACGCAGGGAATGCCACAGATCGGCATGCAGCCAGTTGTCGATACCGCCCAGCCACAGCCAGCGTCCCAGGACCAGCAACGGCACCCCCATCGCCAGCAACACCAGCAACAGAAGCAGCAGCTGCGCGCCGAAAGCGGCCCCTTTACCCAGCACCAGGCGCTTCTGCTCGCGCGCCGCCCCGGCGCCGATACGCGCATAGCGCGCTTTACCGCGCGAAGCGCTCTCCAGCAGCAGGATCGCCAGACAGCACAGAGCCAGCACGCCCGCCAGCATATTGGCGGCCGGACCGCTGAAGGTCGACTGGAACTGATCGTAAATGGCGGTAGTGAAAGTATCGAAGCGGATCATCACATACAGACCATATTCCGCCAGCAGATGCAGAGCCACCAGCAGCGCACCGCCGCAGATAGCCAGCCGCAGCTGCGGGAGGACCACCCGAAAGAACACTTTCCACGGCGGAGTGCCCAGCGATGCGGCGACATCTTCAAGCGTGGGATCGAGTCGGCGCAGCACGGCCGCCACTGGCATATAGATAAACGGATAGTAGGCCAGCACGGAAAGAAACACCCCGGCGCCCAGGCCATGCAGCGAGGGCGCAGCGCTGACCCACGCGTAGCTCTGAACAAAGGCTGGAATGGCCAGCGGGGCCACCGCCAGCGCCGACCACAGCTGCCGCCCGGCCAGCGCGGTACGTTCCGTCAGCCAGGCCAGCGTCACGCCAAGCACAATGCTGATGGGGACCGCCAGCACCGTCAGCCACAGGGTATTGCTGAGCAGCTCGCCTACCCGCGGGCGAAAGACCAGCGCTTTGATTGTCGGCCAGCCGGTCTCGAATCCGACCGCCACCACAAACCCTAACGGCAACAGCGCCAGCAATGAAAACAGGAGCGCTAAGGCAACCATCGGAAATGCAGGACGCCTGCGCTCGGGCAGGCGTCCTGTTTTCTTTCCGAGCGACAGACTCAGAACAGACATAGCAACATCACTTCCTCAGGATCAGAGCAGGCCAGCCTGCGTCATCAGTTCAATGACCTTTTTACTGTTCAGCGAGGAAGGTTCTACCTTCGGGGCGTCCAGATCTTTCAGCGGGGTCAGTTTCGGGTTAGAGGCCGCGTCTACCCCCACCGCATATTCGAAGGCGTTATTGGTGCGCAGCGCATCCTGTCCCTGCTTACCGGTGATCCATTTAATAAAGGCCTGCGCCTGCGCTTTATGTTTGCTGGAGGCCAGCACGCCGCCGCCGGAAATGCTGACGAAGGCCCCTGGATCCTGGTGTTTGAAGTAATACAGTTGGGTGTTTTTGCTGTTCTCGCCGGTTTTTGACTGGTCAACGAAGCGATAGTAATGGTAGATCACCCCGCCGTCGATCTGCCCGGCGTTGACCGCTTTCATCACCGTGCTGTTGCCTTTATAGGCGACAAAGTTGGTTTTCATCGCCTTCAGCCAGTTGAGAGTCGCCTGCTCGCCCTTCAGCGCCAGCATCGCGCTGACGATAGCCTGGAAATCCGCCCCCGATGGCGAAGCCGCCCAGCGGCCCTTCCACTCCGGTTTTGCCAGATCCATCAGCGAGTGCGGCAGCTGCGCCTCGCTGATTTTCGCCGGGTTATAGACGAAGACGGTGCTGCGCGCGGCGATGCCGATCCAGCGACCGTGCTGAGGGCGGTACTGCGCCGGAACCTGCTGCAGGGTCGCCGCATCCAGCGGGGCGAAAAGTTTGGCATTATCAACCAGCACCATCGACGGCGAGTTCTCGGTCAGAAACACATCGGCTGGCGACGCGGCGCCTTCCTGAACCAGCTGATTACCCAGCTCGCTGTCATCACCATTGCGCAGCGTGACTTTAATACCGGTCTCTTTCGTAAATCCATCCACCCACGACTTCACCAGATTTTCGTGTTGGGCGTTGTAGACCACAATCCCGTCCTGACCGTCAGCCGCCATCCCTTGCGGCGCCAGAAACAGAGAAGCGGCAACCAGCGCTGCCGTGCGGAGGGGCGATAAGCGAGATTTCATGAACGCATCCTTAATGAAATAGGGCAATTAATGGTAAATAGCCTGAGCGGAGAGGATTAAATCACAGCAAAAAAAGAATGATAATGAAAACAATTATCATAAACTTAAAAAAGCAAAAAATAGCGCCGGTCTGTTATTAGGGATTAGAAAATGCTTAAAACCATCCGTTCCCGAAATTTAGATTAAGAAAACATTAAGCTGTGATTATTTTATTGCCTTCGTGACAGAGCAGCCGCCTCTGCACGTTATCTGCGGTCTTTGCCGGCGGGTATTGTGATACTGATCATGTTTTTAATATGCGCCGTCATCACGAAAGATATCCCCCTTCTACGATCATTAAAAAGCCTTTACCGTCAGAGGGATGGTTAACTTTATGCACACTCACCCTGGCACGCACGATAAATGAAAGAGATAAAGCGGCGAAACGCATGGATTGCCTTTTCCCTCGCGCTGGTGGTATTTCTGGCTGGCGTGTTCGTCATTAACTGGCAACTGTGGCATTCCGACCAGGCCGCCCATGTCGCCGCCGCCCGCCAGGCGGCGACGAAAATCGCCGTTATTCTGGATGAGGCCCGCACAGCAACGGTGACGGCGATGAACGTTAGCCGCAGCGGGTGCTCGGAACAGGGTCAGTTTCAGCTCGGAACGGAGGCCGCCCTGCAGCCGCATCTGCGCACCATTATGCTGATAAAAGAGGGCCAGGTGTGGTGCTCGTCCCTGCCCGGCAACCGGGTCCTGACGCTCAGCCCTGTTTCTTTATCTGACGAACCTCTGATGCTGCTCCCGGCCAGAATGATGGTCAATAAGCGTCCGGTGCTGATCTATCAGACGCACTCAGCGCAGATCCGGGTGATTGTCACTATCAGCGACGTCCATTTGCGCGATGCGCTATATAGCGATTCGGATAGCAATGGGCTGGCGCTATGGGTTCAGGATCAAATGATTACCAGGCATGGCGATGTCCAGCCACAGGCTGCGGATCCAAGCCGGAGCGTTTTTACCTCGCCGGCCTATCCGTTTCGCATTGCCTATCCCGAGTCATCTTTTTTAAGCCCCGGCCGCCTGGTGAATAATGGCGCCGGTTTACTGATTTTTATTTTCTCTGTTTCGCTGCTGTTTTATTTTCTGATGCGTAAATTTCTCAATGTTTACACCTCTGAAGAGGAAAAGTTGCGCTACGCCATCGCCCAGGGCTATATCGTTCCCTACTACCAGCCTTTGGTGAACGGGAAAACCGGTGAGATATACGGTGTGGAAATACTGGCACGCTGGCAAAACACCACCACGCCCTCGCGTTCACCTGCTGAATTTATACCGCTGGCCGAGCGTACCGGCCTAATTATTCCGCTGACCCGCAGCCTGATGGCGCAGGTAACCGCCCAGATGAGACCGCTCTTTAATAAACTACCGGATGGGTTTCATATTGGCCTCAACATCAGCGCGTCGCATATTAACTCGCCGACGTTTATCGATGATTGTCTGCACTTTCAGCGCGGCTTTGAGGGTAAAGCGGTAAAGCTGATGCTGGAGATCACCGAGCAGGAACCGCTGTTACTCAATGGGGCGGTGGTCGACAAGCTCAACAGGTTACACAACTGCGGGTTTTCCATCGCACTGGACGACTTTGGTACCGGCTATTCCGGGCTTTCCTATCTGCACGAACTGGTGTTTGATTACATTAAAATCGATCAGAGCTTTGTCGGTCGCGTGACCGGAGAGACGCCGTCAAGCAAGCTGCTGGACTGCGTGATAGAGATGGCCCGAACGCTTTCACTGCGCATCATTGCCGAGGGCGTTGAAACCCAGGCCCAGCTGGATTACCTCAATCGCCAGAATATTCCTCTGCTGCAGGGCTACTTCTTCTGGAAGCCGATGCCCTACGTCGCGCTGGTGATGCTCCTGCTGAGTAAACCGAAGGCACGGATTATCGAAGAATAAGCGGGCGGTCAGTAACCCGGCGGCAATCCTGCCCTGCACAAACCTCATCCCTGAGCAAACAGGTTCAGCGCCTCCTGACGGTTCTCTTTAATAGAAAAGATACGATCCATACGGGTAAGCTTGAACAGGTTCTGGATCGTCCCGTTGAGCGAACACAGCACCAGCTCTCCCTGCCCACTGACGCTCTTGAGTATGGATACCAGGGCACCCAGGCAACTGCTGTCGATAAACTCGACATGGCTCAGATCCAGCAGTACGTTTTTCGTCTCCCCGTCGATGGCCTCGAGGACCTGCTGCTTAAACGCCGAGACAACGGAAGCATCCAGTCGACGCACCAGGGGCACGATAATTTTGACGCCCTGCTCAGTATGTAATTCAACGTTCATCTTTATCCTCAATGTTGGCTGACACCTGTCAACGCGACTCAGTTCTGTTCGGCGTGTGCTTTTTTAGCGGGTCATGCCCCAGATATCCCTGGCGTAGCCGCGGATAGTTCTGTCGCTGGAAAACTCCCCCATCCGGCAAATGTTGAGCAAGGCCCGGCGGTGCCAGCGATCCGGTTGTTCAAAATCAGCCATCGCCTGCTGTTGCACCTGACAATAACTGTCGAAATCCAGCAGATGGCAGTAATGATCGGCCCCCGTCAGCATCTGATGCAGCGGCGCAAATCGTTCGCGATCGGCGGTAAACTGCCCGGACACCAGGCTATCGACCACTCGCGCGATAGCCGGATTCTGATGATAGAACGCATGGTGACGCCCGAGGCGTCGGCTCTCTTCAATCTCTTCCGCCACCGCGCCAAACAGATAAAAATTATCGATCCCCACTGCCTCGCGGATTTCGATATTCGCCCCATCATAGGTGCCGATAGTTAACGCGCCGTTCATGGCAAACTTCATATTGCTGGTGCCGGACGCCTCGGTCCCGGCGGTGGAAATTTGCTCAGAGAGATCCGTGGCGGGAATAATTTTTTCCGCCAGCGAGACTTTATAATCTTCGAGGAAAACCACTTTAAGCTGCCCGGCGACCTGCGGGTCACTGTTAATTTTTCGGGCAACGGTATTAATCAACTGAATAATCAGCTTCGCCATCCGGTAGCCCGGCGCCGCTTTACCCGCAAACAAATGGACCTTAGGCGCAATCGTTCTCCCTGCCTCTTTGATCTCCAGGTACAGCGCGATCACGTGAAGAATATTGAGTAACTGTCGTTTGTATTCGTGAATACGTTTGACCTGACAGTCAAACATGGCCAGCGGATCCAGCGGGATGCCGTAGCGTTGCGCCACCAGCTGGCTGAGCGCGGTTTTGTTAGCAAATTTTATGGCCCGGATATTGTCAATAACGGCCGGATCGTCCACCAGGTTTTCCAGACGGGAGAGCTGGGGTAAATCGGTTGGCCACCCCTCCCCCAATTGTTTGTGCAAAAACTCTGCCAGCCCAGGGTTAGCCTGCTGCACCCAACGACGCGGTGTGACGCCGTTGGTCTGATTAATGAATTTCTCCGGGGTGATAAAATAGAAATCAGGCACCAGCTGTTTTTTGACCAATTCTGAGTGCAGCCACGCCACCCCATTCACGCGATGGCTACCGACAATGGCCAGATTAGCCATGCGGATTTGCTTATCATGATGTTCGTCAATTAAAGACAGCGAAGATAACAGATGATTTTTATCCGGCCAGCGCCGGGCCACCGCTTCGAGAAAACGGTGGTTAATCTCAAATATAATCTGCAAGTGACGCGGCAGAAGTTTCTCAAACAACGACACCGGCCAGGTCTCCAGCGCTTCCGGCATCAGCGTATGATTGGTGTAGGCGCAGGTATTTTGCGTTATCTCCCACGCCTGCTCCCAGGGCAGTCGGTATTCGTCCACGAGGATCCGCATCAGCTCCACCACCGCCAATGCCGGATGGGTGTCATTAAGCTGAATAGCCACATGCTGCGCCAGCAAAGTAATGTCGTCATTAACCTCAGCGTAGTCACGAAATATATCCCGCAGCGTACAGGCCACCAGAAAATATTCTTGGGTCAGCCGCAGCTCTTTTCCGGTCAGCACCTCATCGGAAGGATAGAGTATTTTTGAAATATTCTCCGAGGCGATTTTTTCACTCACCGCCTTGATATAATCGCCGCGATTAAAAATATGGATATTAAAGGAGTCAGAGGCTACCGCGCTGTAGAGACGCAGCTTGTTGGTGGTCGTATCCCGGTAGCCGGAAACAAAATAGTCATGGGGAATACCAACGATAGTTTTCCAGCCGAGCCACATCGGGTTGTAATTACCATCAATATCTTCGCTATGCTCGATATACCCCCCCAGCGGGATCAGAATGTGCTGGGCGTGATGCTCCACCAGCCATGGGGAATGCATGGAGTGCCAGTCATCAGGATGTTCGATCTGCTGATCGTTTTGAAAGGACTGGCGAAAAAGGCCATATTCGTATTTGATGCCATGCCCGGACGCTGCAATGTCAAGGGTGGCCATCGAGTCGATAAAGCAAGCGGCTAAGCGCCCTAATCCGCCGTTACCCAGCGCGGCGTCAGGCTCCTCGTCAAGGAGGCGTTCAAGATCAAACCCCAGGTCATTGACCACCTGGCGCATCTCCGACAGTAAATTCATATTCACCAGGTTATTACGCAGCGACTGGCCGAGTAAAAACTCCATCGACAGGTAGTAAACTCGCTTTTTTCGCGCTTCGCGCTGCCGCGCCTGGCTCGACAGAAAATGGTCCTGCTGAAAATGACGAATGGCCAGCGCCACCGCGTTAAAAATATCGCCTAGCGTGGCTTTATTTAAGCTGACACACAGCGTGTATTTTAATTGTTCTTCAACCAACGCCCGTAATTCTTTGATATCTTGCGGATTAATGACAGGCATGCTGACCTCACTGGTCTCTTTTCTGCGTAAAACCGTGGCAGGTAAATCATCATTTTTCCAAGTATAGACGAAGTTTTTTTGCGGAAAGTTTTTATTCCTGAGCATCAATTCGCTTATATCGTGCTTCGGAACAATTAACATTCCGCCTTTTAAACGGATTGGTGGTTTCATTTTCGCCAGCTGATTACGCTGCGGCGCTGACAGAGTCAACGAGATTTCGCATGGCGGGTTTGCGAAGTCGAAGGTCAGGATGAAGCGCGGTTGGGATGGTCAAAGGGAAAAGCAAAAAGGGGTTACCTTTCGGTAACCCCTTCTTTTATATGGCGGAAGCGCAGAGATTCGAACTCTGGAACCCTTTCGGGTCGCCGGTTTTCAAGACCGGTGCCTTCAACCGCTCGGCCACACTTCCGGTGTGAGGCGCACTATAAACACCTCGGCGGATGCTGTAAAGCACCATTTTGTTCAACTGCCTTAAAAACAAACAAATCTGTGTTATTCGTCTGAATTTCAGGCAGTTCGCACAGAAAATCAGCGCCCATCGCCGCTCGCGGACGGCAGTTTCTTTATGTACATATCTTTGGTGTAGTAGTACCCCAGTTTGTCCGGCGTGAAGCCGCCCACCCAGGGCTTCACTAAATGGGTACGCACATAGTGATAGACCGGAATGGCGGGAACATCCTGCGCCAGCAGATCTTCCGCCTGCTGATAGTATTTGCCGCGGGTCGCCACGTCGGTGGCTTTCGCCGCGTTGTGCATGGCCTCATCGTAAGCCGGGTTGCTGTACTGACTGGTGTTCTCGCTATCCCCGGTGCGGAAGGTATTGAGGAAGGAGGCGGCATCGTCGTAGTCGGCAATCCACGCGTAGCGGACGGCGTCAAAATTATGCGTATGCATCGTATCCAGCATCGTCTTCCACTCCTGGTTCTGCAGCTTCACCTCGACGCCGAGGTTTTTCTTCCACATAGAGCTGGCGGCGATGGCGATGCGCTGATGTGACTCGTAGGTGTTATATAGCAGGGTAAAGACCAGTGGGTGCCGCTCATCGTACCCTGCCTGCGCCAGCAGTTTTTTCGCCTCGGCAATCCGCTTCTCGCGCGGCCAGCTGGCATAGTCCGGGTTGTGTAGCGTCACGCCGCCAATATCCGGCTGACTGATTACCCAGGCCGGGCGCTGGCCCTGGCCAAGTACTTTTCCGGCAATGATATCTTTATCAAGCGCCATATTCAGCGCCCGACGCACGCGCGCGTCGTTAAACGGCGGCCGGGTGGTATTGAACTCGTAGTAATAGGTCGCCAACTGTGGCGAAACGTCCAGCTGGTCGCCCATGGTTTTCTGCAACTGCGCAAACTGATTGATCGGCACCGTGTAAACAATATCGATCTCCCCCGCTTTGTAGCGATTGACATCGGCGGCCTCGGAAGAGACTGGCAGGTAAGTGACTTTATTGATAACCGTGTGCGCATTGTCCCAGTACTTCACATTACGTTCAGCCACCAGCCGTTCATTCACCACCCATTGGGTCAGCTTATAGGGCCCGCTGGTGACGATATGCTCTGGCCGGGTCCATTTATCGGCAAAACGCTCCACCAGCACTTTGTCGATCGGCACCAGCGCGGGGTGCGCCAGCATCGCCAGGAAGGCAGCATTCGGCTGAGTCAGGGTGACCTGCAGCGTGGTGTCGTTTAGGGCTTTCACCCCCAGCGTCTCGGGGCCCTTTTGCCCCAGGGCAATCTCTCGGGCGTTGGTGATATGCATATTGCCGGGGTAGCTTGCATAGGGGGAGGCGGTGGCCGGCGAGACCAGCCGTTGCCAGCTCCAGACGATATCCTGCGCCGTGATGGCCGTGCCGTCGGACCAGGTCAGGCCGGGACGTAAATGGAAGGTCCACAGCTGGTTGTCCTTGTTTTCCCAGCGTTCCGCCAGCCGGGGCTCGACCACCCCCGCAGGCGATACGCTGACCAGACCTTCGAAGAGATCGCTAATAATATTATTTTCAACGTCGCTCTCGACTTTGTGCGGATCGAGCGAGGCTGGTTCACTGCCGTTATTTCTGACCAGCTCCTGCTTTTCCGCCAGCTGGGCGCCCGGCGGCACCTGCGCCGCCTGGGCCCCGCCGATCATTGCTATCATACTGACTGCCAGCAGCGTTCGCGTGATGTGATTGTTTTGATGTAATGTCATTTCCCTTTGCCTTTAACGTACGGAGTTATTCCCCCTTCCACACTTAGTCGCAGAATTTCAATAAAGCAATATTTTTCAGTAACCTATAAGATTTCGATCGGCTCACCGAAGCGAAACGCGAAAACATATCGCTTTTTCCAATCCATGCAGAATTTTATGCTAGTCAAAAGCGGCAAAAGCTAAGTAAAGATGGGTAAAAGCATTAGGGCTTCACGCTTGTTTTTCTTATTCTTTATACCTAATTACATCTGTCATAAGAGAGTGACTCATGGATCGCATAATTACATCATCGCGTGACCGTTCCTCGCTGCTCAGCACGCACAAGGTTCTGCGTAACACCTACTTCCTGCTCAGCCTGACGCTGGCGTTTTCCGCCATCACCGCTACCGCCAGCACGGTGCTGATGCTTCCTTCCCCGGGGCTGATTTTAACCCTCGTGGGGATGTACGGTCTGATGTTCCTGACCTATAAAACGGCGAATAAGCCCACCGGGATTATTTCCGCCTTCGCCTTCACCGGGTTCCTCGGCTATATCCTTGGACCGATGCTGAACGCGTACCTTTCTGCCGGCATGGGCGATTTGATCGGCCTGGCGCTGGGCGGTACGGCGCTGGTCTTCTTCTGCTGCTCGGCCTACGTGCTGACCACGCGTAAAGATATGTCTTTCCTCGGCGGGATGCTGATGGCCGGCGTGGTCGTGGTGCTGATTGGTATGGTCGCTAACCTGTTCCTGCAGCTGCCGGCGCTGCACCTGGCGATTAGCGCGGTGTTCATCCTGATCTCTTCGGGCGCCATCCTGTTCGAGACCAGCAACATCATCCGCGGTGGTGAAACCAACTACATTCGCGCCACGGTCAGCCTGTATGTCTCGCTGTACAACATCTTTGTCAGCCTGCTGAGCATCCTGGGCTTCGCCAGCCGGGACTAACCGTTCCCCTGCTAACAAAGGCCTCGCTTATGCGGGGCCTTTTTTTTTGCTACACTGCGGCCAGTTTCAGGCGGTATGTGAAAAATTATGTTTATTTTTGAAGGCAACGAAATTGAGACGGATAGCGAAGGCTATCTGAAAGATACCACCCAGTGGAGCGAGGCGATGGCCGACGTCATCGCCGCGCAAGAAGGGATAACGCTCGCCGTTGAGCACTGGGAGGTGGTGCGCTTTGTGCGCGAGTTTTACCTTGAATTCAACACCTCGCCAGCGATCCGCATGCTGGTAAAGGCGATGGCCAACAAGTTTGGCGAAGAGAAAGGCAACAGCCGCTATCTCTATCGCCTGTTTCCGAAAGGCCCCGCCAAACAAGCGACCAAAATCGCCGGTCTGCCGAAGCCGGTGAAGTGCATCTAATAGAGGATCGCGAACTTGTCCCAGCTGCGGGTGGGTTGATGGGGTTCAGTCAACACTCGGTCAACCCGCGCGCTGCGCGGCCCACCGGCTTTCAGCCAGGCGATGAGTTTCTCCACCTGCTCCGCCTCGCCGCAGGCAAGCACTTCCACCCCGCCGTCGTCCAGATTACGGGCATAGCCGGTCAATCCCAGCTGCAGCGCTTCCCGCTGTGTCGAATAGCGAAACCCTACGCCCTGAACTGAACCGTAAACCCATGCCATCGTGCAGATACTGGCCATCATCGTCTCCTTTTCGCTCACCCTTTACGCTGAGGATAGCAAATTCATTCAGCGTACGTGCTTTGGCAGTAAACCATAGTGCTGACGGAAGCGCGCGGTAAAGCGCGATCCCGACTGATATCCGCTGTTCTGCGCAATTTCCCCGATGGGCCGCGAAGTGGTCTGCAGCTGCCCCAGGGCATGGGCCATCCGCACTTCCTCGACAATCTGGCGAAAACTCTGCGATTCCTGCTGCAGCCGACGGCGCAGCGTGGACTCGCCGAGAAAGAGCATTTTCGCCACCCGCGACACGCTCCACGCTTGCGCTGGCGACAGCATGACCAGTTGTCGAACCTGCGCCGACAGATCCTGCTGCCGCTCGACGAGCAGCGGGCCGGCATAACCCGCCTCGTGCAAGGCCAGCAGCAGGCCCATGGTCTGATGCTGCTGCAGAGAGGAGGACAAGCCTTCCCGCACCGCCTGCAGAACGCTTTGCCACATAAACGCCAGCTCAGTCGTCACCGGGGCGCAGAGCGAGGTCAGACGCCCGGGCGGTGGTTCACTGACATAGCGGGTCTTGAACGCCGTCAACAGCTCGGGCGTCAGCGACAGCAGATCGGAGCAAAAGAGGCCATTCTCCGGCTGGTTAATCACCTCCAGCTCAACGTCTGCCGGCAAAACAATCAGCTGTTGCGGGGTCGCCAGCACCCGGCTCTCCCCTTGCACAATCACCTTGCTGCCGCGCTTTACCCGACAGAGCGCCGGGGCGAACAGACGCACCCGATGCAGCCTGCATAGCCGTCGGGTGGTGATCTCCGCGGCGGTCAGGGCGTTATGCTGAAAATGAATACTCTCCATCCGACCACCCTTTTATTTTAGCGCCCGGCCGTCGCCGTCAACTGGGCGCTGGCGAGAGCATGGCTGTGTAACAGATACCCGACCAGCGCCCCGCTGGCATCGGCGTTCACCGGCAGCGTGGGGATATCCAGCGCCCACACCGTAAAACGGTAGCGATGTGGTTTATCTCCCGCCGGCGGGCAGGCGCCGCCGAAGCCGGCATAGCCAAAATCGTTGCGGCCCTGTACCGCTCCGCCCGGCAGTGTAGCGCTGTTTTTATCTCCCGCGCCAGCGGGCAGAGAAGAGACGCTGCTGGCAATGTTGACTAACGTCCAGTGCCACCAGCCGCTGCCGGTAGGCGCATCAGGATCCCGGACGGTGACCGCGAAACTGCGCGTGCCTGCCGGGGCGTTTTTCCATGCCAGCTGTGGAGAGACATTGCCTCCTGAGCAGCCGAAACCGGTAAACCAGTGCTTCTGGGCCAGCGGCTGCCCGTCACGCATATCATTGCTGCTCACGCTAAACGGCGCGGCCATCGCGCCACTGCTCACTGCCGCAACCATCGCCACAACTATCCGCATACCTGTTTTCATCGTCTTCTCCTCCTGGGGGTGAGAAGACAGAGTATGAAACGCCGCGCAAGGTGAATGTGCTGAAGCGCCTGCATTTTGTGCCGAAACGCTCAACCGCGCCTGGCGGGGGAAAGATGCTTGTATGCGCCAGGTGTGCTAATCTACGCGCCATTTTTCGGTGCCGACATTCCCGTTGCTTAAAGGTAGCTCCATGACAGATTCCCTATTCCCCCGCTTAGTGTTAGCCAAAGGACGCGAGAAATCCCTGCTGCGTCGCCATCCGTGGATTTTCTCCGGCGGCGTCGCCCGCATGGAAGGTAAAGCCCGCAGCGGTGAAACCATCGATATCGTTGACCATCAGGGAAAATGGCTGGCCCGCGGCGCTTATTCGCCGTCGTCGCAGATCCGCGCCCGCGTGTGGACCTTCGATCGCAACGAAGCCATTGATAACGCCTTCTTTGAACGCCGCCTGCAGCAGGCGCAAACCTGGCGTGCCTGGCTGGCCGAGCGCGATGGCCTCGACAGCTACCGTCTGATCGCCGGCGAGTCCGATGGGCTGCCGGGCGTGACAATCGACCGCTTTGGCAACTTTTTCGTGCTGCAGCTCCTCAGCGCAGGCGCCGAATACCAGCGCGCCGCCATCATCAGCGCCCTGCAGAGCCTGTTCCCGGACTGCGCCATTTACGATCGCAGCGATGTCGCGGTGCGTAAAAAAGAGGGGCTGGAGCTGGCCCAGGGGCCGGTAGTGGGCGAACTGCCGCCAGCGCTGCTGCCGATCGCTGAGCACGGCATGAAGTTGTTGGTCGATATCCAGGGCGGGCACAAAACCGGCTACTACCTCGACCAGCGCGACAGTCGCCTGGCGACCCGTCGCTACGTGGCGGACAAACGGGTGCTGAACTGCTTCTCTTATACCGGCGGCTTTGCGGTGTCGGCGCTGATGGGCGGCTGCCGCCAGGTCACCAGCGTGGATACCTCGCAGGAAGCGCTCGACGTTGCGCGCCAGAACGTGGAGCTCAACGGACTGGATCTGTCCAAAGCGGAGTTTGTGCGCGACGACGTGTTCAAACTGCTGCGTAAATACCGCGATCAAGGGGAGAAATTCGACGTCATCGTGATGGATCCGCCGAAATTCGTAGAAAATAAAAGCCAGTTGATGGGCGCCTGCCGTGGCTATAAAGATATCAATATGCTGGCGATCCAGCTGCTGAACCCCGGCGGCGTGCTGCTGACCTTCTCCTGCTCCGGCCTGATGACCACCGATTTATTTCAGAAAATCATCGCGGATTCCGCAATTGATGCCGGACGTGATGTACAATTTATAGAACAGTTCCGTCAGGCTGCCGACCATCCGGTGATCGCAACCTATCCGGAAGGGCTGTATCTGAAGGGGTTTGCCTGTCGCGTCATGTAACTTGAAAAACGAAACATGAGCCTCATATAGGGAGTATTCATGTTTCCCAGGAGGTGCCTATGATAGCCAGCAAATTCGGTATCGGCCAACAGGTCCGCCATACGCTCTTGGGCTACCTGGGCGTCATCGTCGATGTCGATCCCGAGTACTCGCTCGCGGAACCGGAAGAGGATGAAATTGCCGCCAATGACGAACTGCGCGCGGCCCCCTGGTACCATGTAGTGATGGAAGATGATGATGGCCAACCCATCCACACCTATCTGGCAGAAGCGCAGCTGAGCAGCGAACCCCGCGACGAACATCCGGAGCAGCCGTCCCTCGACGAGCTGGCCAAAACAATTCGTCAGCAGTTGCAGGCGCCCAGGTTGCGTAACTAGCCTACCCGCGCCGCCCTCAGGGCGGCGTTTTGCTTTATAGCCTATTTTTTCGCCCCAACCACGGCGGCCAGCGTCTGACAAATCGTCTCATTAAACTCGGGGCTGCGCTGCTGCGCTTCCGACCAGCGGGTATTCGCCAGGTTTAACTGCCGCGACTGTACCGCGCTCCCCTGCGCCAGCTGATTAAAAAACGGCGTCAGCATCGCCCCCCCTTTCACTTGCTGTGCTATCAAGACCGGCGAACCATCGCTGTAACGGAAACGCTGTGCTGCTGCGGGGATAGTGATATTAGAAAAGTGCGCTTGCGCAAAGCTTGCCCAGTAATTCGCGGCGTTATAACCGCGTGTAAAATTACTTTCGCAATCAGGAAGCGGAAAGCGCGGCCGGGTATTTTTCTCCAGGGCTTTAAAGCTGTTCTCCATCCACCGCGCCATGCCCTCCAGATACCATGTTTGTTTAAAGACGGCATAGCCATACTGATAAAGATGGAAAAATTCATGAGCAGGGGTAATGTTACGCGCCGGTTCCAGCGCGGCATTCAATACAAACTTTAAACCGCAAGGCAGCTGCCTGCCGTCATTCATGGTTTCTGCCGCCACGCGATCGAAAGCCAGACCATTCCCCTTCGGCAGTTGCAATACATAGACATTGATTTGTCTGGCCTGAGCATAAATCTTTTGCTGTAACGGAAAGCGAAGGCCAAGCACATGGGAATAAAGATATTTGGCGGCCTGCAGCTGCACAGCAATATCTTTAATACTATCAGGGACGCCACTGCCTGAACTGTCGTACTGATATTTGAGCGCGTCGCGCCCTTGCAGGCTATAAAAAATATGGAAATCATCTTCAACATATTCTTTTTCGAGGCGATGTTTAAGCAATATCGAACCTTTGACGCAGCGAGATTCCTGCACCATTTCATTAGCCACTGCGGAAGGCAAACAAAAGGCCGCGAAAAGATATATGGCGCAGCATGCCGCTCCTGTTCTGCTATATCGCAAGGTACCGCCTCTCCGGATGTAGTCCGCCCCAGCGAATTCATTTTACCAGGGCGGAAACGTTTTCACACGACACGTTGTTTGAGTGAAACCACGTTGACCGGCTTCTCCTCCTGCCCCTTCATTCGCTGCTCATTTTGCTGTAACCAGTTCTCCCAGCGCCCGGCTATCGCGCTGGCGTAATAACGGCGTGCATTGCGGATGGCGGCGGCCTGCATCTCTTTTTGTAACGCCTTATCGGAGATGACCTGAACTAATGCCGCGGCCAGCGCCTCTTCGTCGCCGTAAGGTACGAGGATCCCGGCCTGACGATCCTGCAGAATATCGCGCGGCCCATATTTTATAGCAAAGCTAATTAACGGCGTGCCATAGACCATTGCCTCGACCGCCGACAGGGATTGCCCCTCCTGATTTGAGCAGAGTACCGTACAGCAAGCGCGGCGATGGACAGCAGCAATATCCGAGGTAAATCCATTGATTTTTATGACCTCTTCTAATCCCCACGCCTTAACCTGCTCGCTGAGTTTACGGCGAAGCGGACCGACGCCATAAGTGTGTAGCCGCGCATCAGGGCATTGCGCCACTACGTTACGGAACGCGTTGAAAAGCATCAGATGCTGTTTTTCTTCAGAGTAACGCGCCAGATAGATGACTGTTTCCGAGGGTTCCTTTTGCGGGTCAGCCGGAATTTTGCTGTCATCCATATGATTGGGGATGACCACCAGGCGATCGCCGGGGATCCCCTCCTGCTGTAAATCCTGCCATTGTTCGTCGGTAAGTACGATTAACCGATCCACCCGTTGCGGTTGTTCCAGTAAATGACGGTATGAAGCTTTTATCCCGCCGTTTAGCAACTGATGATGAGAGTGGATGACTGCGCTAACCGTGCAGTTCATCCGCTGTGCCGGTTGCGAGCAGACGAACGCTTTCCAGGCTTTGTTTTTATCGACGATAAAATGCCAGCTGCCCGCTGCGGGCAGCATCATTTCCAGCATCCAGGAAAAAAACGCCTCCTGTTGGCTGAAGGATTTTATTTCTCCACCGGGTAGCGCGAGATCCATGCGGGCTATCTGCAGGTTCGCTTTCTTCACGTCAAAATATTTACGCAGCAAAACGTTTCCCGCGCTATCGACGTAATCCTCCACCAGTTGCCCCTGCGGGCGTAATTGATAGTTATTTTTACCGACCGTCGCCTCTGCTTTTGGCGCTACAGCCTGACGAAGTTCGATCTCCCCTTTAAGCGCAGGTAGGGGAATGATTTTCCCGCTCTTCAGACACGACACCAAAGCATGGTACAGATTGTAAACCGGGACCGCTTCCGGCAGCGCGCCTCGCGCCTTCAATGCTTTTACCGTCTCATTGAGTTCGGGATCCCACATCGCGGTAATAAGCCAGGGAACAGTCTGTAAATGTTCTACAAACAGCCTTGCTCGCCGGGAAGCCGCTACCTCAATACCATTACCCACGTCGCGCAGATTCTCTAACAAAAAAATAGTCGTTCCCCGAGGTGCGGGCGCCGCCGCGATTGGCGATTGCTGACGTGTGTTGGCAGCCTGATAATACTTTTGATAAGCAATATAACCAGACAGATAGTGCTCTACATCATCAATCCGCACGCGGTAGCTATGGTGTCGAATGAAGAAGCTGTTGACGATACGAGCAGGATTTTTAAAAAACATCGCCAGCTCCGGCCAGAAGAAACCATCCAGCAGGTAACGCGCCCGCGACTCCAGCGCCTGATAAAACTTCTCTTTATCAAAGTTGTCGAGCAAATGGCGCTGTTCGGACGAGGCATCCAGACGCGCAATCATTTCCGCCGCCGCCATCATTAATTCCAGTAACGTCGGATAGGTTGTTACGCGTTGCAGCACGAAATCCAGATGATCGCGCACGTTATCCAGCCCGAAACGGAAATAACGCTCTTCCGGGCGGTAACGCGTCAATTCGTTAACACAGTAGCTCAACCAGTGATCGTGATGCTGCCAGTGTTTTTGTCGAATGAAGTATTCAAATGCTTTCTCCACCATGGACAGCCACTGCGGCGCCTGCGTCAAACGATACAAACGCATTAAGGCAAATGCCGCCTCGCCGTCGTAATAGATTATGCGATGTTTGGCTTTCAATGAGAGATCGTTGCTATTAAGAACATGAACAAACTCACCGCTTTGCGCATCCTGCATAAAGGCAATGCCGGTGGCCAGTTGCGACAACAAGTCCAGATATTGTCGGTCACCCGTCGTTTCGGTATATTTTACCAGCGCCAGAATACTGACCGCATTCCCGCCAAGCTTAATTTCATTTTCGACATCGCAAAGAAACGCGGCCTGTCGCCCATCGGCAAGCGTACGAACGGCAATAAGATTGTTGACCAGGTAACCAATCGCCCGATCGATTGCCTGACGCAGGTGCGGCTGCCTGGTGGCTTCCCATCCTTCAATCAGCGAATAGGTTGAGCTGGCGTGGCGCAGAGCATTATAGGAACGTACCGGACGGTCAAAGCAGGGAAACCAACCGTAATAATAGAGCCCATCTTTTTTAACCTGGCGAGCCAGATAGTCGCTCCCCTTTTTAATCACCTCGGGCAGATAGTTTTTTTGCCATTCATCATCGATAACGCGGTAGCCGGAACTGCGGCCGCTATGTTCAATGAGTTTGGCACCGCTACGATCGCAAAACACCGATCGCGTTTTAAAACGCCATAATATCTGCTGAGGCTCGCTCGGCCAGTTCAAACTACATTTAAACCGCCGTTGACCATAATTTTCCAGATTGATGTCATTTGGCGCCGCTACGCCATTGTCGCCATCATAAAGTAACGCATTCGCCGCAATTTCCTGTTCAAGGATCGCTTGCGTAAATTGGGTATCAAAAGAGATCCCGAAGCGGAAGTAATTGCGTTTAGTGATATTGAGTTTCTTTTGCAGATTTTCCCAGGTGAGTTTTTCTACGCTATCGACAATGTCAATTCGTAACCATTGCGGTTCATTATCCTGCTTTTTACGCCACTCCTGCAGCGCTCTGGCGCCGGTTAACCAGGCTTGATCAAAACTGGCGGCGGTCGATACCTGGACATGCGCGCGCTGCTTTCCGTCACTGACGCTAAAAAAGATGACCCATCCAGGATAATCGGCAGGCAATGCGGTCGTTTTTAATGGCTTGCACTGAAAGCAAGCCTGTTGTAATAAATCGCTTAATGCCATCTCAAATCTCCATACGTTGAAAATTTCACCAAACATACAGCCAGCTAGCGGGTGTTACCTTTCTCTCAGTGCTTCTTTCGCCCTGTTAAATGGTTTCACCAGATAATCCATTACGGTCTTTTCACCGGTTTTAATATCAACCGTGGCGATCATCCCCGGGCCAATTAAAAAACGCTTGCCGCGTTTATTTTCCAGATAGTTATGATCGGTTCGGATAAATACCCGATAGTAGTAGACGTCAGGTTTTGCCTCATCCTGGATCGTGTCCGGAGAGATAGTTTCGACAACACCATTGAGGGCGCCATAGATGGCATAATCATAGGCGGTAATTTTCACCAGTGCCTTCTGATCGGGATGAATAAATGCAATATCCCGCGGCGAAATACGCGCTTCGATCAATAATCGACCATCGATGGGTACAATATCCATCAGCTCACCGTTTGGCGCGATAACGCCGCCGATGGTATTCACTTTGATATTTTTGACGATCCCCTGCACCGGCGAGCGCACGGTCAGCCGAGCCACTGAATCTGCCCGGCCTTTAATCACTTCGGCAAGGCTGGCGACATCCGCGTTAGCTTTCGACAACTGCTCGCGGGCATCAACATAGTAGCGAGTGTTAAGGTCAATTTTCTTTAATTCAATATCGGCGGCCTGCTGACGCAAACGGAGTACTTCGACATTACTGGCCGCACCGGTCTTAGCCAGCTTTTCATTTATCGCCAGCTCGCTATTTACCAGAGACAACGACTGCTCCAGTTGCCGCATAGACTTCGTTAATTGCTCCCTGCGGCTGTGATAGAGGCGAGTTTCTTCCGCCAGCAGCCCCGGCCAGGCCTTCAGCGATGGCGGAAAAATCAGCGGTTGGTTATTAACCTCTGCGGTCAGGCGAATGCTCGCGGCTAATGACGCGCGATATTTAGCCTGACTCTCGCCAACATTGGATTCACTGCGGGTGGGATCCAATCGTGCGACCACCTGACCTGCGGCGACCCGGCTGCCTTCGCGAACGTGCAACTCAGTTAAGATCCCGCCGTCCAGCGTTTGCAACACCTGCTCGCGCGAGCTGGGGATCACTTTTCCGGTTCCGGTGGATACTTCATCGAGCGTCGCGAACCACGCCCATACGCCTGTGACAACCAACAGCAGTGCCAGTAAAGCGATCAGGCGTCGCGAATTAACCAGTTCAGCCTCATCACGCTCGTTATCAGCCATCGCGGCAACCGGATCCGGTTCCTGTACTCGCGGGAAAATTGCAGTACTGGGTTTATTCATATGTTCACCACCTGAGCGCGCGCTTTTTCCTGCTCAAATACGGTCGCCTTCGGTTTATCCAGCGCTAACTGACCATCCTGAATAACCAGAATACGATCAACGATATTGAGCACTGCTGCTTTATGAGTGGCGATGATTAACGTGCGCTCTCCTGCCCAGCACGCCAGTTGCTCGACGAACACTTTTTCTGTTCGTTCATCAAAAAATGAGGTGGGTTCATCCAGCAAAATAATATTAGGGTCGCGAATGAGCGAGCGCGCCAGCAACAGGGACTGCCGCTGTCCGCCGGAGAGCCCGAGCCCCCCTTCCATCACCACATGTTCAAGACCCATAGGCAGTTTGTTGACGAACTCCAGCGCACCACACAGTTCAAGCACTTTCACCAGTTCATCATCGCTCGCCATTGGCCGCCCCAGCGTCAGATTCTCCCTTAATGTTCCATGAAACAGCCGCGCCTCCTGAGTCAGTAGCGTGGCGTTACGGCGAATGTCTGCAAGATCGATCTGTGGCAGCGAAAGATCGTCAAGCCGAAGTTCGCCTGACGCCAGCTCGACATTGCCCATCATCGCCTGCAGTAGCGTCGATTTTCCGGCGCCTATGCGCCCAAGAACGGCTATTTTTTCTCCGGCTTTAATAGAAAGTTGTTTAATTCGCAGCGGTGCGGGACCATTGTCTTTGCCGTAACGAAACTCGGCGTTACGGAATTCATAATTGCCGTGCAGAACCGCTCGGTGGACCCGCGGTTCATCCAGCCCGCCCTCTACCGGCAGCGCCATTAAATTATCCAGGCTTGCTTTCGCGACTTTCACCTGCTGCCAGCGAGCCAGTACGCCGCAGAGGGCCGTCATCGGAGCAACCATTCGGCTGGACAGCATCGATGCCGCCACCATGGCGCCAGTCGTGATGTCGCCATTAATAACCAGTGGCGCCCCTACCGCTACGACGGTGGCATACAACAGGTTCTGAATCGACATGCCCCAGCTCACCAGGCCATGAGTAACTTTGCGGGTTTTCACTCCCGATTCGGCAGTAATTGCCACATAGCTGTTCCATTGCTGCAGGAAACGGCTTTCTGCCTGCATCATTTTGATATCCGGCAACCCCTGAATGCTTTCCACTAAAATGGCGTTGCGTAGCATGCTTTCATGCTGATTTTTGTTCGCCAGCTCGGCCAGTTTTTTCTGCAGTACCAATCCCGGTAATAGCATCAGAATAGTCGCAACAGGCGCAATCCAGCTCAGCCATGGCGAGACGATAAATAACACAAGCTGGAAAAGCAGGAAAAAAGGCAAATCGGCAATGACCGTCATCATGGTCGAGGTCATCATTTCCCGTACCTGTTCAAGCTCGCGAATTTGGGAAATAAAGCTGCCTGTCGAGCGTGGAACCGCCGTATTTTTCAGCCGCAATGCGTGACCAAACACGCGATCGGAGATACGGATATCTCCACGTTTGCCTAACAGATCCGTGACGTGTCCACGGGTAATTTTCAGCATGAAGTTGAACAGGGCGGCAATTAATACACCGCTGAACAAGACATATAAAGTGGGATAAGATTGAGCAGGGATCACCCGGTCATATACCTGCATAGAAAACAGGATGCCGGCTAATGCCAAAATATTAATCGCCAGCGATGCCAGCATGACATGCATATAGGGACGCCAATCTTTTAAAACGATTTTACGCAGCCAGTCTGGCTGAAAGCGAGAGAGATAGCTTTCAGTTCTAATATCTTTCTCCGGCGAGGCCGGACGAAAAGCTACGGTGAATTCAATCTCATCTAATAAGGCGTCAAGCGGGCAGTGGCTTAGTAAAGTCAGCTCTTTGACAAAACGGATCCCGACGGAATTATGCAGATCGAAGCTTTCAATAATGCCAATCTGACCATCTTTGAGCTGTACCACAAGCGGCAGACGCCAGGCCGACATTTTCCGGTCATTGCCATTCAGAAACTGGCAATGCAATCCGGCATGGCGGCAGAGATGTTTAAGCGCATCAGGCAGCGTTTTTTGCGTCGCCCACTCCGCCGCGGCATGGAGCGTACCCGGCGAGTAACTTTGCCGATAATGGCTGGCGACAAAAGCCATAGCGTTAGCCCAATCCTGCAAATGGGGAATATCGCTGCGCTGGTGTTGTTCGCTCATGGTCGAATCTCCACACCCTGAATTCTTTGGTTATCCAGAGCAAAAACGGCGCGCATTTTCCCCGTACTGAACAGACAGTCCAGTTCCAGATTTCGCAGTTGCGCTTCAGTTAATACCTGATTAAATTGCGCCTGATAAATTTCCTGATCGACATTGAGCAGGTCGAGTAACGGACGCGTGCCAAGCTGTAAATATTGATCCTGATACAGAGCGCGAGTTTGTTCGCCAAGTAATTGCTGGCGGCGCTGGATGGCGATAGATTGTTTCAGATTTACCGCCTCGTCGCGGGAGGCGCTTAACTTCTGGCTGGCATCGAGTTGCGCGTTTCTGATCCCGGCATTAGCCGCAGATAACGTTTGCTGCGCCGCTTCGCGGGAAGCGGTGAGTGCCCCGCCCTGATAGATCGGCATTTCAACTTTTACCCATGCCGAATACTGAGTTTTATTTAAAACCGCGCTGTTGGCGTAATTATCATTGAGGTAATGCGTTACCTGAGGTTCCAGCGAGATAGTTGGCAACATTTGCGCGGTGGCATTATCTAACTGCGCCTGCGCCTGCGTAGCCTGCGCCAAAGCCGCGAGCACCGCTGGTACGGTTCGGTAATCGATTTTACTTACGCCACAGGCAGCATCCATCGCCTGCGGTACGCTTTCGGTTACGGAGGTAATACTCCCGAGACCAAGATAAGTCGCCAGCGTTGCCTTCCAGCGCTCCAGCGCCGCCTGATATTGAATAAGCGTTGCCTGCGCGCCCTCTACGCGGGTATCCGTCTGCACCACATCTGAAAGCGATGTTGCGCCGGCGTCGTTGCGCTGGCGAATAAGATCGCCAATATGTTTTAACGAATCCACCTGGGCCTGAGCTATTTTCACCAGCTTTTGATAACCCTGCATCTGTACCACTGCACCCGCGGTATCATGAGCCACTTGATCGATATTAAGCATGACCATCGCCTGCTGTTGGGCAACAGCGGCATCCGCCGCTCTGACCGAGCTGGAGACTTTGCCAAAGTCGTACAGCATTTGCGAAACAGAAACCACTAATGAAGGGGAATATCCTGAATCAGAGTAGGTATTACTATAACCATTATTCATACCCGCATTGACCTGCGGATAATATTTGGCTTTCGCTACATCAACTTTTTGCACCTGCTCCTGGAGCTTACTCACCTGTTGAGTGATAGCTGGATGCCAGTTGACTGCTGATTTTACCGCCGTGGCAATATCCACTGGACCGGCCAGATGACTTTCAGGATTGATAAGATCTTCGCTATATCCGGCAATCTGCTGACTATCGTTTAATCTCTGGGTACTGATAGTGGTGGGCGGAAAGGAGAGCTCCTCTGCCTCAACCGTTAATACCATGCTTATTGACAGGAAAATAGTGCTGCACCTGTAAACGTTGACCATCCCTTTTTTTTGAAATAGACGCATAAAATTACCTTTCAGAAAGCACACTGAAAATATGGATATACTCTTTCCGCATCATTCCTTTTATTTAACAATAGCCCGTCGTTCTCGGGTTTGTTTTTTCTTTCTCCTTTTTTTGGTAAACGCCATAACGGCAGCACATCCCTGTGCCACCATTCCCATCGACATATTTAGTTCGAATTGTTGGTATCAATCAGCTCATCGAGCGAATTGATATGGACCCCCTGTAGCGTAATCAACGTCGCAGGTTGATGAGTGGTTCCACCGTTACCATCGCGATCAATAGACACCACGGTATTTCCGCCAACATAACTCAGAGTAATATAGTCACCCAGCGTATCGCTGGAACCATTCCAGCCGACCAGCAGCGCCGAAATATCGATATGGTCTCCCTGCGCGACTGAGAAATCGCTCCAGGTATCGCTACCATTGCCTCCTGTGTCGTCATCCGCCAGCAGGTTGTAAACCAGCGTATCGGCTCCCACTCCCATGCTGAAGGTATCATCGTAAGCGGTACTGTGAACGCTATCGTCATTGACGCTGCCGGCGATCTGCGGATGCAGATCGATGGTCAGGTTCGCCGTCGAACTGCCGCCATCACTACTGATAAGGGTATAGGTAAACGTCTCCTTAGCCGTTATAGCGTCGGTATTGACACCATTGTTCAACTGATAGGTGTAACCTCCTTCCCCATTAATGGTCAGGATCCCATATTCACCATACAGCACCGCATTTCCATTAGATGCGCTGGTCCCCGTATCGTTAGTTACCGTGCCATCCGAATGGAAGGTCCAGTTGGTCACGACGCCCAGATTATTTTCGCCACTTATCGTAAAGCCGCTATGCAGCGAACCAAGCGTATCCGGTGTGCCATTCGCATCGGAACCGTCGAGGATATTGCCTGCCACGGATTGCGCGACCGTCAGATGCGCATCGGTATGGATCTCGGTTCCTGTCACGCTCGCTGACAGGCTGTAGGTCATCGCCGGGCCAGCCTGCATCGTATGACTAATACTCAGCGTATAATCACCTGCCGCCAGTTGTACCGGGTTGCTGCCGTTGACCAGGTTTAGCGTCGCGGTAGCCGAATCCGCCCCCGGGCTCAAGAGGGTACCGTTGAGGGCCATCTCCAGAGGCCCCGTCCACACCGTGACATCTGTCGTGACTCCGCCAACGGTCACATGATGGATTAACGTGACCGTTCCGGAAAGATCGCCATTCAGTAGTGAAAGGCCACTGGTTCGGTTACCACTCAGGTTGAGAGTGATAGACGCCCCATCCACCTCCCGGCCTTCCGCGATGGTAAAGTTCTGGCTTGTTACTTTCACCGCCGAGGTCGCGCCAGTCTGTACCGCAGCGTTCGTCACCGCAAGATTACTGACGCTTTGCGTCCAGGTGGCCGCTTGCATTGCCGTCGGCGCCGACAGGGAAACGATATCATCAATCGCCACCGCCGGTGTCGATTCAATATTCATCGTCAACGTAGTCGATGAAGTCTGACCCAACGCATCTTCTATCGTATAGGTGAAGACATCGCTTTGACCGGCGCCCGTTGTACCATTGGCATGATAGCTATAACTACCGTCCGCCTTGATGAACAGCGTTCCCCAGGTGCCATTTATAGTGACGCCCTCAGGGGTGACGGTTTCTACCTGCGAACCAAACTGGACGCTGCTTACGGTAATCCCGTTTCCGGTATCGCCGACATCACCATCGCTATCAGTATGCAGAACATTACCCGTCACATATTTGGCCGAATCAGTCACCTCCATACTAATACTGGTGCCCAAATTGAGATTCAGAATCGAGCCGATCACCCCTCCTGTGGTGGGTGACGAAATAACGACCATATAGTTACCGGCGCCAATTCGTTCGAACTCTCCTCCCCCCGCATACTCAAGGCTTAATCCAAGGAGACCTGTCGGCGTTGCTGTAATTCCATCCTTAATGACCCCGACAATCTGGTTCGTATCGGTATTGACCAGAATAAGATCCAGGGTGACAGCGCCAAGCGCGATGCTAAGGGCAGTAGACCCTGAAACGCCTAACGTCACATCCTGTTCAGTCCCCTCGGCCACGGTAAACTTAAAGCCATTAGTCGGAAGCGCGACATTCACGGTATTCAGTAACGACAGGCCCGCCACCTGAACGACATTGCCCCCTTGAATATCAAGATTATCCTCGACATTGCCGACGTAATAAGCCTGCGTATCAGGATTGGCCTGGGCGGTTTCGATCTCCTGACCAATATTAATGGTCAGGGTCGTGGTGGATTGCAGTCCATTACCATCCGTAATGGTGTAGGTAAATACATCTGCATTACCTGCTGACCCCGCCTTACCTGATGCCTGATAGCTATAGCTGCCATCAGCGTTAATAGTCAGGACACCGTAAGCACCGGTTACCGATATGGTGCCGCCATCCACGGAGACAGTCTCGCCTGCGGCAGTGGTAGCCGTTACCGACGTTACCGAAAGATCGGTACCGCTATCGGCCATATCGCCGTTGTCGGATCCCTCCAGTACGTTGCCTGTAACGGTACTTCCGCTATAACCGAGCGAGTCTGTTACCGTTGCCTCAACGAAGGTGGCAACGCCTGCCCCTGCCAGCGTGTTGATCAGGCTCACCAGCACCCCATCAGAATTGGGTGAGGATATCGCCAGCGCATAGTTACCAGCGGGCAGATTCTCAAAGGAAGCGGTGCCGCTATAGACCAACCCACCAAGCAAGGTTGCGCTAATACTCACGCTCCCCGGGTCGATAGCAACAACGCGTCCCGTAGCGATATCAATCACCGACAGATCGGCTGTCAGCGTATTTCCCGCCCCCAGCAGATTGACTATCGACGTTAACAGTCCTGCTGTTGAAAGCAGAGAAACACCACTGACATCAACCGTCATATCTTCTGTTGTGTTGTTATCCACGTTGAAGCGGAAACTACTGCCAGACAACAGCGACACATTAATCGTGCTCAACAGCGAGACACCAACCAGTTGCGAGAGATTGCCTTCAGTGCCATTAAGGTTGCCGTACTGCTGAATAATCTCAGAACTATTAGTATCAGGTATTGCCTCAACGGAATCCGAGTCGCTGTCGGAGTCGGAGTCGCTATCAGAGTCCGAATCGCTGTCAGAATCCGAGTCACTGTCAGAATCCGAATCACTGTCTGAATCGGAATCGCTGTCAGAGTCGGAATCGCTGTCAGAATCCGAGTCACTGTCAGAGTCGGAATCGCTGTCAGAGTCGGAATCGCTGTCAGAATCCGAGTCACTGTCAGAGTCCGAGTCGCTGTCAGAATCCGAATCGCTGTCAGAGTCCGAGTCACTGTCGGAATCCGAGTCGCTGTCAGAGTCGGAGTCGCTGTCCGAATCCGAGTCGCTGTCCGAATCCGAGTCGCTGTCCGAATCCGAGTCGCTGTCGGAATCCGAGTCGCTGTCGGAATCCGAGTCGCTGTCCGAATCCGAGTCGCTGTCCGAATCCGAGTCGCTGTCGGAATCCGAGTCGCTGTCCGAATCCGAGTCGCTGTCGGAATCCGAGTCGCTGTCGGAATCCGAGTCGCTGTCAGAATCGGAGTCGCTGTCAGAGTCTGAATCGCTGTCGGAATCCGAGTCGCTGTCGGAGTCGGAGTCACTGTCCGCATCAGCATCTGACTCACCGGTATCGCTTCCTGCCACAATATTAATTGTCAGCGTGGCCGTCGCCATATCACCATTCTCATCCACTATCGTGTAGGTAAAGACATCAGCCTGGCCAACTGCGTCCGCATCGCCAGTCGCCTTATAGGTATAGCTGCCGTCCGCATGGATCGTCAGCTGGCCGTAAAGACCGTTGATCACAACGCCTTCAGACGTCACATCAAGCGGCGTGGTCTGCACGCTGGAGGCGATTTTGCTTACCGTAATGCCATCCCCGGTGTCTGCGACATCACCGCCTGCATCTGCAGTCAGCACATTGCCGGCAATTGCCGTCGAGGTGTACTGCGTAGAGTCTGTGATCGTCGCTTGCGCCACCGACAGCAGATTGGCTGAAGCCAGTTCATCAACCACTGCGGCCAGCGCGCCGGAAGCCTGTGGTGAAGAAACCACCACCGCGTAGTTCCCTGCCGGCAGGTCGCTGAAGGTCGCGCTGCCGGAGTAAACCAGATTGAGCAGCGCCAGAGATGGCGTCAGGCTCACGGCATCTGGAATAATCTGCACCACCTCACCGGTGTCGGTATTCACTATCGACAGATCGGCGGTGATAGATGAAGCACCTCCCACCAGTTGTCCCACCAGTGCCAGTACCGACTGCAGACTCAGCAACGTTGAACCGGTAACAGCTATCGTCACGTCCTCAGTGGTTCCTTCACTAACCGAGAACTTCGTTGAGTTTGCCGCCAGCAGGGAGACATCCACCGTATTGAGTAAGGAGACACCGAGCAGCTGGCTTGCGGTTCCGGTCACGTTGTTAAGATTGCCCTCTACGGTATCGATAGCCGCCGTATGGGTATCATCATTTGCCTGCGGTTCGGTATCCGAATCGGAGTCGCTGTCGGAGTCCGAGTCACTGTCAGAATCCGAATCGCTGTCAGAATCCGAGTCACTGTCAGAATCCGAGTCGCTGTCAGAGTCGGAGTCGCTGTCAGAATCGGAGTCGCTGTCAGAGTCGGAGTCGGAGTCGGAGTCGGAGTCGGAGTCAGAATCGCTATCCGAGTCCGCATCGCTGTCGGAGTCAGAGTCGCTGTCAGAATCCGAGTCGCTGTCCGAGTCTGAATCGCTGTCGGAATCCGAGTCACTGTCGGAATCCGAGTCACTATCTGAATCGGAGTCACTGTCGGAGTCGGAGTCAGAATCACTGTCAGAATCCGAATCGCTGTCAGAATCCGAGTCACTGTCAGAGTCAGAATCGGAGTCGCTGTCGGAATCCGAATCGCTGTCGGAGTCAGAGTCACTATCTGAATCGGAGTCGCTGTCAGAGTCAGAGTCGCTGTCTGAATCGGAGTCGCTGTCGGAGTCCGAGTCGCTGTCGGAATCCGAGTCACTGTCAGAGTCGGAATCGCTATCCGAGTCGGAGTCGCTGTCGGAGTCCGAGTCACTGTCAGAGTCGGAATCGCTATCCGAGTCGGAGTCGCTGTCGGAGTCCGAGTCGCTGTCGGAGTCCGAGTCACTGTCTGAATCCGAATCGCTGTCGGAGTCTGAATCGCTGTCGGAATCCGAGTCGGAGTCGCTGTCGGAGTCCGAGTCGCTGTCGGAGTCAGAGTCACTGTCAGAATCCGAATCGCTGTCGGAGTCAGAGTCGGAGTCAGAATCCGAGTCGCTGTCTGAATCCGCATCGCTGTCGGAGTCTGAATCGCTGTCGGAATCCGAGTCGCTGTCTGAATCAGCATCGCTGTCGGAGTCTGAATCGCTGTCGGAATCCGAGTCGCTGTCAGAGTCCGAATCGCTGTCGGAATCCGAATCGCTGTCGGAATCCGAGTCGCTGTCAGAATCGGAGTCGCTGTCAGAGTCAGAATCCGAGTCGGAGTCAGAATCGGAGTCGCTGTCTGAATCCGCATCGCTGTCAGAGTCTGAATCGCTGTCGGAGTCAGAATCCGAGTCACTGTCAGAGTCGGAATCGCTGTCAGAGTCCGAGTCACTGTCGGAATCCGAGTCACTGTCAGAATCGGAATCGCTGTCAGAATCGGAATCCGAGTCGGAGTCCGAGTCACTGTCAGAATCCGAATCGCTGTCGGAGTCGGAGTCACTGTCAGAATCCGCATCGCTGTCAGAATCCGAGTCGCTGTCGGAGTCGGAGTCGCTGTCGGAGTCCGAGTCACTGTCTGAATCCGAGTCGCTGTCAGAGTCGGAATCGCTGTCGGAGTCAGAGTCACTATCCGAGTCCGAATCACTGTCAGAGTCCGAGTCGCTGTCGGAATCCGAGTCACTGTCAGAGTCGGAATCGGAATCCGAGTCGCTGTCAGAATCGGAGTCACTGTCAGAATCCGAGTCGCTGTCAGAGTCCGAATCGCTGTCAGAATCTGAATCGCTGTCAGAGTCGGAGTCACTGTCAGAGTCCGAGTCGCTGTCCGAATCCGAGTCACTGTCAGAATCCGAGTCACTGTCAGAGTCGGAGTCACTGTCAGAGTCGGAGTCGCTGTCAGAGTCGGAGTCGCTGTCAGAGTCCGAGTCGCTGTCGGAGTCAGAATCGGAGTCGGAGTCGGAATCCGAGTCGCTGTCCGAGTCCGAATCGCTATCCGAGTCGGAGTCACTGTCAGAGTCCGCATCGCTGTCCGAATCGGAGTCACTGTCAGAGTCCGAGTCGCTGTCAGAATCCGAGTCACTGTCAGAGTCGGAGTCACTGTCAGAGTCGGAATCGCTATCCGAGTCGGAGTCGCTGTCGGAGTCCGAGTCGCTGTCGGAGTCAGAGTCACTGTCAGAATCCGCATCGCTGTCGGAATCCGAGTCGCTGTCCGAATCGGAGTCACTGTCAGAATCCGAATCACTATCAGAGTCGGAATCACTGTCCGAGTCCGAATCGCTGTCGGAATCTGAATCGCTGTCAGAGTCCGAATCGCTGTCAGAGTCCGAATCGCTGTCGGAGTCCGCATCGCTGTCAGAATCCGAGTCACTGTCTGAATCCGAGTCGCTGTCGGAATCCGAGTCGGAGTCAGAGTCCGAGTCGGAGTCCGAATCCGAATCCGAGTCGCTGTCAGAGTCCGAGTCGCTGTCGGAGTCAGAATCGGAGTCGGAGTCGGAATCCGAGTCGCTGTCCGAGTCCGAATCGCTGTCAGAGTCCGAGTCACTGTCGGAATCTGAATCGCTGTCTGAATCGGAATCGCTGTCAGAATCCGAATCGCTGTCAGAGTCCGAGTCGCTGTCGGAGTCCGAGTCACTGTCAGAATCCGAATCGCTGTCAGAATCGGAGTCACTGTCAGAATCGGAGTCGCTGTCGGAGTCAGAGTCACTGTCGGAATCCGAGTCGCTGTCCGAGTCCGCATCGCTGTCGGAATCCGAATCGCTATCCGAGTCAGAATCACTGTCGGAGTCAGAGTCCGAGTCGCTGTCTGAATCAGAATCACTGTCAGAATCAGAGTCGCTGTCGGAGTCGGAGTCGCTGTCGGAATCCGAGTCACTGTCAGAGTCCGAGTCGCTGTCGGAGTCGGAGTCGCTGTCGGAATCCGAGTCACTGTCAGAGTCCGAGTCGCTGTCGGAATCCGAGTCGCTGTCAGAGTCGGAATCGCTATCCGAGTCGGAGTCACTGTCCGAGTCCGAGTCGCTGTCAGAATCCGAGTCACTGTCGGAATCCGAATCGCTGTCAGAATCGGAGTCGCTGTCGGAGTCCGAATCACTGTCGGAATCGGAGTCGCTGTCAGAATCCGAGTCGCTGTCCGAGTCCGAGTCACTGTCGGAATCTGAATCGCTGTCAGAATCCGAGTCGCTGTCAGAATCCGAGTCACTGTCAGAGTCGGAGTCGCTGTCGGAGTCCGCATCGCTGTCAGAGTCCGAGTCACTGTCAGAGTCGGAATCCGAGTCGCTGTCAGAGTCGGAATCGCTATCCGAGTCGGAGTCGCTGTCAGAGTCAGAGTCACTGTCAGAGTCGGAGTCACTGTCAGAGTCGGAGTCACTGTCAGAATCCGAATCGCTGTCGGAGTCAGAGTCGGAGTCAGAATCCGAGTCGCTGTCAGAATCGGAGTCACTGTCAGAGTCGGAGTCGCTGTCGGAATCCGAGTCACTGTCGGAATCAGAGTCGCTGTCGGAGTCAGAGTCACTGTCTGAATCGGAGTCGCTGTCGGAGTCAGAGTCACTGTCTGAATCGGAGTCACTGTCAGAATCCGAATCGCTGTCAGAGTCCGAGTCGCTGTCAGAATCCGAATCACTGTCAGAATCCGAGTCACTGTCAGAGTCGGAGTCGCTGTCGGAATCAGAGTCACTGTCAGAGTCCGAGTCGCTGTCAGAGTCGGAGTCGGAGTCGCTGTCAGAATCCGAGTCACTGTCGGAATCCGAGTCGCTGTCAGAGTCGGAGTCGCTGTCGGAATCAGAGTCACTGTCAGAGTCCGAGTCGCTGTCCGAATCCGCATCGCTGTCGGAGTCGGAGTCACTGTCTGAGTCCGAGTCGCTGTCAGAGTCAGAATCGCTGTCGGAATCCGAGTCACTGTCGGAATCTGAATCGCTGTCCGAATCGGAGTCGGAGTCAGAATCCGAGTCGCTGTCGGAGTCAGAGTCACTGTCTGAATCGGAGTCGCTGTCGGTATCCGAGTCACTGTCTGAATCGGAGTCGCTGTCCGAGTCCGCATCGCTGTCGGAGTCAGAGTCGGAGTCAGAATCGGAGTCGCTGTCGGAGTCAGAATCGCTATCCGAGTCAGAATCACTGTCGGAATCTGAGTCGGAGTCGCTGTCGGAGTCAGAGTCGCTGTCGGAATCCGAGTCACTGTCAGAGTCAGAATCGCTGTCAGAATCCGAGTCACTGTCAGAATCCGAATCGCTGTCAGAATCCGAGTCACTGTCAGAATCCGAATCGCTGTCGGAGTCACTGTCGGAGTCACTGTCAGAATCCGAATCGCTGTCGGAGTCACTGTCGGAATCAGAGTCGCTGTCAGAATCCGAATCGCTGTCAGAATCCGCATCGCTGTCAGAATCCGCATCGGCATCACTTTCGCTGCCGCCAGGGTCAGTATCGCTGTCTGAGTCAGAATCCGAATCACTATCAGCATCGGAGTCTGTATCATCAATGTTAGAATGAGATGAGTGATCTTTATCAGATGATCCCGCAATCATCGCGCCCACCCCCAGCAGTGCCGCCCCAGCCATTACCCATGGAGCAATGCTACCACCAGAACTGCCAGCAACTAGTAATCCTGAAATATCGCTGATGAGAGAATAATGGGCATCGCTGGTTCCTGCCCCTTCAAGCCACCACAGAGCCCCACTATCGTCATCCTGTAAAACTAAATCGCTATGATGCCCACTGGCATCATTAACAAAAAAGTTTTTCAGCGTAAGCGTACTGCCATCGTTTATCTTCAGAACAAGATCATTACCTTGCCTCGAGAACGAACTGATGTCCTCTCGCTTAATATGCAACACGACAACTGACTGCGTGTTCAAGTTAACTTGATTACCATCGATGGTGTATTTCACACCTGTGTCTTTTGCTGTGATATTTATATTTTTCATCAGGACGCACCCTTGGGATGAAGACGCAGTCAGAGGTTTTGAGATAATTCTTACTTATGCATCTTATTAGATATACCAGAAACCACGGGGCCGCAAGGATGTTAAGAAACAAAACTGAAATACATTGAAACAAAACAACTGATTGATAAATAAGACAATAAAACAGAAAACCACACTTCTATACTCTTTTATTTTTCATGCCAGGTTTTCATTTCATTAAGAACTCGTTTGGCAAAAAAAAATTATACTTCCTGGCTTCGTCATATCTTTCTATCGTTTTTTTTCATCGCCCACCTCAAAAAATGAGACCTTTGTCACGGAATTGCAATATTCAAATCACCTCCTTTTTTTAATAATTAAAATAATTACCGTATTAATAACCTTAATTAAAACATGCCTTAAAAAAATGAAAAAATTCGAGTTTGAGTGTTTTTTTATTATTCCACATAATTAGCATGGCCATCTGTGATTAATAAAGGCATTATGTTCCACAAGGTTATTTCCACTCTATAAATTTTCAAATGAACAACGAAACGTTTCGCTAAGAAAACATAAATAATGCGAATTTTATTTATTAGAGAGGATAAAAAAACCCGCTAATGCGGGTTATTTTTACTTAGCCAGCCCCAGTCGCGGTAGCTCAATTGCCGGACAACGATCCATCACCACGTTTAACCCGGCTTCTCGGGCCAGCACCGCGGCCTGTTCATTGATCACCCCCAGCTGCAGCCACAGCGTTTTCGCGCCGATAGCAATCGCCTCCTGCGCCACGCCCCATGCCGCTTCTGAATTACGGAAGACATCAACCATGTCGACCTTTTCCGGAACATCGGCAAGCGTTCCATAGCCCTGTTGCCCCAACAGCGTCTTGCCTGCCACCTTCGGCGAAACCGGGATAACGTAATACCCCTGATCCAGCAGATACTTCATGACCCGGTAGCTAGGACGGTCAGGTTTGTCGCTGGCGCCGACCAGCGCAATCGTCCGTGTCGAGGTCAGGATTTCGGCAATATCGTTCTCTTTCATGGTTTCCTCCTGCTATTTCACCTAAGTGTATGCTAATCCGCAGCAGGGGGCCATCCAGGCTAACCCGCAGATTCAGCAAAATTTTCATCCCTGATGCTTGCAGCGACAGCCACATTCAGTAATCTGTCAGCAGGTCAAAATGCGGAATGAAAATATGGAACTGACAACACGTACCCTGCCTGCGCAAAAACATATCGCGCTGGTGGCTCACGATCACTGTAAAGATATGCTGATGAAATGGGTTGCTCGCCATCAGGCGCTGCTGGCACAACATGTTTTGTACGCCACCGGCACTACCGGCAACCTGGTCTCCCGGGCTACCGGGCTGGAGGTCAATGCCATGCTGAGCGGCCCGATGGGCGGCGACCAGCAGGTGGGTGCCCTCATTTCAGAAGGGAAAATCGACGTGCTGATCTTCTTCTGGGATCCGCTGAACGCCGTTCCCCACGACCCGGATGTCAAAGCCTTGCTGCGTCTGGCCACAGTCTGGAACATTCCGGTCGCCACTAACGTCTCCACCGCTGACTTTATTATCCAGTCGCCGCACTTCGCTCAACCGCTCGATATTCTGATCCCGGATTATCCGCGATATCTTGCCGAGCGCCTGAAATAATCGAACCGCGATCACGGCTTTCTGGCCACAGGCACATCCAGCGCCTGCAGGATCTCGACAAACGGCGACGGTTGCGCCTTGTTAAATAACAGCCACACCCGGTGACGGGCACGGGTTATGGCCACGTACAGCAGTCGACGTTCCTCCGCATCCGGAAAATCTTCCGGTTGCGGCAGGAGCGCCTCCTCTATGATCGACTCGCGCGCTGGAGCCGGAAACGCATCCACTCCCTCCTGCAGTCCCAGCACAATGACATAGTCGGCCTGCTGACCTTTGCTGGCGTGAATAGTCATAAAATCAAGCTGGAGGTGCGGCCAGCGCGTCACCGCTTTATCAAGCGCCTCGGGCTTCAGATGATGGTAGCGGGCAAGCAGAAGGATTCGCTGCTCGGGCTTAACGTAACCGCTCAATTTATCCAGAAGATCGTCCAGCTTATCGTCGGCTAACAGAGTGACGGCCTTTTTATCTCCCGCGGTCAGGCTGTTCAGCGGTTTGCTTAACTGATGCGGATTCTGCTGGATAAAACCATTGGCTATTTCGCCGATACGCCCGTTAAAGCGATAGGTGGTATCCAGCGCACAGCAGTCCCCTTCGCCAAAGTAGTGGTTGAACGCGGTGGTCAGGGAGAGCTGCGCCCCGCTGAACCGGTAAATCGCCTGCCAGTCATCGCCAACGGCAAAGAGCGTGGTTTGGCTATTTTGCCGGCGTAACGCGGCCAGCAGCGAGGCTCGCTGCGGCGAAACATCCTGAAATTCATCCACCAGAATGTGTTTCCACGGGCTAACGAAGCGGCCTTTATCGAGAATATTGACCGCCTGATGGATCAGGCCGGAAAAATCGACCGCATTCTCCGCCTTCAGCGCCGCCTTCCACTCTTTCAGCAGGGGCGACATCAGCTTCACCCGTTTACTGAACAGATCGCGTACCGCATCCGGCGCGCCGGCGATCATCTCTGCCTGGGAGCCGCCGTGCATGCGCATCAGGCTGACCCAGCGGTCAAGCCGGCTGGCCATCCGCCGCTGCACCTTTTTATCCTGCCAGAAGTCCCCTTCCGGCAGTTGCCAGCCCATCTCCTCTTCCAGCCACAGGCGCCAGCCTTTCGCCTGCGCTTTTTTCTCCTGGCACTGCTTTTGCCAGCTTTTCAGCAGCAATGCGTGGCGGGCCGCAGTATCGCTTTCCAGCTTACTGATGGTGGGCACTTTTTTGCTGCCCTGCTGGATAATATGCAGCGCCAGCGAGTGGAAGGTGCGGGCGGTAATATCGTCTGATGCCAGACGCTCGCGGATCCGCTCATCCATCTCCTGCGCCGCCTGGCGGCCAAATGCCAGCAGCAGAATTTGCTCTGCCGCCGCTTCTCCCCGCGCCAGCAGCCAGCCCGCTCGAGCCACCAGCACCGAGGTTTTACCACTGCCCGCTCCCGCCAGCACCAGCAGGGAGTGCTCGCCGTTCACCACCGCTCGCGCCTGCGACGGATTGAGCGGGGAGGATTCCACTCCGTCAAAAAAGCCGCGATACTGTTCCAGCATCGCCTCGGTAAAGGCCTGGTTATGGGCCTGACGCGCCGCTTCAATATCCCCTAACCAGCGCTGACATTCCCGCCACAGCTCCCGGCAGTTATCAAAGGCGTCAAGCCGGCTAGTGGGCATCGGCAGCCCGGTTAACGCATGGCGGATATTATCCTGAACATCCGCCACCTGCTGACGCGTCAGCCACTTACCTTCTGCCCGGGTGCGTTCGATGGCTGTCAGCTGCTGCTTCAGCACCCCGGCGGCGATATCGCTCATTTCCGTGCTCCACTGCTGCCAGAGCGTGTGTAAATGGTGATAAAAGCGCTGCGTTTCGCTCCATTCGGTACCGTGCAAACGCACGACTTTATCGTCCGGCAGCACAAACTCCAGTTCGCCCCAGACCAGACCGCGCTTACAATGCACTGACAATAACTGATTGAAAGGGATAAGATACTCATGACGATCGCCGGAAACCTTTACCCCGGCATTCAGTAACTGCACCCTGTCATAAGGATGCTGAGCCATGCGTTTGCCCAATGTTGTCGCTTTAAGTTCCATATAATGTCGATTTTCAATCAGGGTGGATTGTTTTTCAGTTTAACCGTCCCGGACCAGGTGCTCCAGCGCAAAAAAACGTTACAATTGTCAGGTCTTATTATCCACAGGGCAAAACCGAGGCTTTATGCGTACCATTCTGAATATTTTGAACTTTATCCTTGGCGGTTTCGCCACCACTTTAGGCTGGCTGCTCGCCACCCTGGTCAGCATTATGCTGATCGTCACGCTGCCGCTGACTCGTTCCTGCTGGGAAATCACTCGCCTTTCGTTATTTCCCTATGGTAACGAGGCGATTCATGTTGATGAGCTCGAGCCAGGTCGCCAAAACAGCCTGCTGAACGCCGGCGGCACCATCCTGAACATTCTGTGGTTCATTTTTTTCGGCTGGTGGTTGTGCCTGATGCATATTTTCAGCGGCATCGCCCAATGCCTGACTATCATTGGTATCCCGGTGGGGATCGCTAATTTTAAAATCGCCGCCATCGCCCTCTGGCCGGTGGGTCGCCGGGTCGTCTCTGTGGAAACCGCGCGCGCCGCACGCGAAGCCAATGCGCGTCGTCGCTTTCAGTAACCGAACGGAACACGGACATGATTAGCCCCCTGCTACGCCGCTACACCTGGAACAGCGCCTGGCTTTATAACGTACGCATTTTTATTGCGCTCTGCGGCACGACGCTGTTTCCCTGGTGGATCGGCGAAGTCAAACTGACCATCCCCCTCACCCTCGGCGTCGTGGCCGCGGCGCTGACCGACCTTGATGACCGTCTGGCGGGCCGTCTGCGCAACCTCGCCATTACTCTGGTTTGCTTTTTTATCGCCTCCGCCTCCGTGGAGCTGCTGTTTCCGTGGCCGCCGCTGTTTGCCCTTGGTCTGACCGTGTCTACCATCGGCTTTATTTTGCTTGGCGGCCTAGGACAGCGCTATGCGACCATTGCCTTCGGCGCCCTGCTTATCGCCATCTACACCATGCTCGGCGTCACGCTGTACGATCACTGGTATCTGCAGCCGTTGTTCCTGCTGGCAGGAGCCGTGTGGTACAACCTGCTGACGTTGTCCGGCCATCTGATTTTTCCAATTCGTCCACTGCAGGACAACCTGGCGCGTAGCTATGAGCAACTGGCCCGCTATCTGGAGCTCAAATCCCGGCTGTTTGATCCAGACCTTGAGGATGAGAGCCAGGCGCCGCTGTACGATCTGGCCCTCGCCAACGGCCAACTGGTGGCGACCCTTAACCAAACCAAGGTATCACTGTTGACCCGACTACGAGGCGACCGGGGACAGCGTGGTACTCGTCGTACGCTGCAGTATTACTTTGTGGCCCAGGATATTCATGAACGCGCCAGCTCATCGCATATTCAGTACCAGACCCTGCGCGACCAGTTCCGCTACAGCGATGTGATGTTCCGTTTCCAGCGCATGCTTTCGATGCAGGCGCAGGCCTGCCAGAAACTCTCGCGGGCGATTCTGCTGCGCGAACCCTATCAGCATGATGCCCATTTCGAACGGGCGTTTATGCATCTCGATGCGGCACTTGAGCGCGTACGCGCCAGCGGCGCATCCGATGAGCAGCTCAACGCCCTTGGCTATTTACTCAATAACCTGCGCGCCATTGATGCTCAGCTGGCCACGATTGAATCGGTGCAAACCACCGCGCCCGCCGGGAGTAATACAGAGACGCTGCTGGCCGACGACAGGCTCGGCGGACTGAACGATATCTGGCTGCGCCTGCAGCGCAATATGTCGCCAGAGTCAGCCCTCTTTCGCCACGCGGTGCGTATGTCGCTGGTGCTCTGCGCCGGCTATGCCTTCATCCAGTTTACCGGTCTTCAGCACGGCTACTGGATCCTGCTGACCAGTTTGTTCGTCTGTCAGCCGAACTATAACGCCACCCGCCATCGTCTGGCGTTGCGGATCATCGGCACGCTGGTCGGGGTGGCGATCGGCCTGCCGGTCCTCCTGCTGGTACCGTCGGTTGAAGGGCAGCTGCTGCTGATCGTCCTCACCGGCGTGCTGTTCTTCGCCTTTCGTAACGTGCAGTACGCCCATGCCACCATGTTTATTACGCTGCTGGTGCTGCTGTGCTTTAACCTGCTTGGCGAAGGTTTTGAAGTCGCGCTGCCGCGCATCATTGATACGCTGATCGGCTGCGCCATCGCCTGGGCGGCGGTCAGCTTCATCTGGCCGGACTGGAAATTCCGCAACCTGCCGCGGGCGCTGGACCGGGCGCTAAACGCGAACTGCCGTTATCTGGATGCCATCCTGGAGCAGTACCACCAGGGCCGCGACAACCGGCTGGCCTACCGTGTCGCACGCCGTGACGCCTACAACCGCGATGCTGAGCTGGCTTCCGTCGTCTCGAACTTGTCGACGGAACCACGGGCGGATGCCGCCCAGCGCGAGACCGCCTTTCGCCTGCTGTGTCTCAATCATACCTTCACCAGCTACATTTCCGCTCTCGGCGCGCATCGGGAAAAACTGTCCACGCCGGACATCCTCGCCCTGCTCGATGATGCGGTCTGCTATGTGGATGATGCCCTGCATCATACCCCAGCGGATGAACAGCGGGTGCAGAAGGCGTTGACCAGCCTGCAAAGCCGGATCCACCATCTGGAGCCTCGCGCGGACAGTAAAGAGCCCCTGGTGCTACAGCAGATTGGCCTGCTGCTGGCGCTGTTGCCTGAAATCTGCCGCCTGCAGCAGCGGGTACACGCTCAAACGGAATAACCGTTGTCCATTAGCGCGCAGACGCCCATTCCAGAAGCTCCTGACGCCGTGGCGTCGGGAGCGCGGCGGCATGAACGCCAACGATAGCCCCCTCCAGCGCCAGCAAGACGTTGTGCGATAGGGAAGCATTGTTCTCGCGCAGCTTTAGCCAGGCCTGGCGGGCGCCCACCTCCCGTAGTGCTAACACGTCTGGAATGCCCGAGTGAATCAGCTGCAACTCCATATGAAAACTGATATTGGGTAAATCCTTCAGGCGTCCCGACGACCGGCGGCGATATTTTTCACGCTGGGCGCTCTGCCACGACATCAGCGACAAGCGGAAAAGCTGTTTCTCATCGCGCCACAAGGCATCGTCGATTTGATAATACTTTAGCGGCACGATGCGCCCGTGTCGGCGCAGCATCAATAAAGGATTATGGTGTTCTACCCGATAGGCAGCGCTCTGCTCGCAGGCCTTTAGATAAATATTCCCCTCTGCCACCATCGCAAACACGGTATCTTCGATAGCCAGGCTGTAGCCGCCAAACAGGGGGCGAGAGTGAAGTTGGCCCAGCGGAGAGACGCAGGCCTGAAATTGCGGGAGCCGCGGACATACGAGTTTTCTCATGATCATTCCTTTGTGAATCATGTAATTAAACTTAAGTTGTTAACGGATCCGCTAAGGGAAAACATAAGGGACTTCCCTGACAGCAGCAAGATGATTTTTGCCTGCTTTTCCACCAGAATGCGGTTTTGCGAGACGCTTTCAGAAAATTGCAGCTGTTGCTGCAACTGGCAGACAGGAGAAAAAGGATTAGCCGGTGTTAAGGATGGTGTTGCGAGTAGCCGCAAACCTGTACCGTCAGGATGGCTGAAAGCGATTAAATTTCCACCAGCAAAATGACAAATTGCGGTTGATCTTTTCCCCTGGCGGATATACTGTATATGCATACAGTAACTACAGGCGGGATAGACTATGTTTACTTCAGCTCATGCAAACCGTTCAGCACAGGCCTCTGCTCCGGCAGCCCACTACGCTCATCGTTCTGGCGAACAGGCCGCCAATGGGCTGATCAGTGAAATTGTCTATCGTGAAGATCAACCCATGATGACACAGTTGTTGTTGCTACCTTTATTACAGCAGTTGGGTCAACAGTCTCGCTGGCAGCTGTGGCTTACGCCGCAACAAAAGCTTAGCCGCGAGTGGGTTCAGTCCGCCGGTCTGCCGCTGTCTAAGGTCATGCAAATTAGCCAGCTCTCCCCCAGTCACACTTTAGACTCGATGATCCGCGCCCTGCGTACCGGTAACTATAGTGTGGTTATCTGCTGGCTGGCGGAGGAGTTAACCGCTGACGAACATGAGCGTCTGGTGCATGCAGCCCAGGAAGGCTGCGCGATGGGATTCATCATGCGCCCGGTCCGAAATCAGGGCACGCTCGGCAGACAACTCAGCGGGCTAAAAATTCACTCAAATTTGTATCATTGAGTGAAATTAGGATTATTCCTGGAATTTTTTTTACCGGTAGTAATGGCACAGCGTTTTTTAAGGTCTTTTTCGCGGAATGCCTGCCACACGGGCATTTGTGCCTTTTTTTCGTGTACGAAAATCAACCATATTTGTTAAATATTGTGTACACAACCCTTTTTTTTCATATGCCTGACAGAGTTCACACTTGTAAGTTTCGAACTAAGTTGTAGACTTTACATCGCCAGGGGTGATCGGCTTACGCTGCATGTATCAGCATAGTTAACAACAAGTCACGCCCCCGGTGAAGGATTTAACCGTGAGGTCTTTTGTAACTTCATGGCGAATTTTGGATGATAATGAGGCGCAAAAAATGAAAAAGACAGCTATCGCGATTGCAGTGGCACTGGCTGGCTTCGCTACCGTAGCGCAGGCCGCTCCGAAAGATAACACCTGGTATGCAGGTGGTAAACTGGGTTGGTCCCAGTATCACGACACCGGTTTCTACGGTAACGGTTTCCAGGGCAACAATGGTCCGACCCGTAACGATCAGCTCGGTGCTGGTGCGTTCGGTGGTTACCAGGTTAACCCGTACCTCGGTTTCGAAATGGGTTACGACTGGCTGGGCCGTATGGCATATAAAGGCAGCGTTGACAACGGTGCTTTCAAAGCTCAGGGCGTTCAGCTGACCGCTAAACTGGGTTACCCGATCACTGACGATCTGGACATCTACACCCGTCTGGGCGGCATGGTTTGGCGCGCTGACTCCAAAGGCAACTACGCTTCTACCGGCGTTTCCCGTAGCGAACACGACACTGGCGTTTCCCCAGTATTTGCTGGTGGCGTAGAGTGGGCTGTTACTCGTGACATCGCTACCCGTCTGGAATACCAGTGGGTTAACAACATCGGCGACGCGGGCACTGTGGGTACCCGTCCTGATAACGGCATGCTGAGCCTGGGCGTTTCCTACCGTTTCGGTCAGGAAGATGCTGCACCGGTTGTAGCTCCGGCTCCGGCTCCGGCTCCGGAAGTGGCGACCAAGCACTTCACCCTGAAGTCTGACGTACTGTTCAACTTCAACAAAGCAACCCTGAAACCGGAAGGTCAGCAGGCTCTGGATCAGCTGTACACCCAGCTGAGCAACATGGATCCGAAAGACGGTTCCGCTGTTGTTCTGGGCTACACCGACCGCATCGGTTCCGAAGCTTACAACCAGCAGCTGTCTGAGAAACGTGCTCAGTCCGTTGTTGACTACCTGGTTGCTAAAGGCATCCCGGCTGGCAAAATCTCCGCTCGCGGCATGGGTGAATCCAACCCGGTTACTGGCAACACCTGTGACAACGTGAAAGCTCGCGCTGCCCTGATCGACTGCCTGGCTCCGGATCGTCGTGTAGAGATCGAAGTTAAAGGCTACAAAGAAGTTGTAACTCAGCCTGCGGCTTAAGTTATAACTGATGAAAAAACCCGCTTCGGCGGGTTTTTTTATGTCTTCTCGCTCGCTTTAGCGGCTAAAAGCTGAAGGCCGTAAGAGGCGGATGGTAGCCTGTGTGGCGCGACCTGCGCCTTAGTCACCACTGAACGGGCAGCCCGCTACTCCTTACCTAACAGTACCTGCAGATCGTGCTTCAGGCTCGACATTTTGCTGGCATACTTCTCTTTATGCTCAGCATCCTCAATCAGCTGGACGATGGTTTCAGACAAGGTTTTCCCTCGCCTCTGCGCCAGACCGGCAAGGCGCTGCCAGACGACAAACTCAAGGTCGATCGACTTCTTACGCGTATGCTGATGCTCGGCGTTAAAATGGCGTTTCCGTCGCGCACGGATGGTCTGTTTCATGCGGTTCATCAGCGCCGGATTCATATGCTGCTCAATCCAGGCATGCACCAGCACAGGTTCATTCTCGAGCGTCAGCAAGTCATCTACCGCAGCTTGCGCAGCGCTGGCCTCAATGTAGCGGGTAATCAGCTCACCTTCCCGGTGCTTCTTTACCAGATATTTCCATTTCCAGCCGCTTTCAAGATTTTCCAGTTGTTGATATTTCATTGCGATCTCAATGTGACCGTGTAACTCATTTCAGGATATCAGTTTTTTCCTGATGTGCTGAATATAAATCATTATTCGTGATGTGGATGGCCGGGTAATCATCGGGGTAGCCATAATCCTCCGTGTGCTCAGACGCGGCATCAGGTATAATTGCGCGCTTTACATCTAACTAAAAAACAGCGACTTTGACCATTACGAAACTGACCCGAACCGACCTTGCGCCTGATCTGGAACCTTACCAGGCGCTGTTTGCTCAAGCTGAACTCTCTCATCCGGCCCCCTCCCTCTCGGGCGATCTGCAGCCGCGGTTGTTCTATGCGCTTGAGCAGCTGCTGTACACCCCGGCAGTCTCCTCCTTCATGTTGGTGAAAGCCCCTGAGGAGCCGGAATATCTGCAATGGCTGGCGGCTGAAACTCGCACGCTGCACGAGCCTGCCGCACCGCTTCACGGAGTTCGCTATGAGGTTAACGGCCCTCACGTGACGCTCACGCCGGCGCAACGCGCTGAAGATAATTTTGCCAGTACCGCTCCGGTCGTGGCGGCCGATTGGCTGGAGGCGGAACAGCTGTTTGGCTGCGTACGCCAGTTTAACGGTGAAATCACACTCCAGCCAGGCCTGGTCCATCAGGCCAACGGCGGCGTGCTGGTGCTCTCACTACGCGCATTACTGGCGCAACCGCTGCTGTGGATGCGCCTGAAAAATATGGTGACCCGTCAGCGCTTTGACTGGCTCTCCATTGATGAATCACGGCCGCTGCCGGTCAGCATCCCTTCCATGCCGCTGAGCCTGAAAGTCATGCTGGTGGGCGAACGCGAATCGCTGGCCGATTTCCAGGAAATGGAGCCAGAGCTCTCTGCCCAGGCTATCTATAGCGAGTATGAAGACACCCTGCAGTTTGCGGACGCCGATACGCTGAAGGCCTGGTGCCAGTGGGTATGGCAGAATGCGCAGCAGCTGGAGCTACCGGGCCCGGCGAGCGATGCCTGGCCACTGCTGATCGATGAAGGGACGCGCTACACCGGCGACCAGGAGACCCTGCCGCTCAGCCCGCTATGGATAGCCCGCCAGCTGCGTGAGTCTGCCGCCTTCTGCGAAGGCGAAGAGATTACCGGCGAAGCGATGCAGACGATGCTGGCGCGCCGGGAGTGGCGTGAAGGCTACCTGGCGGAGCGTATGCAGGATGAAATCCTGCAGGAACAGATCCTGATTGAAACCGAAGGCGAATGCGTCGGGCAGATCAACGCCCTCTCGGTCATTGAATTCCCCGGTCATCCACGCGCCTTCGGCGAACCTTCGCGCATCAGCTGCGTCGTGCACATTGGCGACGGCGAGTTTATCGACGTCGAACGCAAAGCCGAGCTGGGCGGCAACATCCATGCGAAAGGCATGATGATCATGCAGGCTTTTCTGATGTCCGAGCTGGAGCTGGAGCAACAACTCCCCTTCTCCGCTTCGCTGACCTTTGAACAGTCCTACAGTGAAGTGGATGGCGACAGCGCCTCCATGGCGGAACTCTGCGCCTTAATCAGCGCGCTGGCCAACGTGCCGATTAATCAGAGCATCGCGATCACCGGCTCCGTCGACCAGTTTGGTCGTGTGCAGCCGGTCGGCGGACTGAATGAAAAAATTGAAGGTTTCTTCACAATCTGTCAGCAGCGCGGTCTCACCGGAAAACAGGGCGTGATTATCCCTGCCGCCAACGTTCGCCACCTTAGTCTGACCCACGAGCTGCGTCAGGCCGTTGCCGACAATCAGTTTGCTATCTGGGCAATAGACGATATTACCGAAGCGCTGCCGATGTTGACCCAGCTGATGTGGGACGGTGAAGGACAGACGCTGCGACAAACCATTCAGGAGCGGATAGCGCAGGCGACCCAGCAGGAGACTCGCCATCGTTTTCCGTGGCCGCTACGCTGGTTAGGTGGGACAAGTTCTAACTGATCGGACTTGTTCAGCTTACACGTGTTAGCTATCCTGCGTCCCGAACTTAAAATAAGGCTTACTGAAAACATGGTAGATAAACGCGAATCCTATACAAAAGAAGATCTTCTTGCCTCTGGTCGTGGTGAACTGTTCGGCGCGAAAGGCCCGCAGTTGCCGGCGCCAAACATGCTGATGATGGACCGCGTCATCAAAATGACCGAAACCGGTGGTAACTACGACAAAGGTTATGTTGAGGCCGAACTCGACATCAACCCGGACCTGTGGTTCTTCGGTTGCCACTTTATCGGCGATCCGGTGATGCCGGGCTGCCTGGGCCTGGATGCCATGTGGCAGCTGGTAGGTTTCTATCTCGGCTGGCTCGGCGGCGAAGGCAAAGGCCGTGCGCTGGGCGTTGGCGAAGTGAAATTCACGGGACAGGTTCTGCCGACCGCGAAAAAAGTGACCTACCGCATCCACTTCAAGCGCATCGTTAACCGTCGTCTGATTATGGGCCTTGCGGATGGAGAAGTGCTGGTTGACGATCGTCTGATCTACACCGCAAGCGATCTGAAAGTGGGTCTGTTCCAGGATACTTCCGCTTTCTGATAACGTTCAGCAGCGATTAAAAGGCGAAGCCCCCGCTATGCGGAGGCTTCTTTTTTAAAGAGACAGTGTCAGGCCGTTAGTACCCTGTCCTCCATGGCTTCTCGCCAGCCTCCCAGCCACCATGAGCGTTGATTCAAGCTCTGGTATGGACACATTTCTTTCGATCTTCCTGCGATACCCGCCTGATATCCGCGTTGATGTGCCCGTTCCAGGCGATCTCGTTTTTGTCTCTTCATGCCTCGTTTCCCTCATTCTTTGATCTGGTGGAAAAGAAAACAGTGGTCGCAAATTGTGCAGCCACGGGTTACGAATACCGCGAAATGAAGGCGACGTCAATGCGCAAAATTCACGCCATTGTCATATTTGTGACCTATATAAGAGTTCATTTTTTGTTCACCTGGCACACCGGCCGGTAACGAACTGACCTGACAAAAAAAAGCCGCGCGGCTCAGATGAACCGCGCGGCAGATCAGCGTGATGAATTTTACTTATGGCAGACGGTTAAGCTCGCTGGCAATGGCTGCCGCCTCCTGGCTCCACGCCTGCGCCAGGGTCTTGACCATCGCATCATATCCATCCTGATCCTGCTTAAGCACGATGTTAAACGGGCGCTTGATCAGCTGCCCCTGATGCTTCAGCAGCCACTCACCGCTGACGATAACCCGCCCGTCGTAGCGTCCGTGAAAGCCGTTGACCGCGACGTTGAGCGTATCCTGTTCGCTACCCAGCGGCTGGGATGACACTACCCAGCCCGGCAGCTGTTGGCTCAGGTTCGCCACCAGCGTGGTGCGTAGCTGCTGGTCCAGCGGGCTGGCCCACAGATTATTATTGGCGATCACATACTGTACGTCGGTGGTCTGGTAGACCACCCCGTTACCCGCCAGATAATCCGGGATGCTGACCTGCTCAACCCACAGCAGACGTGCCCCCTGGCTGGCGGCGCGCTGTGCGCCGCCCTGCGCCACCGGCAGCTGGTAATACGTTTTGCTTTCGCCGCCGCTACTGCATGCCGTCAGCACGCATACGGTTGCCGCGAGTAACCATTTTTTCATTATTTCGCTCCCTTCGGCTGTGGGTCTTTTTTATCCTTCGCCTCAAATACCAGCGCATTGCTCTTATCATTGAGCGTTTTCAGGACCGGCTGCAGCTCGCGCAGCACCTGATCCAGACGCTGCATATCGGCCACCATCTTATTGTAGGCCGCGGAGCCCGGCTGGAAGCCCTGCATGCTGCGGTTCAGCTCGCGCAGCGTCGTCTGCATATCGGCAGGCAACTGCTGCATCGACTGGCTGGAGGTGATCTTATTCAGACTATCCAGCGTGGTCTGCACGTGCTGCATGGTCTTCTCGCTCTGCGCCAGGGTGCTCGTCGCCTGCTCCAGCAACGGATTGAGCGGCAGGTTATTAATCTTATCCAGCGCATCCATCAGACGCTGCTGGATCTGCGCCAGACCACCGCTGATGGTCGGGATAATCGGATAGCCGTTAAACTCCTGCATTTTCCCGCGCGGCGGCGCCTTCGGATAGAAGTCGAGATCGATATACAGCGCGCCGGTCACCAGATTGCCGGTTTTCAGCGAGCCACGCAGTCCGCGGTTGATCAGATCGTCAATGTGGGCGCGAATATTCGGATCGCCGCCCAGCTGGTTAATCAGACGTTGCGGTTCAACCCGCACTTCCACCGGAATGCGATAGTCGTCGTTCAAACGCTGCTTCAGACCGGGGATGAAGAATGGCACTTTGCCGACGGTTCCCAGACGGATGCCGCGGAACTCCACCGGCGCGCCGGGCTGCAGGCCGCGAACTGAGTCTTTGAAGAACATCACATAGTCAATATGTTCGGTAAAGACCGAATCCTGGATGCTCTTCTGATCGTCAAACAGATGGTATTCCGTTTTATTCGCCACCGGCTCGCCGAGATCCAGTCCTTCCGGAATATCGAAGCTCACGCCGCCGCCAAACAGCGTCGACAGCGAGCCCATCTCGACGCGCATCCCCGCCGAGGTCAAATCGACAGCGATCCCACTGTCCTTCCAGAAGCGGACATTGGTGGTCACCAGGCGGTCATTGGGCGCATTGATGAACAACTGATAAGTGATACGACGTTTCTGGGTGTCGAAGGTGCTGGTTTCCACCGACCCCACGCGATAGCCGCGGAACAGTACCGGATCGCCCGGCGACAGCTGGCCCGCCTTGCTGCTCTCCAGCAGAATACGGATCCCCTTGGCGTCCGGCGAGGCCAGCGGCGGAGAATCAAGCAGCGGATACTGCTCCGGCACCGTACCTTTCGACCCCGGCTGCAGTTCAATATAGGCCCCGGACAATAATGTTCCCAGGCCACTGATCCCCTCGCGCCCTACCTGCGGTTTCACCACCCAGAAGACGGAATCGTTGTGCAGTAATTTCTGCATCCCGGAATTGAGGCGGGCTTTGATTTCCACGTGGGTTAAATCGTCGGTCAGCGTGGCGCTCTCCACCACCCCAACGTCCACGCTACGGCTCTTGATACGGGTTTTTCCCCCTTCAATCCCCTCCGCATTCGTGGTGATCAGCGTGACCTCAGGTCCCTGATGGCTGTAATGATAAAACAGGATCCACGCCCCGATCAGCGCAGTGACGATAGGGAAGATCCACACCGGTGACCAGTTCTTCACCTTCTGCACTTTCGCTTCTCCGCTCTTATTTTCCATGTTGTTGTCTTTCCTCATGGCTTGAATCTGGCTCACGATCCCACAGTAAACGGGGATCAAACGTCATGGCTGAAAACATGGTCATCACCACCACCAGCGCAAACATAACCGCGCCGATGGCGGGATAGATATTCATCAACCCTCCCATGCGCACCAGCGCAGAGAGTACGGCGATGACAAAAACATCAATCATTGACCAGCGGCCAACAAATTCCACCACTTCATAGATCAGATGCATGCGTTCCGAATCGCGCGCACCGTTGCCATTGGCATTCCAGCACAGCCAGGCGATAGCGATCATCTTTAGCGTCGGCACCATAATACTGGCAATAAAAATCACCAGCGCCACCGGATAAGACCCCTCGCTCCACAGTAAAATTACCCCGGCCATGATGGTTGACGGCATTTTATCGCCCAGCAGATCGGTGATCATGATCGGCATAATATTGGCGGGGAGATAGAGGATAAATGAGGTCACCAGCAGGGCCAGCGTCCACTGCAGGCTGTTTTTACGCCGCGCCGTTCCTTTACTATGACAGCGCGGGCAGACCGTCTGGTCGACGGGTAACACCGCCGTGCAGCAGGCGCAGGAGCGCAGCCCCTGGCGGATGCCGGCCACTCCGACCTTCAGCGGTTGGCTAATGGCTGGCATGGGGGCAATATCATCCCACAGCCAGCGGCGGTCGACGCACTGGAAAGTGCGTAACTGCAGCAGACAAAACATGCACCACGGAACAAAGCTCAGACCGATACCGATATCGCCATAGGCCATCAGCTTAACGAAGCTCACCAGCACGCCGGCAAGAAAGATCTCCGCCATTCCCCACGTCTTCAGGTGAAACAGAATTCGCGCCAGAAACGCTTTCAGGCCAGCGGGCATCCTGACCCGATTGACCAACAGTAGAATGGTGACCAGGCAAAAGGCCGGTACCAGTTGCACAAAGAGTAAAAAGAAGGTGCCGAGGCTGGCGTAATCCTCGGTAAATAACACATTGGGAATTTCCAACAGCTCTATTTCGCTGCTGATCCCGCCCACTTTCATGTAGATAAATGGAAACAGGTTGGCCAACAGCAGCATAAACAGCGCGACCAACGCGTAAGCCGTGGGACGCTGGCGAGGCGCGTCCCATGTGGTGGTTAACGTTGTACCGCAGCGCGGGCAAGCGGCTTTCTGGCGATGCTCCAGCTGCGGCAAAGCCACCAGCAAATCACATTGGGGACATAAAATATGTCGCGCAGCATGATGATGATCGCACATGACAACTCCTCGGCTCAGGCGCCGTTCTTTAATCCTTCGAGATATTCCCAGCGTTCAAAGGCTGCTTCCAGCGCCTGTTCCGCTTCGGCCAGCTTTGCCAGCACCTGCTGCGTGCGATCGTGCGGTTGTCCAAAGAAGTCGGGATCGGCAACCTGTTCCTGCAGCGTCTGCAGTTCGGCCTCGAGAGCTTCCAGCTTCTGCGGCAGCTGTTCCAGCTCGCGCTGCAGGTTATAGCTTAGTTTGTTCCCACCGCGTTTGACAGTTTCTGCTTTTGGCTGAGCGACTTCCATCGTTTTTTTCGCTGCCGGCTGCTTCTGCGCCAACGACTGGGCCTGCTGGCCGCGGGCATCGTGATAGCCGCCGATGTACTGGCCGATGCGACCGCCGCCTTCGAAGATCCAGCATTCGGTTACGGTGTTATCCACGAACTGACGATCGTGGCTTACCAGCATCACGGTGCCCTGATAGCCATCGATCAGCTCTTCCAGCAGCTCCAGCGTTTCGACATCCAGGTCGTTTGTCGGTTCATCGAGAATCAATAAGTTGCTGGGTTTCAGGAACAGACGCGCCAGCAGCAGGCGGTTACGTTCCCCGCCGGAGAGCGCGCGCACCGGGGTCATCGCCCGTTTGGGATGGAACAGGAAGTCCTGCAGGTAGCCCAGCACATGGCGCGGCTTACCGTTAACCATCACCTCTTGCTTACCTTCCGCGAGGTTATCCATCACCGTCCGATCCGGATCCAGCTCTGCGCGGTGCTGGTCGAAGTAGGCGACTTCCAGTTTAGTGCCGACGTGGATCCGCCCGCTGTCGGCCTGCAGCTGGCCAAGCATCAGCTTCAGCAGCGTGGTTTTCCCGCAGCCGTTGGGGCCAATCAGGGCAATCTTGTCGCCGCGCTGGATCTGCGCGGAGAAATCTTTCACCAGCACTTTGCCATCAACCTGGTAGTTGACGTTCTCCATTTCGAACACGATTTTGCCGGAGCGCGAAGCCTCTTCAACCTGCATTCTGGCGCTGCCCATCACTTCCCGGCGCTCCCCGCGCTCGCGACGCATCGCCTTCAGGGCGCGAACGCGGCCTTCGTTACGCGTGCGGCGCGCTTTGATCCCCTGGCGGATCCATACCTCTTCCTGGGCCAGCTTGCGGTCGAATTCCGCATTCTGCAGCTCTTCAACCCGCAGGGCTTCCTCTTTATCCAGCAGATACTGATCGTAATCGCCCGGGTAGGTCACCAGCTTGCCGCGATCGAGGTCGACGATGCGCGTCGCCATATTGCGGATAAAGGAGCGGTCGTGCGAAATAAAGATAATGGTGCCTTTAAAGGTTTTGAGGAACCCTTCCAGCCAGTCGATGGTTTCGATATCCAGGTGGTTGGTGGGTTCATCGAGCAGCAGCACGCGCGGCCCGCTGACCAGCGCGCGGCCCAGCGCCGCTTTACGCAGCCAGCCGCCGGACAGGGATGCCAGCTGCGCGTTGGCGTCGAGACCAAGCTGCTCAATCACTTCATTAATGCGGCTGTCCAGCTGCCACAGCCCCAGGTTATCGAGCTGCTCCTGCAGGCGCGCCAGTTCATTTAAATTTTTGTCGCTCGGATCGGTCATGACCTGATGCGACACGTCATGATAGGCCTTCAGGTAGGCCGCCTGCTCGGCGATGCCTTCCGCGACAAAATCGTACACTGTACCGGCGACATTGCGCGGCGGATCCTGCTGCAGACGCGCCACAATCAGATCCTGTTCATAAATAATGCGCCCGTCATCCAGCCCCTGCTCGCGGTTGAGGATCTTCATCAGGGTCGATTTACCGGCGCCGTTGCGTCCGACGAGGCAGACGCGTTCGTTATCTTCGATATGCAGCTCGGCATTATCCAGCAGCGGCGCATCGCTGAAGGAAAGCCAGGCGCCGTGCATACTAATCAGTGACATTCTTTATTCCTTTCAGGCTGCGGTAATCAGCCAGCAGTTGTGGATCTGACGGTTGCGGGCAAAATCCTGCGACAGCGTTTTTTGCGAAATTTCTTGCGCCTTCAGGCCAAGCGCCGCCAGCCCGTCATGATCCATACGGAAACCGCGTTTGTTATTCGAGAACATAATGGTGCCGCCTTTACGCAGCAGACGTTTCAGATCGGTCATCAGGCGAATGTGATCGCGCTGGACGTCGAAAGCATCTTCCATTCGTTTGGAGTTGGAGAAGGTCGGCGGATCGATAAAGATCAGATCGAACTGCTCGGTGCTCTCCCGCAGCCAGCCCAGCACGTCCGCCTGCATCAGGCGATGCGCGCGGCCGGTCAGGCCATTGAGACGCAGGTTGCGTTCCGCCCACTCCAGATAGGTGCGCGACATATCGACCGTGGTGGTGGAGCGCGCGCCGCCGAGACCGGCGTGGACGCTGGCGCTGCCGGTATAGGAGAACAGATTCAGGAAGTCCTTGCCTTTGCTCATCTGGCCGAGCATACGGCGGGCGATACGGTGGTCGAGGAACAGACCGGTATCCAGGTAGTCGGTGAGGTTGACCCACAGGCGCGCGTTGTACTCCTGCACCTCGATAAAGTCGCCCTTCTCCGCCATCTTCTGGTACTGGTTTTTCCCCTTCTGCCGCTCGCGGGTCTTCAGCACCAGCTTGTTAGGCGCCATGTCCAGTACGGCGATGGTCGCGGCGATAATATCGAACAGGCGCTGGCGCGCTTTGTGCGCATCGACGGTTTTCGGCGGGGCATATTCCTGGACCACCACCCAGTCGGCGTAGCGGTCGATGGCCACGTTGTATTCCGGCAGGTCAGCATCGTACAGGCGATAGCATTCAATGCCTTCCTGACGGGCCCATTTTTCAAACTTCTTCAGGTTCTTACGCAGACGGTTAGCAAAATCTTCCGCCAGCATCGCCGGCTTGCCGCCTTCGCTCTCCGCCAGGTGATAATTCTTCTGTACGCAGTCCAGCGGGCCGTTCTTGGCTTTAAACTGTTTGTCGGCGCGCAGCTGCAGGCAGCTTAACAGCTCCGGCGAGGCGCTGAACACCGACAGGTTCCAGCCGCCAAACTGACTTTTCATGATCCGGCCCAGCAGGCTGTGCAGGGCGATCAGCGCCGGCTCGCTTTCCAGACGCTCGCCGTACGGCGGGTTGCTGATCACGGTGCCGTACGGGCCTTTCGGTAGCGGATTATTCAGCTGGGCGACGTCTTTGACTTCAAAATCGATCAGCTCGCCGATGCCGGCCCGACGGGCGTTGCGACGGGCGCGGTCAATGACGCGTTCGTCGACATCGGAGCCATAGAAGCGTGACCCATATGCCGCCAGCCCCTGACGGGCGCGCGTTTGCGCTTCCGCTTTCACTTCTTTCCAGATGGCGTCGTCGTGCTGCGCCCAGCCGCCAAAGCCCCAGTGGCCGCGGTGCAGGCCCGGCGCGCGGTCGGTCGCCAGCATCGCCGCCTCAATCAGCAGGGTACCGGAGCCGCACATCGGATCGAGGAGCGGGGTGCCCGGCACCCAGCCGGAACGCATCACGATCGCCGCCGCGAGGTTTTCTTTGATCGGCGCCATACCGGTGCCATCGCGGTAGCCGCGCAGGTGCAGGCCTTCGCCGCTCAGATCCAGCGAGATGTGCGCCGTCTCTTTGTTCAGCCAGACGTTGATCCGCAGATCGGGCGACTCACGATCGACGTTCGGGCGCGGCAGGTTCTTACGGGTGAAGCTGTCGACAATGGCGTCTTTGACCTTCAGCGCACCGTACTGGCTGTTGCGGATCTCCTCATTGAGACCGCTAAAATGCACCGCGAAGGTGGCGCCAGGGTTGAACATCTCCGTCCACGGAATGGCCTGTACGCCGAGGTACAGATCCAGATCGCTGTATACGCGACACTCGCCCAGCGGCAGCATGATGCGCGAAGCCAGCCGGCTCCACATCAGGCTTTGATACAGCAGGCGCGTATCCCCCTGAAAATGGACCCCGCCCTGGACTACCTGGCAGTCCGTCGCGCCAAGCCCTTCCAGTTCAGTTTTTAACAGCTCTTCCAGCCCACGAGCCGTACTGGCAAACAGAGAATTCATATCGTCACTTTTACTTAAAGAAAATTGGTGCGCATTATAGCCAATATGTGCCCTATGTCATAAAGTTATAGGCTTATTTTTGGAACCCGGAGGCAGCGTATGGTAACGCTCTCGCGTCTTTTTATTCATCCCGTTAAATCCATGCGCGGCATGGGCCTGACCCACGCCTTTGCCGATATCAGCGGCCTGGCCTTCGATCGCCTGTTTATGGTCACCGAAACCGACGGCACCTTTATTACCGCCCGTCAGTTTCCGCAAATGGTGAAATTTATTCCGGCGCCGCTGCATGATGGCCTTCACCTGACCGCACCGGACGGCAGCAGCGCCGTGGTGCGTTTTAACGATTTCGCCCCTCAGGCCGAGCCGACAGAAGTCTGGGGCAACCATTTTACCGCCCTTATCGCGCCCGCCGCCGTTAATCAGTGGCTCAGCGGCTTTTTCAATCGCGATGTCCAGCTGCGCTGGCTGGGGCCACAGTTAACCCGCCGGGTGAAGCGCCACGATGCGGTACCGCTCTCCTTCGCCGACGGCTACCCTTACCTGCTGGCTAACGAGGCCTCGCTGCGCGACCTGCAGCAGCGCTGCCCGGCAAGCGTAAGCATAGAACAGTTTCGCCCTAATCTCGTGGTCACCGGCGCGGCGGCCTGGGATGAAGACAGCTGGAAAGTGATCCGCGTCGGCGAGGTGGTATTTGACGTCGCCAAGCCGTGCAGCCGCTGCATTTTTACCACCGTCAGTCCGGAGCGCGGGCAGAAGCATCCCAGCGGAGAGCCGCTGGAAACCTTAAAGCGCTTCCGCACCGCGCAGGATAATGGCGATGTCGACTTTGGTCAGAACCTGATAGCCCGTAACAGCGGCGTGATCCGGGTGGGGGATGAAGTGGAAATCCTCGCCCGCGGCCCGGCGAAAGCCTACGGCGCCGGCGAAAGCGACGATACCCCGGCTCCCGAGGCGCAGCAGCAGGCCACGGTTGCCATTGAATGGCAGGGTCAACAATTTACCGGCAATAACCAGCAGGTGCTGCTGGAACAACTGGAGCAACAGGGCATTCGCGTACCCTACTCGTGTCGGGCGGGGATCTGCGGCAGCTGCCGCATCCGTCTTGAAGAGGGGGAAGTGAGTCCGTTAAAGAAAAATGCGGTCGCCGGAGATGGCACCATTCTCGCCTGCAGCTGCGTGCCGAAAACGGCCCTGCGCCTGGCGCCTTAAACCGCCTGTCCCAGGCTGTAGCTGACCGCGCTTTGCGCCGGCTGCAGCCTGTCGTTCATGATTTTAATCACATCGCCCAGCTGCATAACGCGGCCGGCAAGCGTGAGACCCGGCTGGGCCAGCAGACAAAGCGCGGCGTTATCGCCCGGCTCCACCACCAGCAAATTGACCTGCTCGCCGGTATCGCTCAGCCAGACGCAGGCCGCGTCGCCGCCGCTCGGCTGCCAGTGATGGGGATGGGCGACGAAGTGCCAGCTTTTCGGCATCTGCGGTTTGAGAAAACGGATCGCGGTTAATGCGTTGAGGACTAATTCCGCCCGCTGCTCTTTCGACAACTCGAAATCGCGGCATTTTTCTTCAAAGGAGAAATAGAGCGCGGCGTCATCGACGCAGAATCCCGATGGGGCAAAAGCGTCCGGGGTCAGCATGCGCCGGGCGAAGCGCGAGCGAAATAACATGCCATTGGCCAGATCGAGCATCATGCGGTCGTGCTCTTCATCGTAATACCAACGCCAGTTATCGTCAGGTTTAATCCGCATTTTTCCCCCTGTCCCCTTTCATACGCCTCTGCAAAGTTGTTGCGACTTGCCGCAGAATATTTTCTAAAATTAAGAAAAGTCTAAAATGTTTAAATAAGCAACAGTGAGGGAATATAAAACAACCAGGGCCGGAAATAAAGCCCTGGGTGGGATTCAGAGGAGGAAAAGATTAGATGTGGGTAACAATTTCTTTAATCAGCGGCGGACCTTTAAAAATAAATCCGGAATAGATCTGCACCAGCGATGCTCCGGCGGCCATCTTTTCCCGCGCGGCAATCACGGAATCAATGCCGCCCACGCCAATGATAGGCAAGCGGCCATTGAGCTCAGCGGAGAGCATACGGATAATTTCGGTACTTTTTAATTGTAATGGACGACCGCTAAGTCCGCCGGTCTCATCGCAATGTTTCATTCCCTGAACCAGAGAACGATCGAGGGTGGTATTGGTGGCAATCACGCCATCAATATTATGACGCACGAGGCTATCGGCAACCTGGATCAATTCCTCAGGCAAAAGATCCGGCGCGATCTTCACGGCGACCGGAACATATTTTTGATGCTTCTGCTGCAGCTCAAGCTGCTTATTTTTAATACCGGAGAGTAAATCATCGAGCGCTTCGCCGTATTGCAGCGTGCGCAGCCCCGGGGTATTCGGCGAGGAGATATTAATGGCGATATAGCCGGCGTAGGGATAGACTTTTTCCATACAAATCAGGTAATCATCTTTCCCGTGCTCAACCGGCGTGTCTTTATTTTTGCCGATATTGATGCCCAGCACGCCGTCAAAATGCGCCTTCTTCACGTTCTCAACCAGGTTATCGACGCCATGGTTATTAAAGCCCATGCGGTTGATCAACCCCTCGGCATCCACCAGACGGAAGATCCTTGGCTTATCGTTGCCCGGCTGCGGACGCGGCGTCACGGTGCCGATCTCAATGGATCCAAAACCCATCGCGCCCAGCGCGTCAATGCATTCCCCGTTTTTATCCAGCCCGGCCGCCAGACCCAGCGGGTTTTTAAAGGTCAGCCCCATGCAGGTGACAGGCCTGGCCGGCACCTTCTGGCGAACCAGTATTTCCAGCGGCGTCCCGGTGACACGGCGTAATTGTTGAAAGGTAACTTCATGAGCGCGCTCAGGATCGAGCTGAAAAAGGGCTTTACGAACGAAGGGGTAGTACATGAACTCTCCTGGATTCCCGGTGTGCAAACCGGGGGCGTATTATGTGCGATCTGTTGCGGAAAGGGAATTGACCTGCGACAAAAAATCCCCCATCAGCGCAAACGATTACCTCCCCGCGCGCCGTTATGCGCTTTTCGGCTATCTAACGGTGGATAAATCATTTAGGGAAAGAATGGCCCTCTGTCACACTCACTACAAATGTTATCAATTATAGATAAATGCAAACATTTAGTTATAAGGAGAGAGAGATGCGCGTCATTACGCTTGCGGGCAGCCCGCGTTACCCTTCCCGTTCCAGCGCCCTGCTGGAATACGCCAGAGAGACGCTCACCGCCGCCGATATCGAAGTCTGCCACTGGCATCTGCAGAACTTTGCCCCGGAAGACCTCCTGTACGCTCGCTTCGACAACCCGGCGCTGCAGACGCTCAATGAGCAGCTGGCCGGGGCTGACGGACTGATCATCGCCACGCCGGTGTATAAAGCCTCGTTTTCCGGCGCCCTGAAAACGCTGCTCGACCTGCTTCCTGAACGGGCGCTGGAGGGCAAAATCGTGCTGCCGCTGGCCACCGGCGGCACCATCGCCCACATGCTGGCGGTGGACTACGCACTGAAGCCGGTGCTGAATGCCCTCAAGGCTCAGGAGATCCTCCATGGCGTCTTCGCCGACGACAGCCAGGTGACCGATTACCAGCACAAGCCGCAGTTTACCCCGAACCTGCAGCGGCGCCTCGATGAAGCCCTGGAGACCTTCTGGCAGGCGCTGCATCGCCCCAGCAGCCGCGCCCCGTCGTTAACGTCTCTGCGTGGGGTGGAACATGCTTAATCCTCTCCGCGCTCTGACCCTCGGCGGGCTGCTGCTGTTCTCCGCCCTGGGCCATGCCGCCCCGGCGGCGCCTGACGCCCTGCGCATCGGCTATCAGAAAGGCAGCGTCAGCATGGTGCTGGCGAAAAGCCATCAGCTGCTGGAGCAGCGCTACCCGCAAACCCATATTTCGTGGATTGAATTCCCGGCCGGTCCGCAGATGCTGGAGGCGCTGAACGTCGGCAGCATCGATATTGGCAGCACTGGCGACATTCCGCCTATCTTTGCGCAGGCGGCCGGCGCCGATCTGGTGTATATCGGTTCGGAACCGCCAAAGCCCAAAGCGGAAGTGATTCTGGTGGCGCAGGGCAGCCCGATTCATAACGTTGCTGAGCTAAAAGGGAAAAAGGTCGCTTTTCAGAAAGGCTCCAGCTCCCACAATCTGCTGCTGCGCGCCCTGCAGCTCGCAGGTTTGAAGTTTAGCGACATTCAGCCGGTCTATCTCGCCCCCGCCGATGCGCGCGCCGCCTTCCAGCAGGGCAATGTCGACGCCTGGGCGATCTGGGATCCGTATTACTCGGCCGCGCTGCTGCAGGGCGGCGCCCGGGTACTGACCGACGGAACCGACCTGAAACAGACGGGATCCTTCTATCTCGCTTCCCGCCCTTACGCTGAACGCAATGGCGCCTTTATTGAGGGCGTACTCGATACCTTTACCCAGGCCGATGCCCTGACCCATAGCCAGCGTGCGCAAAGCATTACGCTGCTGGCAAAAACGATGGGATTACCGGAAGCGGTGATCGCCAGCTACCTGGACCATCGTCCCCCCACCTCGGTGACCCCGGTGAGCGCTGAAACCGCCGCTCGCCAGCAGCAGACGGCCGACCTGTTCTATGAGAACAAGCTGGTGCCGAAAAAAGTTGATATCCGGGCCCGCATCTGGCAGCCCGCCGCCGCACAAGGAGCGAAATCATGAGTCTGAATATGTTCTGGTTTTTACCGACCCATGGTGATGGTCGTTATCTGGGTACCGAAGAGGGAGCCCGTCCGGTCGATTACGGCTATCTGCAGCAAATCGCGCAGACGGCGGATCGGCTGGGATTCACCGGCGTACTGATCCCGACCGGGCGCTCATGTGAAGATGCCTGGCTGGTTGCGGCCTCGATGATCCCGGTAACGCAGCGGCTGAAATTTCTTGTCGCCCTGAGGCCAAGCGTGGTGTCGCCGACGGTGGCCGCGCGCCAGGCGGCGACCCTGGACCGACTGTCGAACGGCCGGGCGCTGTTCAATCTGGTCACCGGCAGCGATCCCGCCGAGCTGGCAGGCGACGGTGTCTTCCTCGACCACACCGAGCGCTATGAGGCCTCGGCTGAATTCACCCATATCTGGCGCAAGCTGATGGAGGGGGAGACTGTCACCTTTAACGGCAAGCACCAGCGCGTTCGCGACGCCAAACTGCTGTTCCCGCCGCTCCAGCAGCCGCGTCCGCCGCTCTATTTCGGCGGATCGTCTGAGGTGGCGCAGGATCTGGCCGCTGAGCAGGTCGATCTCTATCTTACCTGGGGCGAACCGCCGGCCCAGGTGGCAGAGAAGATAGCTCAGGTGCGGGAGAAAGCCGCCCGGCACGGTCGCCGGGTGCGGTTTGGCATCCGCCTGCACGTGATCGTGCGGGAAACCAATGAGGAAGCCTGGCAGGCGGCGGACAGCCTTATCTCCCATCTGGATGATGAGACTATCGCCCGCGCCCAGGCGGCCTTCGCCAGAACCGACTCCGTCGGCCAACAGCGGATGGCGGCGCTGCACAATGGTCGACGCGATAAGCTGGAAATCAGCCCCAACCTGTGGGCTGGCGTCGGTTTAGCGCGCGGCGGCGCCGGGACCGCGCTGGTGGGCGATGCCGCTACCGTTGCCGAACGGATCAATGAATACGCCGCGCTGGGTATCGATAGCTTTATCTTCTCCGGCTATCCGCATCTGGAAGAGGCGTATCGGGTCGGCGAGCTGCTGTTCCCGCTGCTCGACGTCGCGGTGCCGTCTGTTCCGCAGCCGCACAACCTGCGTCTGCAGGGGGAAGCCGTCGCTAACGAGTTTATCCCGCGTAAAGTGGCGCAGAGCTGAGGAGGCACTGATGGCAAAATCAACCCATCCCCTGTTGTTACGCCTCGCCCCCTGGCTGCTTCCGGTGGGAACGGTCATTGTCTGGCAGTTGGCGTCGTCCGTCGGCTGGCTGTCGACGCGGGTGCTGCCCTCGCCGGAGGGCGTTTTGAAAGCGTTCTGGACGCTCTCGGCCAGCGGTGAGCTGTGGCAGCATCTGGCCATTAGCTCGTGGCGGGCGCTGGTCGGCTTCGCCATCGGCGGCTCCATTGGACTGGTGCTCGGCCTGATCAGCGGTCTGTCACGCTGGGGCGAGCGCCTGCTGGACACGTCGATCCAGATGCTGCGCAATGTGCCGCACCTGGCGCTGATCCCACTGGTGATCTTGTGGTTCGGCATCGATGAGACCGCCAAGATCTTTCTCGTATCGCTGGGCACCTTGTTCCCGATCTATATCAATACCTGGCACGGGATCCGCAATATCGACCGTGGGCTGGTGGAGATGGCGCGCAGCTATGGTTTATCCGGCTTTGCTCTTTTCCGTCACGTGATTTTACCCGGCGCCCTGCCCTCGATTATGGTCGGCGTGCGTTTTGCACTCGGTCTGATGTGGCTGACGCTTATTGTCGCCGAAACCATCTCGGCGAACGCCGGTATCGGCTACCTGGCGATGAATGCGCGTGAATTTCTGCAAACCGACGTGGTGGTGGTCGCCATCATTCTTTACGCCATTCTTGGCAAACTGGCCGACGTCAGCGCCCAGCTGCTGGAGCGGCTCTGGCTGCGCTGGAACCCGGCGTATCATCTTCAGGAGGCTAACGCATGAACACTGCCCGTCTGAACCCAGGTATCCCGCTGCTGCTGAACGGGGTGACTAAACGCTATGGCGACAACACCATTCTTAACGAGCTGGATCTGCATATCCCCAGCGGCCAGTTTGTGGCGGTGGTGGGCCGCAGCGGCGGCGGCAAAAGCACCCTGCTGCGCCTGCTGGCGGGCCTGGAAAAGCCGAATGCCGGCGAGCTGCTGGCAGGCGCGACGCCGCTGGCGGCGATCCAGGACGACACCCGGATGATGTTTCAGGATGCGCGCCTGCTGCCGTGGAAAACGGTGATTGATAACGTGGGGCTGGGGTTAAAAGGCGCCTGGCGCGACGCCGCCCTGCAGGCGTTGGCCAGCGTCGGACTCGAGAGCCGCGCGCAGGAGTGGCCGGCGGCGCTGTCGGGCGGGCAGAAGCAGCGCGTTGCGCTGGCCCGCGCACTGATCCATCGCCCGCGCCTGCTGCTGCTGGACGAGCCGCTGGGGGCGCTGGACGCCCTCACCCGTATGGAGATGCAGGAGCTGATCGTCTCCCTGTGGCAGGAGCATGGCTTTACGGTCCTGCTGGTGACCCACGACGTCAGCGAAGCCGTGGCGATGGCCGACCGGGTGCTGTTGATTGAAGAGAAGAAGATCGGTCTCGATTTGAACGTGGATATTCCGCGACCACGGCGCACCGGTTCGGCGAAGCTGGCCGAGCTGGAGGCGGAGGTGCTGGATCGGGTGATGAAACGCGGCAAGAGCGAGAGCGCACCGCGTTTGTTTAGTCATGGCTAACTAACGTCCCCGGCCCGCGCTTCGCTCGGCCGGGCTACCAAATCGCACAGCGCTGTAGCCCCGGTAAGCGAGAGCGCAACCGGGGATTTTGCCACCGTTACGCCAGCGCCTTACTGATTTTCTCGTACAGATCGCCTGAGAGATCCTTCAGCCCCTTCAGCTGCTCCAGCGCGGCGCGCATCAGCGCCTGGCGCTTCTCATCATAACGCTTCAGACGAATCAACGGCTCAATCAGTCGCGATGCGACCTGCGGGTTGCGCTGGTTAAGCTCGGTCAGCATCTCCACCAGGAACTGGTAGCCGCTACCGTCTTCAGCATGGAACGCCGCCGGGTTGCTGCTGGCGAAAGCGCCGATGAGCGACCGCACGCGGTTCGGGTTGCTCATGCTGAACGAACGATGGTTCAGCAGACCGCGTACCGTTTCGACCACATTGGCCGCCGGACTGGTGGACTGCAGGATAAACCACTTGTCCATCACCAGGCCGTCCTGATGCCATTTGTCGTCATACTCCTGCATCAGCGCATCGCGGCACGGCAGCTCAGCGGCAACCGCCGCCGACAGCGCGGCCAGCGCGTCGGTCATGTTATCCGCCTGGTGATACTGCGCCGCCACCAGCTTATCGCCCAGCGTCGGCTCTGCGAACGCCAGATAGCGCAGGCAGGTATTGCGCAGGGCTCGCTTACCGATATCGGCGTGCTCCACCCGGTAGCTGTCGAGCTTATTGGCGTTATATACCGCGAGGAATTCGTCCGCCAGCTCGTTCGCCAGGGTGCGGGTGAGCGCCTCGCGCACGGTGGCGATGGCGATAGGATCGATAATGGCGAACATCTCGGCGATTTCGTTGGCCGACGGCAGGGTTAAGATCTCGGCGGCCAGCGCCGGGTCAATCTTCTCGTCGAGCAGAATCGCGCGGAAGGCGTCCGCCACGTGCACCGGCAGCGACAGCGGCTGTCCCTGCTGATGACGGTTGACGTTCAGCTTGATGTAGGTCGCCAGCAGACTCTGCGCCGCATCCCAGCGCGAGAAATCATTCCGCGCATGGCGCATCAGGAAGGTCAGCTGCTGATCGCTCCACTTGTATTCCAGTTTCACCGGTGCTGAAAACTCGCACAGCAGGGCCGGGACCGGCTGGAAATAGACATTATCAAAGACGAAGGTCTGCTCAGCCTGGGTCACATTAAGCACCGGGTGCAGCGGATGACCGCCCTTCTGCAGGGGGATCACCTTACCTTCGTTATCGTACAGCTCGATGGCAAACGGAATATGCAGCGGCTGTTTCTCAGCCTGCTCGGCGGTCGGCGGCGTGCGCTGGCTGATGGTCAGCGTATACTGCTCGGTTTCCGGGTTATAGTCGTCGTGGACGGTGACAATCGGCGTACCGGACTGGCTGTACCAGCGGCGGAAGTGCGACAGGTCGACGTTAGAAGCATCTTCCATCGCCTGGACGAAATCGTCGCAGGTGGCGGCGCTGCCGTCATGACGTTCGAAATATAGCTGCATCCCTTTCTGGAAGTTTTCTTCACCCAGCAGCGTGTGCAGCATGCGGATCACTTCGGCACCCTTTTCATAGACCGTCAGGGTATAGAAGTTATTCATCTCGATAACCATATCCGGGCGGATCGGGTGCGCCATCGGGCTGGCGTCTTCGGCAAACTGCAGCCCGCGCATGGTGCGCACGTTGTTAATGCGGTTCACCGCCCGCGAGCCGAGGTCGGAACTGAACTCCTGATCGCGGAACACGGTCAGCCCCTCTTTCAGGCTGAGCTGGAACCAGTCGCGACAGGTGACGCGGTTGCCGGTCCAGTTATGGAAATACTCATGGCCAATCACCCGCTCGATATCGAGGTAGTCTTTATCGGTGGCAGTGTCGGTGCGGGCCAGGACATATTTGGAGTTAAAGACGTTCAGCCCTTTGTTTTCCATCGCTCCCATATTGAAGAAGTCGACGGCGACAATCATATAGATGTCGAGGTCGTACTCGAGGCCAAAGCGCTCCTCATCCCATTTCATGGAGTTTTTCAGCGAGGTCATCGCCCACGGCGCGCGGTCGAGGTTACCGCGGTCGACGTACAATTCCAGCGCCACTTCACGCCCGGAGCGGGTGGTAAAAGTGTCGCGCAGGACGTCGAAATCACCGGCCACCAGCGCAAACAGGTAGCACGGCTTCGGGAAGGGATCCTGCCACTGTACCCAGTGACGACCGTTCTCCAGTTCCCCTTCCGCCATCCGGTTGCCGTTGGAGAGCAGGAACGGATATTTGGCTTTATCGGCGATAATTTTGGTGGTAAAGCGCGCCAGCACATCCGGACGGTCCAGGTACCAGGTGATATGGCGGAAACCTTCCGCTTCACACTGGGTGCACAGCGCTTCGCCTGACTGATACAGGCCTTCCAGCGCGGTGTTCGCCGCCGGGCTGATCTCATTGACGATGGTCAGGGTGAAATGCTCCGGCAGGCCGCCGATCACCAGCTGATTATTTTCTTCTTTATAGTCGCTCCACGGCTGGCCGTTCACCTGCAGAGCGATCAGGGTCAGATCTTCGCCGTCCAGGCGCAATGGCACATCAGACGCAGCCGCATGGCGGGAGACCTTGCTCTCGGCCGTAACAACGGTTTTTGCGGCATCCAGGTCAAAGGTCAAATCGATATCGCTAATCAGATACTCCGGCGCACGATAGTCGTGGCGGTATTTGGCTTGGGGCTGTTGTGTCATAAAAAACCTTTAGCATCTTCGGTAAAGTGTCGTCCCAGTCTATTCCTGTTGTGTCAATCGCGCTATGCAGAATCTTCATCTTTTCAACGTGAAACACGAAAATCGCTACATTTTGTTAACACTCGTGGCACGAATTGCCCTCGACCCGACGCAAAGCTTATGGTGTGATCCATGTTCAATATATTAAACTAGGCCTCGCAAATGACCGTCAGCGTCGCCATCGCTCTCCATCGCGGGACAGAGCCGGGTAATAAAGGTATACTCCGCCTCCTTTTTCCGCGTTGGTTTCGATGGAACGCTCCAGTGAGAGGATGCTACTGCGCACCATGACACAATTCACTTCTCCTGTACTGCATTCGCTGCTTGATACGGATGCCTACAAGCTGCACATGCAGCAGGCTGTCTTCCACCGCTACGGCGATGTACATGTGGCGGCGGAGTTTCGCTGCCGTGGAGACGACCTGCTCGGCATTTATGCCGACGCGATCCGCGAGCAGGTGGAGTCCATGCGCGATCTGAGGCTGCGGGATGATGAATATCGCTGGCTGTCCACCCTTCCCTTTTTTCGCCAGGATTACCTCGACTGGCTGCGCGATTTTCGCTATGACCCGCGCCAGGTCACGGTCGCCAATGACAACGGCAAGCTGAACATTCGCCTCACCGGCCCGTGGCGGGAAGCCATCATGTGGGAAGTCCCCCTGCTGGCGGTGATAAGCGAGCTGGTCCATCGCTACCGTTCACCCGAGATGGGCGTTGAACAAGCGCTAAACGCGCTGGAGCATAAGCTAGGCGACTTCGCCACCATGACCGCTGACCTCGATATGAGCGCCTTCCGCCTGATGGATTTCGGCACCCGCCGTCGTTTTTCACGCGATGTACAGGAAGCCATTGTGCAACGCCTGCAGCAGGAGCCCTGGTTTGTCGGCACCAGCAACTACGATCTGGCGCGCCGTCTGAACTTAACCCCGATGGGCACCCAGGCCCATGAGTGGTTCCAGGCCCACCAGCAGATCAGCCCGAACCTGGCCAGCAGCCAGCGGGCGGCCCTCGCCGCCTGGCTGGAAGAGTATCCTGACCAGCTGGGCATCGCGCTGACCGACTGCATCACCATGGATGCGTTCCTGCGCGATTTCGGTCCGGAGTTCGCCACCCGCTATCAGGGTTTGCGCCACGACTCCGGCGACCCGGTGGAATGGGGTGAAAAAGCCATCGCCCATTACCAGAAGCTGGGCATCGATCCGCTGAGCAAAGTGCTGGTCTTCTCCGATAATCTCGACCTGGCGAAAGCCGTCGACCTGTATCGCCACTTCGCCTCGCGGGTGAAGCTGAGCTTTGGAATTGGCACTCGTTTAACCTGCGATCTGCCGCAGGTTAAACCGCTCAATATCGTGATTAAGCTGGTGGAATGTAACGGCAAGCCGGTGGCGAAACTCTCCGACAGCCCGGGGAAAACCATCTGCCACGATAAGGCCTTCGTCCGCGCCCTGCGCGAGGCGTTCGACCTGCCGCCGATTAAAAAGGCAAGCTAATTTCCCTAAGGAGCCTTTCAGGCTCCTTTTTCTTTATTATTTATTGCCGAATTATCCGGTTATGATGCGAAATCTACTTGTCTGATGGAAGATGACAGGTAACATAGATATCCCCCCGCTGTAGGGGGAAGAGACTTTTTTATTGGACTATATAGAGAGATTATTATGAGCGTTGTGCCTGTAGCCGACGTACTCCAGGGCCGCGTTGCCGTTGACAGCGAAGTCACGGTCCGCGGATGGGTGCGTACCCGCCGAGATTCAAAAGCTGGCTTTTCATTCCTCGCCGTCTATGACGGTTCCTGCTTTGATCCTGTACAGGCCGTTATTAATAATTCTCTGCCCAATTACAATCAGGAAGTGCTGCGTCTGACCACCGGTTGCTCGGTGATTGTCACCGGTAAAGTCGTGGCTTCCCAGGGCCAGGGTCAAAGCTTTGAGATCCAGGCGACCAACGTGGAAGTGACCGGCTGGGTGGAAGATCCGGACACCTACCCGATGGCGGCCAAGCGTCACAGCATCGAGTATCTGCGTGAAGTGGCCCACCTGCGTCCGCGCACCAACCTGATCGGCGCGGTTGCCCGCGTGCGTCACACCCTGGCGCAGGCGCTGCATCGCTTCTTTGATGAGCAGGGCTTCTTCTGGGTCTCCACCCCGCTGATTACTGCCTCCGATACCGAAGGCGCCGGCGAAATGTTCCGCGTGTCGACGCTGGATCTGGAAAACCTGCCGCGTAACGATCAGGGCAAAGTCGATTTCGACAAAGACTTCTTCGGTAAAGAGTCGTTCCTGACCGTTTCCGGCCAGCTGAACGGCGAGACCTATGCCTGCGCGCTGTCGAAGATTTACACCTTCGGCCCGACCTTCCGTGCGGAAAACTCCAACACCAGCCGCCACCTGGCGGAGTTCTGGATGCTGGAGCCGGAAGTGGCCTTCGCTAACCTGAACGATGTTGCCGGCCTGGCGGAAGCGATGCTCAAGTACGTCTTTAAAGCGGTACTGGAAGAGCGCGCGGACGACATGCAGTTCTTCGCCGAGCGCGTTGATAAAGACGCTATCGACCGTCTGCAGCGCTTTATCACCGCTGATTTTGCGCAGGTGGATTATACCGACGCCGTCACTATTCTGGAAAACTGCGGCAAGCAGTTCGAGAACCCGGTCTACTGGGGCGTGGATCTCTCCTCCGAGCACGAACGTTACCTGGCTGAAGAACACTTCAAAGCGCCGGTGGTAGTGAAAAACTATCCGAAAGATATTAAAGCCTTCTACATGCGCCTTAACGAAGACGGTAAAACCGTCGCGGCAATGGACGTCCTGGCGCCGGGTATTGGCGAGATCATCGGCGGTTCCCAACGTGAAGAGCGCCTCGACGTGCTCGACGCGCGTATGGCCGAGATGGGTCTGAATAAAGAAGACTACTGGTGGTATCGCGACCTGCGCCGCTACGGCACCGTTCCACACTCCGGCTTTGGCCTGGGCTTCGAGCGTCTGATTGCCTACGTGACCGGCGTGCAGAACGTCCGCGATGTCATCCCGTTCCCGCGGACCCCGCGCAACGCGACATTCTAAATTTTTCTGACATAAACCTGAAAGGCCAGCGCAAGCTGGCCTTTTTTTATGTCAATTACTGTTATCAAAATTCAACAAACTTAAACATCAAGGCCTCGGATTCACATTTATGTTACGCACTGTTTCGGTGCATCCGGGTGATGCAGATCGCACTTTATGTTCATAACAGAGCAAAACCCCTGATAAATTTGCTCATTTTTTAACCACGCTCCGCACGTCTTGCCAAGACAAAGGCTGAATAAAAAGAAGGCGAATTCAACACACAAAATGAGCAAATTTACGCTTATCCAAATTAATCATAAATAATTCATATAGATAGATATGGAAAGGCGATTTACCTCACCATGTGGAACGGAATTTTGATTAAGTTCACAAAGTTCCCAGAAATACATATTTAGTTACATGTTTTTTCGTTTTGTTACTCATATGAGATATTAGTAGCATTTTCCGGCTAGCGAAACGTTGTCGCGGATGGAAAGATGCCTTCAGACACCAAACTCTCATCAATGGTTCTGTAAGTTTTTATTGACAGAACTTATTGACGGCAGTGGCACGTGTTCATATAAAAAATATTAATGAGGGTAATAAATAATGATGAAGCGCAATATTCTGGCAGTGGTGATCCCTGCCCTGCTGGTAGCCGGTGCAGCTAACGCTGCAGAAATCTATAACAAAAACGGCAACAAACTGGACTTCTACGGAAAAATGGTCGGCGAGCACGTCTGGACCACCAATGGCGACACCAGCAGCGACGATACCACCTACGCCCGTATCGGCCTGAAAGGCGAAACCCAGATCAACGATCAGCTGACCGGCTACGGTCAGTGGGAATACAACATGGACGCCTCCAATGTTGAAGGTTCCCAGCCGACGAAAACCCGTCTGGCGTTCGCAGGTCTGAAAGCGGGCGAGTATGGTTCATTCGACTACGGCCGTAACTACGGCGCGATCTACGACGTCGAAGCAGCAACCGATATGCTGGTTGAATGGGGTGGCGACGGTTGGAACTACACCGACAACTACATGACCGGCCGTACCAACGGCGTGGCAACCTACCGTAACTCTGACTTCTTCGGTCTGGTTGACGGCCTGAGCTTCGCGCTGCAGTACCAGGGTAAAAACGACCACGACCGTTCGATTCACAAGCAGAATGGCGACGGCTTCAGCACCGCGGCGACCTACGCGTTCGACAACGGTATCGCGCTGTCTGCTGGCTACTCCGGCTCCAACCGCAGCGTAGACCAGAAAGCTGACGGCAATGGCGACAAAGCCGAAGCCTGGGCAACCTCTGCAAAATATGACGCCAACAATGTCTACGCGGCCGTCATGTACTCCCAGACTTACAACATGACCCCGGAAAACCAGGGTAACTACTTCGCTGGCAAAACCCAGAACTTCGAAGCCGTTGTACAGTATCAGTTCGACTTCGGCCTGCGTCCGTCCATCGGCTACGTACAGACCAAAGGCAAAGACCTGCAGGCGCGCGGCGGCTTCTCCGGCGGCGATGCGGATCTGGTTAAATACGTCGAAGTGGGTACCTGGTACTACTTCAACAAGAACATGAACGTTTATGCGGCGTACAAGTTCAACCAACTGGACGACAACGCTTATACGCGTGAAGCTGGCGTAGCGACCGACGACCAGGCGGCCGTGGGTATCGTTTACCAGTTCTAATCTGCAGTACACCCCTTCGTGATATGCCTTCAGAGCAGGACTTCGGTCCTGCTTTTCTCTATTCCTGAGGCAAAGATCGTATCTTTCGAAAACCTTCGCGCTTTTTATCGCAAACGGTTGGCAATTCGTTGTTCTCCCGTTAACCTGATAGCGGATTTCCCTTCAGTAATCACAATGGAACCTCGTCATGTTTGAGAACATTACCGCCGCCCCAGCCGACCCGATTTTAGGTCTGGCCGATCTGTTTCGTGCCGATGACCGCCCTGAAAAGATTAACCTCGGAATTGGTGTTTACAAGGATGAAACCGGTAAAACACCCGTTCTGACCAGCGTCAAAAAAGCAGAGCAGTACCTGCTGGAAAATGAAACGACTAAAAACTATCTGGGCATCGATGGTATTCCTGAATTTGGTCGCTGCACCCAGGAGCTGCTGTTCGGTAAAGGCAATGCGATTATCGCCGATAAACGCGCCCGCACCGCGCAGACCCCGGGCGGTACCGGTGCGCTGCGCGTCGCCGCAGACTTCCTCGCCAAAAACACCGACGTGAAACGCGTGTGGGTAAGCAATCCAAGCTGGCCAAACCATAAGAGTGTGTTTACCTCCGCCGGGCTGGAAGTACGTGAATATGCCTACTACGATGCGGCTAACCACGCGCTGGACTTTGATGGTCTGCTGGCCAGCCTGAACGAAGCCCAGGCGGGCGACGTGGTACTGTTCCACGGCTGCTGCCACAACCCGACCGGTATCGATCCGACGCTCGAACAGTGGCAGACGCTGGCGCAGCTGTCGGTCGAGAAAGGCTGGCTGCCGCTGTTCGATTTCGCCTACCAGGGCTTCGCCCGCGGTCTGGAAGAAGATGCTGAAGGGTTGCGCGCCTTTGCTGCTCTGCATAAAGAGCTGCTGGTCGCCAGCTCCTACTCGAAAAACTTTGGCCTGTACAACGAGCGCGTCGGCGCCTGCACCCTGGTCGCCGCCGATCAGGAGACCGTAGACCGCGCGTTCAGCCAGATGAAGTCGGTGATCCGCGCTAACTACTCCAACCCGCCAGCGCACGGCGCGTCCGTGGTCGCGACCATCCTGAGCAACGATGCGCTGCGGGCAATCTGGGAGCAGGAGCTGACCGATATGCGCCAGCGCATCCAGCGTATGCGCCTGCTGTTCGTCAACACCCTGCAGGAGAAAGGCGCGAGCCGCGACTTCAGCTTTATCAGCAAGCAGAACGGTATGTTCTCGTTCAGCGGCCTGACTAAAGAGCAAGTGCTGCGTCTGCGTGAAGAGTTCGCCATCTATGCGGTCGCGTCCGGCCGTATCAACGTGGCCGGCATGACGCCTGACAACATGGCGCCGCTGTGTGAAGCCATCGTCGCCGTGCTGTAAGCGATATTATTCGCTATAAAGAAAAAGGCCGCGAATGCGGCCTTTTTTACGTTCGCGTCAGGTCGGTTACCAGACCGGCATCTCATCCTGCAGGAACGGGTTGTTGCGGCGTTCCTCACCCAGCGTCGACAGCGGACCATGGCCGGGAATAAAGGTCACGTCATCGCCCAGCGGCAACAGCTTATCCTTAATGGCCGCGATCAGCTGTCCATGGTCGCCGCGTGGAAAATCACTGCGCCCCACCCCGCCTTTGAAAATCACATCTCCGGAAATGAGCAGTCGGGAAGCGTCATCAAAGAAGACCACGTGACCCGGCGTATGGCCCGGGCAGTGCAGTACCCGCAGCGCCACATTCCCCACATTAACCACATCGCCTTCATTGAGCCAGCGATCCGGACGCAGCGGCTGGCAATCCTCCAGGCCGAACATCCGGCTTTGCGCCGGTAATCCTTCCAGCCAGAACTCATCTTCTTTTTCCGGACCAATAACCGGTACGCCATAATGCTGCGCCAGTTCCGCAGCGGCGCCGACGTGATCGAGATGGCCATGCGTCAGCAGGATCTGCATCAGCGTGACGCCAGCCTCCGCCACCACCGCTTTGATACGTTCAGCATCGCCGCCAGGGTCGACCAGCGCCGCCAGCCGGGTTTGTTCGCACCAGATAAGAGAACAGTTCTGCGCGAACGCGGTAACCGGAATAATACGATAGTTCATGACGCTCCTTTCGTTACCAGTGCCTTACGGGACCGGTATCAATATGCACAAAGTTACTACGTGGGTAATATCCTACACCACCTGCGCGCATAGATAACGCCGCTTTGCGAATATTGCTTAACGAAATACCTTCAATATGGAAATCCATTGCCTGCCCCTTGGTGTGATAGCTGTGTTTTGCTACACCACGGCTTCGTGCGCGAAGCTCATCATTGGTATCGAGGGAACGATAGCCAGAGATAAGCTGGACAGGTTTGTTGGTGCCAAGTAGTCCCTGCAACCGATAAAGATGATCGAACAGATTTGGATCGATGGACTTAATTTTATTCGCGCGGTAATCACGGAAAAAATGGTTAAGTCTTGCTAATTCATCCTGAATATAGCCTCTGCCATCGAAAAACTCCGCCTTGAGTGATTCACCAGTATGCAGGTTATTCAGCGTCAAAATACGCGGACGGGGGGTCGAGAGGGTGGCAAATGCCGGCGCAGGGAGAATGGCGGCAGCACCCAGCGCAGCACCACCCAACGCCAGCAATCTGCGGCGATTAGCGTCAAATTTGTCCATGATAATCAGGTCTACAGTCAATGAATCGTTATATACTTTTTCCGCTTTGCGCGATGCTGAACCTCAGCACGCCATCGCTCGCCACAGCCGTGATGCTGCCCGGCAAAAGAGAGCGTTCGCGCTGACTGCGTCACGCATTGAGCGGAATGATATGTATATGCACTTCTGGCGCACGAAAGGCACCTTACCGGGCATTATTGCCAACGTCAAGGCAGCCTCACCCCAGGAAAATCGGGCGCTGCAGAGGAGCAGCGCCCTTTTTTACCCAGTGCTAGGACAACAAAATCCATTGAACTACTTCATTTACCTGATTAATTGCTCAGCTTTCGTCAGAATTTGTGCGCTGGATCGCGCGGTGATATCGTAATTGTAAATATCTGTTCGATATTGTGTACGTCCATCAGCGTCCACAAACGCCGTTAAGTAATATAAATTCACCGGTATATTTTGCCGAATATTGACATAGCGCGTGTCCCCTTGCTTCAGGGCATCGGAAATACGCGTGTCATTCCAGCCCGCATCCTGCAGCAGCATATTGGCCAGCTCCGAAGCCTTATTCACCCTCACACAGCCGGAGCTGAGCGCACGAACATCCTTCTGGAACAGGTTATGGTTCGGCGTATCGTGCAGGTAGATGGCATCGGAGCTCGGCATATTGAACTTGTAGCGTCCGAGCGAGTTACGCGCTCCGGGCGCCTGCTGAAAACGGAACGGTAAGTTGTTCTCGGTGATGGTCGACCAGTCGACCCGATAAGGATCGATGGTCTCTTTACTGTTCCAGCCGCGCATGACGGTGTAGCCATGCTGCTCAAGATAGCCTGGATTGTTACGCACCTTCGGCAGGATATCTTTGCGCGCCAGGGTTGGCGGCACGTTCCATGGCGGATTGACCACCACGTTATTCAGCGCGCTGCTCATCATTGGCGTTTTGCGATCCGGACGCCCCACAATTACCCGCGAGGCCAGCACCTGGCTGCCGTCCTGGTAATAGACCAGCGAGAACGCCGGAATATTGACCATAATGCCGGTGGACAGTTTGCCCGGCAGTAAGCGTAAACGCTGAATGTTCAGGGCCAGCACCCCTGCGCGCTGCGCGGAAGAGACGTTGAGCCAGTCGCGAGTCGACTGGCCGATGACGCCATCCGCCCCCAGCCCCTGCATCGCCTGGAAGCGCTTAACCCCCTCCACCAGCTGGCGATCGTACACGCCGCGCGCCGCAGGTTTGCTCTTTTTCTTCGCCGATGGGCTCACCACATCGCCGGGCAGAACGATATTGGCGGTATCGTCCAGCATTCCGGTACGCTGGAGGATCTCGCGCAGGGCGCCGATATCATTGCTCCATTCGCCGGGGCGCAGCGAGCCGCTGCCGGTCATCTGCGGCCATGGGCGAGAATCAGCCACCAGCGCCAGCAGCGACTGATGCATGGTTTCATACTGCGGATGATGCGGCGCCAGGCCGGCGATAAACGCCGGCAGGGAGCCATTGTCCAGCGCCAGCTGCCACTGGTTAATCACCGACAGCGGCGGGGTCGCCATCTTGTACGGCGTTGAACTGTACAACCAGCGGGTCCCCTGGGTGGGGATGCCGCTGATAAAGTGCAGATAGCCCATCATGGCGTCCGACAGCACCACATCGCGCGCCATGCCGCTGACGGCGGGATCGGTCAGCAGGCTGACCCAGGTGGTAAACTGCGGCTGAAAACCGGCGATGGCGATCTCCGCCAGCTGCTGCTGGAACGCCTGCACTGCCTCGCGGTTTTCCCACATCGGTTTCATATCCCTGGCGGCGTACAGCGACACCAGCGGATTCATAAAGACGGGTTTGTACCCTGCCGGCAACAGCGCCTCGATCTGGGCGCGGCTGTTTGCCGCCGCCTCCATCGACAGCGGCTGCTCCCCGGCCAGCTTCGCGACCGCCGGCGATTGCCCATCGCTTTGCGCCAGCGCGGCGGAAACCTCGGCGGGCGCCGCAGAACTGTCGCCGGGTACGACTTCAGGCTCTTCGGCCTGGACATTGAACAGCGGAGCAAATGCCAGTGCCAGGCTCAGGCTGAGCGCTGACAATGGACGACCATACCGTTTCTTTAGCAACATCCCTTGCCCCCTGTTGTCACACATTGCTGCCCACAAAATTGGGGCTCTTTTTTCAGTATATAAAGACGAAAAGGCTTTTGCCTTACCTAATGTAAAGAAGTTTAAAGATTATACCACCCTCGCATACCGGGCTGGATAGAAAAAAAGGGCAACGTAACGTTGCCCTCTTCACCGCTTAGCCGCCAGAATGTAGCCGCAGCCTCAGGAGGCGTCGGCTGTGCCCGGCAGCGCTTCCGGCAGCGGCGCGGCAAACCCGCGCAGCCCCACCACGTGGACGTGTTCGTGATTATTGAACACCTTACGCACCAGTTTATAGGTGGTGCCTTTCTCCGGACTGATGTTCTCCGGCGCCGCGATAATCAGCTGCATCTCCAGACGTTCGCACAGCTCGAACAGCGTGGCGATGGAGCGGGCGTCAAGACGCGCCGCTTCATCGAGGAACAGCAGACGGCAAGGCGAGATATCCTTGCCGCGCAGGCGGCGGGATTCATCTTCCCAGCTCTGGACGACCATCACCAGAATCGACATCCCGGTACCGATCGCTTCCCCGGTGGACAGCGCGCCGGACTCCGCGCGCAGCCAGCCGTCGGAGCCGCGGTTAACTTCCACTTCCATCTCCAGATAGTTGCGGTAGTCGAGCAGCTCTTCGCCGATGGTTTGCGGCGTGCGCTGCCCCATGTCGATCTGCGGATTCAGGCGCTGATAGAGCTTGGCCAGCGCTTCCGAGAAGGTCAGGCGGTTGCTGTTGAACAGATCCTGATGCTGTTCATGCTGCTCGGAGAGCACATCAAGCAGCGTCGAGTGGGTCTCGCGCACGTTGACGTTCAGACGCACGCTGTTGACCTGGCCGAAGGAGACGCTCTGCAATCCCTGGTTGAGCATTCGGATACGGTTCTGCTCGCGCTGAATGGTTTTGCGAATAATGTTGGCCACGCTGCGGGAGCTGATAGCCAGCTTCTGTTCGCGGTTTGTCAGCTCTTCGGTCAGGCGGCTGAGCTCAATCTCCATCTGCTCGATCGCTTCCACCGGGTCATCGGTGCGGATAATATCCTGGCGGATACGCTCGCGCAGATGCTGGTAGACGGCAACGAAGAACTGAATTTTGCGCTCCGGGCGCTTCGGATCTTCCGAGATACGCAGCACGTCGCGCAGATGTTCGTTATCGGCGACCGCCAGACGCAGCGCACCGAGCGCCTTATCCGACATGGAGCGCAGCTCGTCGGCGGAGAGATAGGCCAGCTCGCGGCGGTGCAGACGACGCTCGACGCCGTTGTCTTTCACCAGGCGCATCACCGCGCACCAGCCCGCCTTGGCGGTCACTACCTGCTCGCGCATTTCGCAGTAATCGCGCTCCAGCTTGCGCAGTTTGCGGGTCAGGTTGTCCATTTCCGCTTCGCAGAAGGTCAGCGCTTTCTCCAGCTGATTGCGACGGGAGCGGTTATTGCTCAGCTGCATGTGCAGCTCATCGCGACGCGCACGGGCACGCTCTTCCGCGCCGGCATCGGCGCGCACGCCAATGTCCTGCAGCTCTTTATACAGATCGTTGAGCAGCTCTTTTTTGGTGTCATACGAGCTCTTCAGCGAGGCCAGCACCTGATTGTACTGGCTAAGCTGCGCCGCATGGGCACGCATCGCGTCGCGCGCGCGGCTGCGTTCGGTTTCCGCCTGCTCCAGGCGCTGGCGCAGTTTCTCGTTGAGATCGCTGTTGCCGCTGAGCATTTCCGCCGAATCGGAGTAGCTGAAGTGGGCCCGGCGCTGGACGACTTCCGCCAGGGCAAAAGCCTGCTGGCGCGCATCGCGCTGGGTCTGCTGCGCATAGGCGTAATCTTCTTTCAACTGCTCAAACTGCTCCGGATCGCTCTGCAGCACCGAAACAATCGGCTCCAGCTTCGCCAGCTGGTTGCCGTGCTGCTGAATAAAGCGCGCGGCCTCCTGCGCTTCGTCCAGACGTTCCTGGATCTCGTCCACGCGGTCGGCCAGCGTATCATCCGCCAGCAGATTCAGGCGCGGCAGCAGGCGGTTGAGCGCCGACACGCCCTCTTTCGCCTGCTCATACTGCACGCGGTTCTGTTGGTTATCGCTTTCATGGGCGCTCAGCGCGCGCTCCAGCTCGCCGCGGCGGCTGTTGAGTTTGCGGATCTCTTCTTCCGGATCGTCCTCAAAGGCCACTGCCAGATGGCTGCCAATGAAGCGGCTAAAGGCCTGATGCAGACGCTGAGTTTTCTGCACGTCAAACGACAGGGTCGCAAAACGCTCGGACAGCGATTCACGCTCGGCATGCAGGGTTTCAATGCGGTTTTCACGCGCGGCGCGGCCAAACAGCGGCAGCGACGGGAAGCGCGAATAACGCCACTGGCGGTCGGCGATCTTCACCACCACCGCTTTTTCCAGCTCATCCACGCTGAATACGCTATCGTCAAAGGACTGCGGATCGCCTTCGATCAGATAGAGATCTTCCGGACAATCTTCCAGTCCTTCAAGCTGCTCGGCAACCTGCGACAGATCCGGCACCACGATGGCATGGCGCGACGGACCGTACAGCGCGGAGAAGTACGGCGCATCGTCAAGGCTGACATCATCGTAGATCTCGGACAGCAGAACGCCGCCGAACCGTTCCGCCAGCGCGTTGAGGCGCGGATCTTCCGAACCGCCCGGCTGGCTGAGACGCTCAATTTCTTCGTCGATGGCGCGCTTGCGGGCGCCGACCTCGTCACGTTCAACGATAGCTTCGCGCTCGCGCTCCAGCAGCTGCTGCAGGTATTCGGTAACCTCCTGGCCGGACTCAAACTGCTCGCCGCTCTGCTCGCACAGCTGGTTAAGGCTGTTCTGCGCCGCCAGCCAGACCGGCGCCCGGCGCATCAGCGTCTGAGTGCGTGACTGCAGCTGCTCCAGTTCCTGGCGCAGGGTCATGCGCTGTTCCTGCGCGTTAGAAACGCTGTCGGCCAGCGAAGCGATGCGCGCTTCCAGCTCCTGATGCAGCGTTTCCAGATCGTCGATATCGTAGCGTTTGCCCTGGCGTTTGCAGAACTCAGCCAGCTGGCGCTCGGCGTCCTGCTGCTCGCGCAGGCGCTGCTCCAGCTCGTTGAGGCGGCTACGCAGCCCCTGCGCCTGCTCGGCCTGGTGACGCTGGTTCACGCCGTCGCGCAGCAATTCGCGCGCCACGTCCCAGGCTTCATTGCGCGCCAGCGGGCCGTTAATCGCCGCCACCAGCTGGTAGGCCTGTTCAAACTGGCTGTGCGCGGTTTGCGCCACGCTCATTTTCTGTTCCAGCGACAGCATTTTCTCCGTCGCTTCCTGCTCTTTCGCCTGGAAGGTTTCCAGCCACTCGTCGGCGCTCTCCGGCGTCAGATCCGGCAGATGACACAGCGCCTTCGCGCGCTCCAGCGCCTGCAGCGCCTGGTTATACTGAATGGCGCGGGTCTGCTGCACGTCGAGCGCCTGCTGATAGTCGGCGAGCTGGTTTTTCAGCTCATCCACTTCCAGCTCGGCGGCCTCGGCGCGGGCTTCGTTCTCTTCCTGGCGATCGATGGCTTCCGCCACCACTTCGTTCTGCTCTTCCAGACGGATCTGCAGCTCGTCGAGATCCGCTTCGTAGCGCTCGATTTTTTCCTGCTGACGCAGTGCGGTCTGCACCAGGTTCAGGTGGTCGCTGGCGGCCTGGTAATCCGCTTCCAGATCGCCTTCTGCGCCGTTATGCTCCTGCAGCTCGCGGGCCATGTCGACGTGCTTATACTGCTCTGCCGCCAGCTGTGAACGGGAGGTAAAGAGATCGCGACGATACTCCAGCGCCTTATCAAGATGAATGCGCCGCTCGTTGGCGTGACGCATATAGTCCGCCGCCACGTAGTTGGTGGCTTCGCTGATCAGGTGTTTGAACAGATCGCGATCGGACTGGGTGACGCGGATCGCCTCGAGGGTCATGCGGTTTTCCCGCAGCGCCGCTTCCATATCCTGGAATGCCTTACGCACGCCGCTGTTTTCCGGCAACAGGTAGTCGCGCAGCGAGCGGGTAATGGTGCTGGAGATCCCGCCGTACAGCGAGGCCTCGATCAGGCGATAGTATTTACTTCGATCGGAGGCGGAACGCAGACGACGCGCCACCACGCCCAGGTCGAACATCAGCGAGTGATACTCAGTGATCGAGTTGAACTGCTTAAACTGGACCCCCTCCATCGCCTCGAGCTTGTCTTTCAGCTCATTGAGACTGACCACGCGCGCCTGGCGATCGTTCAGCGTTTCGGTTAACAGCTGGGTCGGCAGGATAGCGGTGGGCAGCCCCTGAATGGCGAAAGGCTTGATATCGACTTTGCGATCGCGCCCGGCAACCTGCTGCAGACGCACGCCGACCACCACGCGCTGATGGCGCGAGTTGATGACGTCGAGCACGGAGTAACAGACCCCGGCGCGCAGCTTCCCGTGCAGGCCTTTATCGCGTGAGCCGCTAGTGGCCCCCGCTTCGGTGGTGTTACGGAAATGCAGCAGGGTTAAATCGGGGATCAGCGCCGTGACGAAGGCCGCCATGGTCGTCGACTTACCGGCGCCGTTCCCCCCGGAGAGGGTGGTGACCAGTTCATCAAGATCAAAGGTCCGGGCAAAGAAACCGTTCCAGTTAACCAGCGTCAGCGAGCGAAACTTACCGCGTTCAATCATTACTCTTCCTCCCCGCTATCCGGCTGGTTCTCTTCATTCTCATCATTGAGCTGCAGGTGATTTTCCAGGGCCATCGCTTCCCCGTCGCGGATCAGGCGGCGCTGCGCCTCGCGTGGGTCGTCGCCGGCGCGCACATCGGCGCCAAAGCGGAATACCGATTCGGTAATACGGAACTTGCTGCTGTCATGGCCCATAAACCACACCATCCCCAGACGGCGCAGGCGGTTAAGCGACGCGCGCATTTTTTCCTGCAGCTTCTGGCGGTCCAGATCCGAACCGGTGGAACGGTTGTTGACCAGCTTCAGCAGCCTGGATTCATCCGCCAGGGTCAGCAGCTCGTCATACAGCTCCTGCTGGGTGAAAATCCCTTCATTTGCCAGGCGCTCCGGGCTGAGATAGAGATAGCAAAGAATTTTGCCCACCATCATATCCAGTTCGGACAGCACCGAGCGTGAAATCAGGGTTGTGGAACGCGGGCGCAGGTAGAAGAAGCCCTCCGGCGCGCGGATCAGCTCGACGTTATAGCGAGCATAAAACTCTTCCAGATAATCCTGGAAATCCATCAAAAATGCGTGATTATCCAGCTCGTCGAGGCCGATATGTCGGCCTGCGCGCAGGGCGCTGTCCAGCGCCGGAAATAACGGATTGGCCAACGCCTGCGCCAGCTTAACCGGCATCACTTGTTCAATATTTGTCAATGACATGCGCCTGTACCTTGGCTCCGTAATCATTAATCGGCTGCCATTTGGCTGGCAGTCCGGTGAAATCTGCCTGGGCGACGCCCAGCTGTACCGCCTGATCCACGACGATCCGCGCCACGTCAAAGTGACGCCCGCGCGGATATTGCGCCAGGAACTCCCGCGCCACCAGGCCGAGATCCAGCGGTATTCCTTTCTCTTTATAGACCGCCAGCTGCGCTTCGATCAGCGCCGCCAGCTGCTCGCGAATTTCATTAAACTCTTCAAATTCAAGGTCCGCAGGCAGCTCGCCGGTGACCTCTTCATCGCGCAGGGCCATCTCCTCGTCGCGCATATCCAGCAGACGGTCGGCATTGGCGTAAGTCAGCGCCCACGGCTCATCAAAATAGGTCTGTACCGACTGGCGCAGACGCTGAGCGAAGACGCGGTTCTTATCCATATCGATAGCGGTACGGATAAACTTGTGCACGTGGCGGTCATAGCCGATCCACAGGTCAATCGCCTGCTGGCCCCAGCTGACGATGCGGTCGAGCTTGCTTTGCAGATCGAACACCAGCCGGTCGACAAAATGGAGATCGTCGCGCGCCATGGTCGAATCCTGAATGCGCAGCAGATTCGCCTGCAGCTTATCCCCCGCCGCATCCAGCGTATCCTGCAGTTCACGCAGGGTGCCGGAAGTTTCCGACAGCAACAGTTCACAGCTGGAAATCGCCGCGCGCCAGTCTTTGTTCAACAGCTGCGCGATATCATCTTTCACCAGCTGCTGCTGCTCATCCATGATGCGCTGCGTCAGGTCGATGCTGTCGAAAATTTCCGCCACCGAATACTTCAGCGGGGCAAAAACGTTGCGATGCCAGTGAAACTCATCGCCGCCCTCTTCTGCCGCGTCCGCCGCGCGCTTCAGCTCGCCGGCGACGATCGACAACTGCATCGAGAGACGCAGCGTCGAAAATTCGCGCTGCCGGATATAATAATCGGTGATCCCGATCCCCAACGGCGTCAGACGATAGATTGCATTGCCTTCGGTAATTTCGCTGGTAAAGCGGTTCAGCAGACGCTGGCGCACCAAATCGTTGATGGCATTATTGGCGCGCTGGCTGATGGTTTCGCTGGTCTGCTCAAACGCATCACTCACGTGGCGGAACGCATCCACCAGTTCTCCCTCGCTCATTTCTCCTTCCAGCCGTTCGCCATTCAGGGTGGCGATCGCCAGCAGGAAAGAGAGCCTGTCGACCGGCAGCGAGATAGAAAAATCATTTTTCCTGGCCCAGGCAACCAGTTCGGGGACTGTCTGGGAAAATTCACTCATACTTTATCCTTGCATCTGCGGCTATGAGCCTGGCTCTTAAGCGCGGTGACATGAATATAACGGCCCAGGCTGAGGTACGGCTCCTGACGACAGTAGCGCGTCTCCAGCTCCAGCAGCGCCGCATAGCTGTCATGCTGTTGGCGTTTTTCACGCAGATAATCATGAAACACCCGCACGCCGGTTTTGCTGACAATTTGCCAGCCAATCTCTTCCAGCCAGTGATAAACCTGTTGCGGCTCACGCGGATAATCCGGCGACAGCGTGCGTTTTTTCTTTTTTGGCATGCCCAGTTGTACGTAATCGAAATTACCGGCAACCATATTGTGCATCAGCAGGCCGTTAGCATTGTAGAACATCAACGACAAGCCGCCGCCAGGACGCAGCGTCGACCACAGGGTACGCAGCACCGCCTGGGGCTCCGCCACCCACTCCAGCACCGCATGAAACAGTACCAGATCGACCGGGCTTTCCAAGTGCTGCGCAATATCCTGAGCCGCGCATTGTACAAAATGCATGTTGTCGATCACACCTTTATCGACAGCAGCCTGGCGGGCGCGGGCCACCATTTCAGCAGAGAGATCGCACAGCGTCACGTGATGGCCCAGTTGCGCCACTTTAATGGCCGTTTGCCCTTCGCCGCCGCCGGCATCCAGTACCCTCAGCGGTCCCGGTCCCAGCTGCGCCAGCAGCGGCTCCAGATCCTGCCAGAGGATCGCCTGGCGCAGCTGGCCTTTTGTGGTGCCGTAAATATTGCGCGAAAACTTTTCAGCAATGTCATCGAAATTGCGATCCTGCACGGGCGACTCCACAAGCCAACACAAAACCGCTATTTTGTCATACCCGCGCCGAGAATGAAGCGATCTGTTATAAGATCCGAACATAACTTTGGTTATATGGTTAAAAAAGGAACCATCTGGCATGCTTTTCACGCTAAAAAAGATCGTCGGCGGTCTGCTGCTGCCGCTTCCTGCCCTGCTGTTGCTGATCGGTATCGGGATCGCCCTGTTATGGTTCAGCCGCTTTCAGCGTACCGGGAAGCTGTGCGTGAGCCTCGGCTGGCTGCTGCTGGCGCTGCTGAGCCTGCAGCCCGTGGCAGACAGCCTGCTTAAACCGATAGAAGATCGCTATCCCACCTGGCGCGGCGAGCAGCCGGTGAGCTACGTGGTGGTGCTGGGCGGCGGCTATACCTGGAACCCGGAGTGGGCGCCAAGCTCTAACCTTATCAGCAACAGCCTGCCGCGCCTGACGGAGGGCATTCGCCTGTGGCAGGAGAATCCGGGATCGAAAATGATCTTTACCGGCGCGGCGGCAAAAACCAACCCCATCAGCACGGCGGAGGCCGGGGCGAGAGTGGCGGAGAGCCTCGGCGTACCGCGCAGCGATATCATCGTGCTCGATAAGCCGAAAGATACGGAAGAGGAAGCGCTAGCGGTGAAGGGCGCCATCGGCGACGCCCCCTTCCTGCTGGTCACCTCGGCGTCACACCTTCCGCGGGCGATGATCTTCTTTCGCCATGCCGGTCTGGACCCGCTGCCCGCACCGGCTAATCAGATGGCGATCATGTCACCGCTCAATCCGTGGGAGCGGGTCATTCCTTCTCCGGTGTGGCTGATGCACAGCGACCGGGTCGGCTATGAAACGCTCGGTCGCGTTTGGCAATGGCTGAAAGGCAGCTCAGGCGAGCCAGGGCAGGAGTGATTTTGCGGCGAGGTCGAAACGGGCGCGGTCAAAGCGCCCGGTATTGACCAGACTATCCACCTCATCCCACAGCAGATAAAGCCAGCGCCGCCAGACAAAGGCCTCGGAAACCGGCGCCTGCTGCAGGTAGCGCCATAGCAGCTGCTCGGCCTGGCCCCCCTCCGCGAGACGGAACAGTTCGTACTCCCGCGGCGCCCACAGCATCATCCCCGGGCCGACCATCGCCAGCAGCTGGTCGCTGCGCGGATCTTTCAGCATGCTGCGCAGGGTGAAATTGCCGTGCACCAGCACGGCATTATCATTGAAATCGCGGAACAGCTCCGGCAGACACTCGCGAGAGCGGAACAAAACCCGCTTATCCTGCATGGTCAGGCCGGTGTCCTGATACAGGTTCAGGGTGCTCCACAACATCGCCACCCGCTGCCGGTACCAGTTCGGCCACAGATTGTCCTGGGTATTATCGACCATCCCCACGCAGCCGCCGCTGTCCTGACGATGCCAGGCCAGCAGCGCCTCGACGATCTGCTCCTGCAGCTGCTCCCAGCGCGCCGGGGTGCGGGTGGGCGCCTCCACCGGGACGCCGCGCAGGCGCTCAAGCAGCAGCACGTCCGGCCCGGGATGCTCTTCGTGCGTCATCACGCCGTAGACCACCGGCATGCGCACCGTACCGCTGCGCGCCAGAGTGGAGATCTTCCAGGCCAGCTGCCGCGCCACCCCGGGCGTGGTGAAACTTCGCGCCAGCAGCGGCATCGGATTTCCCTGCGCGTCATACAGGGACCACAGCGCCGTAGCGGCTTTTTCACTGACACACTCCACCCGGCTCAGCTTTTCGCCAAGCAGGTGACTGAGTTCGGTTCGCAACTGTTCCATTGTCGATTACCCCTATGAACACTACTGATTTCATAATGAGCGCCCGCACCTGGGTTGTCATCGGATAAGATCAAAAATGGGCAAAAAAAGCATAAAACTGGTGGGGATATCCCCTCCTGCAAGGAGGGGACAGAGGACTAGCGCAGTTCAGCGCGGACGCGCGCCAGATCTTCAGGGGTATCGACGCCGGTACCGGGCACTTCGGCCGCCACGGCGACGTGGATCTTCTCGCCATACCACAGCACCCGCAGCTGCTCGAGCATTTCAATCTGCTCCAGCGGGCTTGGCGCCCAGCTGACGTAGCGGCGAATAAAGCCGGCGCGATAGCCATAGATGCCGATGTGGCGCAGCAGAGAATCACCAATGGCGTCGCGGGAGTGGGCAAAGCGATCGCGATCCCAGGGAATGGTGGCGCGGGAGAAATAGAGCGCATAGCCCTGCGCATCCATCACTACTTTGACCGCATTTGGATTAAACGCCTCTTCCGCATCGTGGATCGGTACCGCCAGCGTCGCCATTCCGCTGGTGCTGGCAGCCAGATTCTCCGCCACCTGGCGGACGATAGCCGGGGGGATCATCGGCTCATCGCCCTGGATATTGACGATGATGGTGTCATCGCTGAACGCGCACTTCTCCACCACCTCCGCCAGCCGTTCGGTGCCGGACTGATGGTCGGCGCGGGTCATGCAGACCTCGCCGCCGGCGGCTTCAACCGCCCGGGCGACATCTTCGTGATCGGTGGCGACAATAATGCGTTCCGCGCCGGATTCGCGGGCGCGCTCCAGCACATGGACAATCATCGGCTTGCCGTTAATGTCCTGCAGTGGTTTTCCCGGCAGGCGCGTGGAGGCGAAACGCGCAGGAATAATGACCACGAAACTCATGAGTGACTCTCTTCTACCGCCAGCGGACGCGCTTCTGTCTCCAGCAGCACAGGGATGCCGTCGCGGAGCGGAAACGCCAGACTATCAAGTTTGCAAATAAGTTCTTGCTTATCCTGACTGTAATACAGCTTACCGTTACAGACCGGGCAGGCGATGATTTCAAGTAAACGGTGATCCATGTTTCCTCCTGATGGACCGGATAGATTTCTCAGCAGCATAACACAGGAAGGTCGGCGCCGGGATCAATCGGCATCGATTTCCCACCCCTGCGTCTGGCCGTCAAACAGCCCTTCCGGCAGGCGTCGGCACAGGATCCGCTCTGCCGATTGCCAGCGTGCGAAATCGTTGATCGCCCGGCGCAGCCCCTGCTCCAGACCACGGGTGATCTTCACCCCATCCTCCAGCCACAGGGCGAAGATCTCCAGTTCCCGGCTTTTGCGATGTATTTTACTGTCCATCCGCCCGACCAGTTTTCCCCGGTGCAGCAGAGGCAGTACGAAGTAGCCATACTGACGCTTCGGCGCAGGGGTATAGCACTCCAGGCGATAGCTGAAGTTGAACAGCTGCTCAGCGCGTTTCCGATCCCAGACCACCGGGTCGAAGGGCGAGAGCACGGCGCTATGGCTGGCGGTAAGTTTACCGCCGGGCGCGGACTCCAGCTGCGCCAGCGCATCGCGATGTAGCCACATCTCGCCAAGCGCTTCCACGTTGGCCTGGGTCACCAGACCCTCTTCCTGCCAGGCCGCCAGCAGACCCGGTAGCGCCGGCTGACGTAAACGATAGTAATCCGCCAGCCACTGGGGACGAAAGATGCCGAGGCTGCGGGCGCTGTTGCGCAGCATGATGGCCTCTGCGGCGTCGCGGGACAGCGCATCGCGCTCGTCGTCCCAGTGCGGCATCACCCGCCGGGTTAAATCATACACGCGGTGAAAGTTGCGCCGCTCCACCACCATCACTTCCCCGGCAGTAAACAGCCCTTCCAGGTGGCGCTTATGCGGTTTCCACTCCCACCAGCCGCTGGCGCCTTTGCGAGGGTGGGCAAAATCCGCCGAGCGAACCGGCCCGTTTTGGCCGATATGCGCCACCAGCTCTGCAATACTGCCGGCATGCTCCTCCATCCACGCGCGATGATATTTCCAGCCCATCTTGTCGGGGTTCAACATCCGGTGGCGTACAAGGGCGAAATCGCTGCGCGGCAGAAAACAGGCTTCATGCGCCCAGTATTCCATCAACTCGCCGTTGCGCAGCGACTCATCCAGCCAGTGCTGCGGATAGCTGCCGAGACGGCTGAACAGCACCAGGTAGGGGCTGCGGGCCACCACGTTGATGGTATCGATTTGCAGCAGCGACATCTGCTGGATGGTAGAAAGGATGTCATTTGGGCGAGCGCGACGCCGGGGCTTTTTTAATAACCCCTGCGCCGCGAGATGGAGGTGGCGCGCCTCATTAAGCGATAGTTGCAATACCGACATGCAGGTTCTCCGTCAGGATTTCCAGCACAGCGGCGAGCAAAGCCGGCGCGTCGGTTAACGTTGCGCCAACGTCGCTAAGTCCGCAAGCAACCGCTGTGCGCGTTCATCGGCCATTATGGCGTCGACCGGTAAATACCACCAGTTCGCAGCGGCGAAATCGCGACATTTCACGGCGTCTTTTTCGGTCATCAGCAGCGTCTGCCCGGCGGTTACCAGGGCGGCGACATCGGCCTGGCTCAGCGCCTGATGGTCCGCCAGAGCCACGGTTTTGACCGGTTGGACGCCGCAGCTTTCGAGGGTGGCGAAAAAGCGCGGCGGATGGCCGATGCCAGCCATTGCCACCACGTTAGTGAAGGTAGAGACATCGCGACGTTCGCCGGTGAGCAGGTTGACCGCCATCCCGGGACGCAGCTGCATCGGGATCTCTCCCGGACGCGCCACGCCGCCGTTGACGATAACCGCATCAACGCTTTGCAAGCGCGACGCCCGCTCGCGCATCGGCCCGGCAGGCAGCCACCAGCCGTTGCCAAAGCGGCGCACGCCGTCGATGACGACAATTTCCCGGTCCCGCGCCAGCTTATAGTGCTGCAAACCATCGTCGGTCACGATAATCTGCAGATCGTGCGCGCTGAGCAGCGATTTCACCGCGTCGCTGCGCAGTGGAGAGACAGCCACCGGCGCGCCGGTGCGCTGATGGATGAGCACCGGTTCATCACCTGCCTGCGCCGTACTGGTCCGGTCAGTTAACACCAGCGGGTAGCGTTCGGCTTTACCGCCGTAGCCGCGGGAGACCACCCCAACGCGAATGCCGCGCTGTTGCAGCTGCTCCACCAGCCAGATCACCACCGGCGTTTTACCATTGCCGCCGGCGGTCAGATTACCGACCACCACCACCGGCACAGGCGCGCGCCAGGTTTTTTTCCACCCCAGCTGATAACTGAGGCGAATCACCGCGCTCACCAGGCCATACAGCCAGGAGAGCGGCAGCAGCAGGCGCCACAGCGGCGATTCACCGGACCAGATGCGCGCGATCATTCGCCGAATTGCATCTTATGCAGCTGGGCGTATACGCCTTTATGCTCCAGCAGGTCGTGGTGCGTGCCGCGCTCCACGATCCGCCCGTCTTCAACCACCACGATCTCATCAGCCTGCTCAATGGTTGACAGACGGTGGGCGATAACCAGCGAGGTGCGGTTTTTCTGCAGCTCATCCAGCGCCGCCTGAATCGCACGTTCGGACTCGGTATCCAGCGCCGAGGTGGCTTCATCGAGGATCAGGATCGGGCTGTTACGCAGTAGCGCACGGGCGATAGCAATACGCTGACGCTGGCCGCCGGACAGCATCACGCCATTTTCGCCGATGATGGTATCCAGGCCATTGTCCATCTTGTTGATGAAGTCCATGGCGTAGGCCATCCGCGCAGCCTCTTCAATTTGCTCGCGGCTGTACTCTTCGGTACGGGCATAGGCGATGTTATTAGCGACGGTATCATTGAACAGGTGCACGTTCTGTGAAACCAGCGCGACCTGGTCGCGCAGCGAGCTCAGCTTGTACTCGCGCAGGTCGTGGCCATCCAGCAGGATCTGCCCGTCGTCGACATCGTAGAAGCGTGTGATCAGGCTGGCGATGGTCGATTTACCCGACCCGGAGCGTCCCACCAGCGCCACGGTTTTCCCTTCCGGGATATCGAGATTGATATTGCGCAGCGCGGCCACTTCGCGACCCGGATAGGTAAAGGTGACGTTCTCGAACTTGAGATTGCCTTTCGCCCGCTCAATGACGCGCGTACCTTCGTCTTTTTCCTGCTCGGAATCGAGGATCGCAAACAGCGTCTGGCATGCCGCCATCCCGCGCTGGAACTGGGCATTGACGTTGGTCAGCGACTTCAGCGGACGCATCAGCGCAATCATGGAGGAGAAGACCACGGTAATGGTCCCGGCGGTCAGGGTATCCATCACGCTCGGGAAGCTGGCGGCGTACAGGACAAAGGCCAGCGCCAGAGAGGCGATAAGCTGAATGATCGGGTCGGAGATAGACGAGGCGGAAACCATCTTCATCCCCTGCAGGCGCATTTTATTGCTGACCTTATCAAAACGTTTGGTTTCCACTTCCTGGCCGCCAAACATCAGCACCTCTTTGTGCCCTTTCAGCATCTGCTCGGCGCTGGTGGTGACCTGCCCCATCGTGTTCTGCATATTCTTACTGATATTGCGAAAACGCTTGGAGACCACGCGGATTGCTACCGACACGATAGGCGCCAGTACGATCAGGATCAGCGACAGCTGCCAGCTGTAATAGAACATCATCACGAACAGGCCGATAATCGATGCCCCTTCGCGGACCACGGTGATCAGCGCGCTGGAAGAAGAGGAAGCGACCTGCTCGGAATCATAGGTGATACGTGACAGCAGCGTCCCGGTAGACTGCTTGTCAAAGAATGCCACCGGCATACCCATCATGTGGCCGAACAGGCGACGACGCATGGTCATCACCACTTTGCCGGAAACCCAGGAGATACAATAGCTCGAGATGTAGCTGGTGATCCCACGCAGCACCATCAGCCCGATAACCACCAGCGGCATCCATAGCAGCACTGAGCGATCCGTTTTACCAAAACCATCATCCAATAACGGTTTAAGAAGCGATAACATGAAGGTGTCACTGCCCGCGTTAAGCACTAACGCCACCGCCGCTACGATTAGCCCGGCTTTAAACGGTGCAATAATCGGCCAAAGTCGGCGGAAGGTCTGCCACGTGGAGAGATCTTTATCGTTCTGCATTCAATAAACCAGCTTGTGTTGAAATAGCCGCATATTCTACCCGTTATCGGCGGGCGCGCCAAACCACTGATGATACCAACGTGGTAAAACTTGATCCCGTAAGCTATGGATTTGCCACCCTTCTGCAGAAAAAACCACCGTTATCTGCCCCTGCTGCGGCGTGGCGAACCAGCTATACCCCCGCTGGCGATAACGCTGAACGACCTTGTGCGAGGGCATCCGCCACGCATTGTAGCGCGAAGCGGAAACCAGCGCGGCCGCGCCATCCACCCGCCGGATCAGCAGTTCGCTGGAGGAGGTGTTGCTGCCGTGATGGGGAACCTGAATAAGTGTAGACGCCAGATGCTGCCAGTAGCGGCTGATCATCGCCTGCTCCGCCTGACGTTCTATATCGCCGGTCAGCAGGATGCTGGAGCGACCGTCATCGATCCGCACCACGCAGGAGTGATTGTTTCCCTTTGCCGTGCTGCCCGGCAGCGGCCACAGCGCCTTGAAAGTGAGTCCCTGCCACTGCCAGCGCTCGCCGCGATGGCACGGCAGATGACCCGACCAGCCTGGCGGGCTGCGCACCCACGCCTGCGGCCATGCCTGCAGCACCGATTCGAGGCCGCCGCGATGGTCAAGATGCTCGTGGCTCAGCATAATCCCCTGCAGCTGCAGATGGTGCCAGCGCAGCCACGGGATAATCACCTGTCGACCGCTGTCGCCCTGCGGCCATGCCGGCCCGGTATCGTACAATAACGCCTTGCCGTAACGCTCGATCACCATCGCCAGCCCCTGCCCGACATCCAGCATCGTCACCTGCCATTGGTCCGCGGGCGGTTGCCGGCTGAATGGCCGCGTCAGCAAAAACAGCACGCTCAGACACAGCGCCGGCGAATGTCGCCAGCTCTGAAAACGCCAGCCCATCACCAGCAGCCACGGCAGGCTACTGATCCAGAGCCAGCGGGCATCCAACGTCAGCCAGCCGTCCGGTAAACGTCGTAACCCCCAGAACAATACCGCCAGCACGCGATCGGCTGCCAGCCAGATCAGCGACGCCACCATCTCCGGTCCAGTGAGATGCAGCAGCATTCCGGCGAGAATGAGCGGCACCGCCAGCAGGGTCACTAACGGTACCGCCAGCAAATTGGCGGCCATCGACGTCAGGCTTATGCCGTGGAAGAGCAGCAGTTGCAGCGGCATCAGCAGCAGCGTCACGCCAGCCTGCAAATGCGCGAGGGCGAACAGGGCTTTCCACGGCCAGCGCCAGCGGCTGTCAGGCAGCGGTAACCACTGGTACCAGAAGATCAGCCCCGCCACGGCGAAGGCGGATAGCCACAGGCTTTGCGACAACACCGCTAACGGATCGGCAACCAGTATCGCCCCCAAACAGCAGAGCCACACCTGCCACGCCGTCCAGCGTTGACCCGACAAACGTAAAGCACAGCAGACCGCAAGCCCTACGCAAGTGCGCAGGGCCGGCGGCTGCATACCGGTCAGCCAGGCATAGCCGACGGCGCCCGCCAGCCCGGCCAGCAGCGGTAGCCGCCAGCCGATCCAGCGCCCCGGTAAAAGTGACTGTAATCCGCGCAGCAGGAGCACGATCAGGGAAGCCGCGAGGGCAATATGCAAACCGGAGATAGCCATCAGATGGGAGGTGCCTGTGTTCTGCATCAGGACCTTTATCTCCGCCGGCAGCGCCAGCCGCTCCCCCATTCCCAGCCCCAGCATCACCGGATGCCAGGGATAAGTCTGCAATCGCCGGGTCAGCGACGCCAGGTAGCGGGCGCGCAGACTGCAGCGGGTATCCAGCGCGGAAGCGGCGACGATCCCCCCGCTCAGCGGCCGATGCTGAGCCAGCGCATAGCGCTGGCTGTCGAAGCCCCCGTCATTGAGCTGTCCATGCACCGGCCGCAGGCGCAGCGTCATCATCCAGCGCTGCCCCTCGCAGACGGGCGCAGGTGCAAGTTCCCCGTATAAAGTCACGCCAACCGGAGGGAACAGGAAGCGACCCGCCAGGCGCACAATCTGCCCGCGGTGCAGGGTCTGACCATCCGTCTCGTGGAGGATCACTTCCGCCTGACGGACGGCGCCGGTGAGGTGCTGCGTTGGCCACAGCGCCTGATACGCGCTTAAAACTCCCCAGACCATCAGCAGAAGCGTCACCGCCACAACGGCGACGACCGTCCCGCGCAGACGGGTCAGCAACATCGCCAGTACGCCGGCGACCGCCAGAGTGCCCGGCCCCGGCAACGCGGGTAGCCAGAGTAGCGGCAGTATTGCGATGATGGCGCATCCGGCAAGCCATGGTAGACGCATAAACACCTCCCTGTGAGCGGGCAGTGTTACGCAAAGCGAGGCTGGCGTCCTGGGGCAGTATTCAGGCGCGCGCGCAGCGTTCCAGACAATCGTCACGCTTGCAGTCAGGCACTTTTGTTTTGCGAGGCGGAACGCAAATGGCGGGTACAAAAAAAGCACCCAAAGGTGCTTTTATCGTCAGGCAGGTTGCACGTCGTGCAACTCACCCTTCATAAATATTGGCGCGGTCACGTAATTCTTTCCCGGGCTTAAAGTGCGGAACGTACTTACCTTCCAGTTCGACTTTATCACCAGTTTTCGGGTTACGTCCGGTGCGAGGTGCTCGATAGTGCAGAGAGAAGCTGCCGAAACCGCGGATTTCAATGCGCTCACCTTGAGCAAGCGTTGAGGCCATATGTTCCAGCATTTCTTTAACAGCATCTTCCACCGCTTTCGCCGGAATGTGAGATTGCTGGCTGGCAAGTCTTTCAATCAATTCTGACTTGGTCATTATTCCTCCGGTTTCCTTCAAGGCAAAAATTAGCTAACAGCTTAAACAAGGGCGGCCGTAGCCGCCCTTTGTGCTTGATTACAGGACGAATCCTGCAATCTGTCAAGTAAACTCGTCACTATTCAGGTTGTTATTACCTGAATGACAAAGATTACTCGCCTTTCGCTGCTTTGAACGCTTCAGCCATGGCGTTGTTGGAGAAGTTCGCGTCTTCCTGCTTGTTCACGGTAGCGATAGCGTCTTTTTCTTCCGCTTCGTCTTTCGCACGTACAGACAGGCTCACTACGCGGTTCTTACGATCCACGCCAGTGAATTTCGCTTCAACTTCGTCGCCAACGCTCAGAACCAGAGTTGCGTCTTCAACGCGGTCACGGGATGCTTCAGAAGCACGCAGGTAACCTTCTACGCCGTCAGCCAGTTCTACGGTTGCGCCTTTAGCGTCAACTGCAGTCACTTTACCAACAACGATAGCGCCTTTCTTGTTCAGAGCAACGTAGTTGTTGAACGGATCTTCCGCCAGCTGTTTAACGCCCAGGGAGATACGCTCACGCTCTGCGTCAACCTGCAGAACAACTGCTGCGATTTCGTCGCCTTTTTTGTATTCACGAACTGCTTCTTCGCCTGCAACATTCCAGGAGATGTCAGACAGGTGAACCAGGCCGTCGATGCCGCCGTCCAGGCCGATGAAGATACCGAAGTCAGTGATAGACTTGATTTTACCTTCAACACGGTCGCCCTTGTTGTGGGTTTCCGCGAACTGCTGCCATGGGTTAGATTTGCACTGCTTCAGACCCAGGGAGATACGACGACGTTCTTCGTCGATATCCAGAACCATTACTTCCACTACGTCGCCAACGTTAACAACTTTGGACGGGTGGATGTTTTTGTTGGTCCAATCCATTTCGGAAACGTGAACCAGGCCTTCAACGCCTTCTTCGATTTCAACGAAGCAGCCGTAGTCGGTCAGGTTGGTCACGCGACCGGTCAGTTTGGTACCTTCCGGATAACGTTTAGCGATAGCTACCCACGGATCTTCGCCCAGCTGTTTCAGGCCCAGGGATACACGGGTACGCTCGCGGTCGAACTTCAGCACTTTAACAGTGATTTCGTCGCCAACGTTTACGATTTCGCTCGGATGCTTAACGCGTTTCCAGGCCATATCGGTGATGTGCAGCAGGCCGTCAACGCCGCCCAGATCAACGAATGCACCGTAGTCAGTGAGGTTCTTAACGATACCTTTGACTTCCATGCCTTCCTGCAGGTTTTCCAGCAGCTGATCGCGCTCTGCGCTGTTTTCGGATTCGATAACGGCACGACGAGAAACAACAACGTTGTTACGCTTCTGGTCCAGCTTGATGACTTTGAACTCAAGCTCTTTGCCTTCCAGGTGCAGCGTGTCGCGCACCGGACGAACGTCTACCAGGGAACCCGGCAGGAACGCACGAATACCGTTCAGCTCAACAGTGAAGCCACCTTTAACTTTGCCGTTGATAACACCGGTAACAGTTTCAGCGTCTTCGTAAGCTTTTTCCAGCGTGATCCAAGCTTCGTGACGTTTAGCTTTCTCACGGGACAGCAGAGTTTCACCGAAGCCGTCTTCTACTGCATCCAGAGCAACGTCAACTTCGTCACCAACCTGGATTTCCAGCTCGCCCTGGGCGTTTTTGAACTGCTCAGCCGGGATGGCGGACTCAGATTTCAGACCGGCGTCAACCAGTACTACGTCTTTGTCGATAGCAACAACAACACCACGAACGATGGAACCCGGGCGGGTTTCGATTTCTTTTAAGGATTCTTCAAACAGTTGAGCAAAAGATTCAGTCATGTTTAATCTTCAGGTTAATATTAACGTCCACCTGGCTCCGTGCCGGATGGGGTTGTTTCACATACCCGCTGACCATCCATTGCCGCGGGGTACTGCTATAATTCGGAGGCTTCGGCGCGTGACCGGTTAAGGCTTACGCAACGGCCAATTTTTCGCGCGCATATTGTAGCGCTTTTTCAATCACTTGCTCAATGTTTAGTTCGGTTGAATCGAGAACTAATGCATCGGCAGCCGGGACAAGCGGCGCCACGGCGCGATTTCTATCGCGATCGTCACGCTCTTTTATCTCGGACAAAAGACGTTCAAAGTTAACATCAAAGCCCTTTTCCTGCAACTGCCGCATGCGGCGATGCGCCCGCTCATCGGCCGAGGCATCGAGGAAAATTTTCACCGGCGCGTCCGGGAAAACCACCGTGCCCATATCGCGCCCGTCGGCAATCAGCCCCGGCAGTTCACGAAAGGCGCGCTGGCGGCGCAGCAGCGCTTCGCGAACGCGAGGGAAAGCCGCCACTTTCGAGGCGGCGTTCGCGACCTCCTGGGTGCGAATTTCGCCGCTAACATCTTCCCCTTCCAGCACCACTTCGAGGTTGCCGTCAGTAGAAATAAAGCGCACGTCGAGATGGGCAGCCAGGGGCACCAGCGCCTCTTCGGACTCCACGTCAACATGATGATGCAGCGCCGCCAGCGCCAGAACGCGGTAGATCGCGCCTGAATCTAACAGATGCCAGCCCAGCGCTTCCGCCATTGCCTTGCATAACGTACCTTTACCCGCACCGCCAGGCCCATCAATGGTGATTACCGGAACTGTTGCCGTCATCTTTTTCTCCTTCAGCAAGGCGCATAAATATCTAAACGCCGCGCATTATACGCATCTCTTCGGCGGAAAGTGAGTCTTGCTTTTAAATTACAGATAACTGGAAATCTCATGCGGAAGAATTGAGCAATTATAGCGGGCTGATTGAGCATCAGCCCGGAAGATGAGGCAGTTTTACTTTTTATCTGCAGCGATACGGTCGCGGATATGCTGCGCGCGTTCAGCGGAAGGCGGGTGTGAATCGAACAGAGATTTACTGTGGCCGGCGTCAAGGCTGGCCAGTTTTTCGAAGCTGCCCACCAGCCCCTGAGTGCTGATGTTGCGTTTTTTCAGCAGATCGTAAGAGAAATCATCAGCATCCGACTCCTGCGAGCGGGAGAACGCAGAGTTGATCATTCCCTCAGCGATATCGCCCAACTGAGATTTAGACAAGCTTGCAGCCGCTTCGCTGGTCGCTGAAATTGCATCGCGTGCGGCAATAGTCGCATACGCGGTTTGCATCGCTTTGCGCGAGTGTCCGAGCGCTACGTGACCCAGCTCATGGCCCAGAACCGCTTCAACTTCATTATCGGTCATCATGTCCATCAGGCCGCTATAGACGCGGACGCAGCCGTTGGCCATTGCCCAGGCGTTGACGTCGGATGTCATGTAAACCTTATAGGTTACCGGCGTGCCGTTGATATTATTTCCTAACGCTTTGGCAATTTTGTTCAGACGTTTGGTGTACTTACTTGATGCACTAGCCAGTTTATTTTCACTATCCATTTGCTTACAGGCATCGTCGGAAAGCGTTTTGACTTCAGAGTCAGAAAGCGTCGCCGCTTTGTAAGCCGTCATTCCTGAATTGACGAGGGCGTTGGTGTCCATCCCCTGCATATTTTTACAACCTGCCAACAACGTGGCGGAAACGGCCAAAGCCAGCATTACTTTTGTATTTCTCATATTAATCATCCATTGATTAGCATAATAAATGCTTATAAATCCTATATTTACAAGCAAGAAAGGCTAGCATTTAGTTTCCTGTCCGACAAGCAGAGATAAAAAAACGCCGACCTGAGGGTCGGCGTTGTTACCTTAAATTCGCGTCATTCAGGCCGGCGTACTGATCCGCGCCAGTTGCTCAAAATAGTCGGGGAAGGTTTTCGCCGTACACTTCGGATCAAGGATGGTCACCGGCGTATCAGACAGCGCCACCAGCGAGAAGCACATCGCCATCCGGTGGTCGTTATAGGTGCCGATTTCAGCATACTTCAGCGTCGCCGGCGGGGTGATGCGAATATAATCTTCACCCTCTTCCACCTCGGCGCCCACTTTACGCAACTCGGTCGCCATGGCGAACAGACGGTCCGTCTCCTTGACCCGCCAGTTGTAGATATTGCGCAGCGTGGTGGTCCCTTGCGCGAACAGCGCGGCGGTGGCGATGGTCATCGCGGCGTCCGGGATATGGTTCATATCCATATCGATAGCCTTGAGCTCGCCACGGGTACAGGCGATGAAATCGTCGCCCCAGGTGACGGTGGCGCCCATTTTTTCCAGTACGTCGGCGAAACGAATATCGCCCTGTACGCTGCCGCGGCCGATACCGGTGACTTTCACCGTGCCGCCCTTAATGGCGCCAGCGGCAAGGAAATACGAGGCCGATGAAGCATCCCCTTCCACCAGGTAATCCCCCGGCGACTGATACTGTTGCTTGCCGCGCACCACAAAGCGCTGATAAGACTGGTTGTCCACCTCAACCCCGAAGGTTTTCATCAGGTGCAGCGTAATGTCGATATAGGGTTTTGACACCAGATCGCCCTTAATGGCGATCACGGTATCCTGCGGCGCCAGCGGCGCGGTCATCAGCAGCGCGGTCAGGAACTGGCTGGAGACGCTGCCGTCAACTTCAACGTTGCCCCCCTGGAATCCCCCTCGCAGGCGCAGCGGCGGATAATTTTCCTGCTCCAGATAGTCGATCTGAGCGCCGCCCTGACGCAGGGCATCCACCAGATGGCCGATCGGGCGCTCTTTCATTCGCGGCTCGCCGGTCAGCACGATATCGTTGCTGCCAAGGCACAGGGCTGCCGCCAGCGGGCGCATCGCGGTACCGGCGTTGCCGAGGAACAGCTCCAGCACCGCTGCGGCATGCAGCGGGCCGCCGTTGCCGGTCACTTCACAGCGGGTACGGTCAGCAGACAGGGTGTATTGAACCCCCAGCGCACTCAGGGCATTCAGCATATGGCGCACATCGTCGCTGTCCAACAGGTTGGTCAGCACCGTCGTGCCGCGGGCCAGGGCGGCCAGCAGCAGCGCGCGGTTGGAGACGCTTTTCGAACCTGGCAGGTTCACGGTGCCCTCTACGCGTGCGATGGGTTGTAACGTCAGGGAATCCATCAAACTTCACTCTCAAACAAACAGAATAAAAACCCCGCAGACAGGCCGCGGGGAGGAAGAAAGGAACGGGCGATTAACCGTGGCGGCGTTCGAAGTCCAGCATAAAGTCGGTTAACGCCTTAACGCCGTCCAACGGCATCGCGTTGTAGATGGAGGCACGCATGCCGCCCACCACCCGGTGGCCCTTAAGCGCGTGCAGCCCGGCGGCAAACGACTCTTCAAGGAACAGTTTATCCAGCGCGCTGTCCGCCAGCTGGAACGGCACGTTCATACGGGAGCGGTTGGCTTGCGCCACATCGTTACGATAGAAGCCGCTGTTATCGATCACGCCATACAGCAGTTCGGCTTTCTGCTGGTTGATCTTGTCCATCGCGGCAACGCCGCCCTGCTGTTTCAGCCACTTAAACACCAGACCGGCCAGATACCAGGCAAACGTCGGCGGCGTGTTAAACATCGAGTCATTCTCGCTTAACACGGTGTAGTCGAGGATTGACGGGCAGGCCACGCTGGCTTTACCCAGCAGATCTTCACGCACGATGACCAGCGTCAACCCTGCCGGGCCGATATTTTTCTGCGCGCCGGCATAGATCACGCCGAAGCGGTTGACGTCAATTTCGCGGGACAGAATGGTGGAGGAGAAATCGGCGGTCACGATGACGTCGTCGCCGAAGTTCGGCGTATCGTCAATCGCGATACCGTCAATGGTTTCGTTCGGGCAGTAGTGCAGATACGCCGCGCCCGGCGTCAGCTGCCACTCGCTCATTGGCTTGACCGCGCGCTTGCCGTCGACGGTGATTTTCGCGTCGATGACGTTAGGCGTGCAGTATTTCTTCGCCTCTTTGACCGCGCTGGCGGCCCAGTAGCCAGCGTCCACATAGTCAGCGACGTTTTTATCGCCGAGGATGTTCAGCGGGATCCCGGCGAACTGGCCGCGGCCGCCGCCATGACAGAACAACACTTTATAGTTGGAAGGGATATTCAGCAGAGAACGGAAGTCCTGTTCTGCCTCTTCTGCCACCTGGATGAACTCCTTACCACGGTGACTGATTTCCATGACCGACGTACCCAGACCGTGCCAGTCGCACAGTTCCTGCTGAGCCAGTTTGAGTACTTCCGCCGGCAGCATTGCCGGGCCCGAACTGAAGTTATAGACCTGAGCCATTTCCCCTCACCACGTTGCTATGTTGTTTTGCCCGCGAACCGCCGCGGGCATAAGTTATTCCTGTGGCTATCGGTTTTATCATTCAGTGACACGGTCCGCAATGGCTAAAACTCGCCGACGGCAAAACGCGGCAGCCGTCACACAACAGAATCTATCGGCTTGACGTAATAAAACCGACATATTTGCTGTCAGGTGAGTCGTTTCGCCCGGCTGGCCTTCGACCATTCTGCATTTGCGCAGCGGGAACATATTCGCTTTTCTCCCGCCTGCATCGCCATCACAATGCTGCAGCGTACGCAGGCGTAGATCCCCTCCTGAGGAATAGTGGTATAGCGCGTGGTGCAGTGCGTCGGGAGAATCGACAACCCGGCCCTCACCTCGTCATCGGGATAATAAAACACGCTGATCTGGCCATTGGTTTCAAGGATCGCCAGCCGCACCTGGCCGAGCTGCTCGACGCTGTTGACCCGTAGCTCCATAAAAAATTCGAATTCGGTCATATTTTCCGCATGCAGTTTCTCCCATGCCAGTTGCCCCTCCTCCACCACCACGATAGGCTTGCCCTCCAGCAGATCCTCCAGCTTTTCACTATGCCCCATCAGCCACATGATGCCGCGATAAAGCAGCGCCAGCGTGACGAAGACCACCAGCACCGGCAACAGCGGAACATCGTCATAAAACGCCACGTCCCCCGCCGCCGAGCCGAGGGTCAGAATAATCAGCACTTCAAACAGCGACATCTGCCGCACGCCGCGCCGTCCGGTAATTTTGAGGAAAATAAAGACCAGAACGAAGGTGTAGAGGCTGCGCAACGCCACCTCGCCGAGAAATTCCACCGGCACTTTATCGAGCGCCATCCTCTGCCAGTCAAAGGCTTTCATTATCATCTCCCTGAGCATTAAAAGATGTCTCTAAGCATAGCCAGATGATGGAGATAGCACCTGTCAGATAAAAGCCGTATCATTGCGCGCTTTCCGTACGACAAAAGTGATCGCCATGACCCAAACGTTTATTCCCGGCAAAGATGCCGCCCTGGAAGATTCCATCGCTCGCTTCCAGCAAAAATTGCTCGACCTCGGATTTGATATCGAAGAGGCCTCGTGGCTGAACCCGGTGCCGCACGTGTGGTCCGTTCACATTCGCGATAAGGAATGCGCGCTGTGCTTTACCAATGGTAAAGGCGCCACCAAAAAGGCAGCCCTCGCCTCCGCGCTGGGCGAATATTTCGAGCGCCTGTCCACCAACTATTTTTTCGCTGACTTCTGGTTAGGCGACACTATCGCTAACGGCCCGTTCGTTCACTACCCGAACGAAAAGTGGTTCCCGCTGACCGAAAACGACGACGTCCCGGAAGGTCTGCTGGATGCCCGCCTGCTCACGTTCTACGATCCGGACGATCAGCTGACGGCCAGCATGCTGGTAGATCTGCAATCCGGTAACGATGAGCGCGGCGTGTGCGGCCTGCCCTTTACCCGCCAGTCCGACGGCGAAACGGTCTATATTCCTATGAATATCGTCGGCAACCTGTATGTCTCCAACGGCATGTCCGCCGGCAACACCCGTAATGAAGCTCGCGTGCAGGGCCTGTCCGAAGTCTTTGAGCGCCATATCAAAAACCGCATCATCGCCGAAAGCATCAGCCTGCCGGAGATCCCGGCGGAGGTCATGGCGCGCTATCCGGGCGTCGTGGAGTCGATCGCCAAACTGGAAGCCGAAGGTTTCCCGATCTTTGCCTATGATGGCTCGCTGGGCGGCAAGTATCCGGTTATCTGCGTCGTGCTGTTTAACCCGGCAAACGGCACCTGCTTCGCCTCTTTCGGCGCCCATCCGGACTTCGGCGTGGCGCTGGAGCGTACGGTCACCGAACTGCTGCAGGGCCGCAGCCTGAAAGATCTCGACGTCTTCACGCCGCCGACCTTCGACGACGAAGAAGTCGCCGAGCATGCTAACCTCGAAACCCACTTTATCGACTCCAGCGGCCTGATTTCCTGGGATATGTTCAAGCAGGATGCCGACTATCCGTTCGTTGACTGGAGCTTCTCCGGCACCACAGAAGAAGAGTTCGCCACCCTGATGGCCATCTTCAAGGCCGAAGATAAAGAAGTGTATATCGCCGACTACGAGCACCTGGGCGTTTACGCCTGCCGTATCATCGTCCCGGGGATGTCGGATATTTACCCGGCGGAAGATCTGTGGCTGGCGAACAACAGCATGGGCGCTCATCTGCGCGACACCATTCTGTCCCTGCCGGGCAGCGAGTGGGAAAAAGAAGATTACCTGGCGCTGATCGAGCAGATGGACGATGAAGGCCTGGATGATTTCACCCGCGTTCGCGAACTGCTGGGCCTCGCCACCGGCAAAGACAACGGCTGGTATACCCTGCGCGTCGGCGAGCTGAAAGCCATGCTGGCCCTGGCCGGCGGCGATCTGGAGCAGGCGCTGATCTGGACCGAGTGGACCATGGAGTTCAACGCTTCGGTCTTCAGCGCGGAACGCGCTAACTACTATCGCTGCCTGCAGACCCTGCTGCTGCTGAGCCAGGAAGAGGAGCGTCAGCCGCTGCAATACCTGAACGCCTTTATCCGTATGTACGGCGCCGAAGCGGTCGAAGCCGCCAGCGCGGCGCTGAGCGGGGAAGCGCCGTTCTATGGCCTTCAGGCTGTCGACAGCGATCTGCAGGCCTTCCCGGCCCATCAGTCGCTACTGAAGGCTTATGAAAAACTGCAGCGAGCGAAGGCGGCGTTCTGGGCAAAATAAGCCCTAAGCGCGCCATCGTGGTGACCAGCAACGGAGCCCAATGCGGCTCCGTTGATTTCACCTGACGAGGCGGCCACTATAGTTTGTAGTTGCAAAGTTAATTAATAGTAAATAATGCGCTTATAAGATTTACCATTCGTTAATTTTAAATAAAATACTCCATATTAATTAACTCAAAAAATGGCGTGAAAACGAAAAAATTCAACATAACTTATAAATTTTAAAATTTATTTTCTTCATAATATTCAATCATTTAACCACCAAAAACACAAAAACCACACACTAAAAAGGCATATAGTTCCGGTGAGATATGATCTATATCAATTTCCCTTCTATAATGCTTTGTTAGTATCTCACCGCCAACTTATATAAAGAGAGAGTTAGTGTGAAAGCTGACAACCCTTTTGATCTTTTGCTCCCTGCCGCGATGGCGAAAGTCGCCGAAGAAGCAGGTGTCTATAAAGCAACGAAGCATCCGATGAAGACCTTTTATCTGGCGATCACCGCTGGCGTTTTCATCTCCATCGCTTTCGTATTCTATATCACCGCGACCACCGGCACTGCCGCGATGCCTTATGGGATTGCCAAGCTTATCGGTGGGGTCTGTTTTTCCCTGGGTCTGATTCTGTGCATTATCTGCGGCGCTGACCTCTTTACCTCTACGGTATTGATCGTGGTGGCGAAAGCCAGCGGTCGAATTACCTGGGGGCAACTGGCAAAAAACTGGCTCAACGTCTATTTTGGTAACCTGGTGGGAGCACTGCTGTTTGTGCTGCTGATGTGGTTATCAGGCGAATATATGACTGCCAACGGCGGTTGGGGGCTCAATGTCCTGCAGACCGCTGACCACAAAATGCACCATACTTTTGTGGAGGCCGTGAGCCTGGGTATCCTCGCTAACCTGATGGTTTGTCTCGCCGTATGGATGAGCTATTCCGGTCGTAGCCTGATGGATAAAGCGATGATCATGGTCCTGCCGGTAGCGATGTTCGTTGCCAGCGGCTTTGAGCACAGCATCGCCAACATGTTTATGATCCCGATGGGTATCGTAATCCGCAACTTTGCAAGCCCGGAATTCTGGACCGCAATCGGTTCGACTCCGGAAAGTTTCTCTCACTTGACCGTTATGAACTTCATCACTGATAACCTGATTCCGGTAACTATCGGGAACATTATCGGCGGGGGTCTGCTGGTCGGGTTGACATACTGGGTCATTTACCTGCGTGGCAACGACCATCACTAAGGGTTGTTTCAGGCAGTAAATAAAAAATCCACTTAAGAAGGTAGGTGTTACATGTCCGAGCTTAATGAAAAGTTAGCCACAGCCTGGGAAGGTTTTGCGAAAGGTGACTGGCAGAATGAAGTCAACGTCCGTGACTTTATTCAGAAAAACTACACCCCATATGAAGGCGACGAATCCTTCCTGGCTGGCGCGACTGAAGCGACCACCAAGCTGTGGGACAGCGTAATGGAAGGTGTAAAACAGGAAAACCGCACTCACGCGCCTGTTGATTTTGACACTGCCCTGGCCTCCACCATCACCTCTCACGACGCAGGCTATATCGAGAAAGGTCTGGAAAAAATCGTTGGTCTGCAGACCGAAGCGCCGCTGAAACGTGCGATCATCCCGTTCGGTGGTATTAAAATGGTTGAAGGTTCCTGCAAAGCGTACAATCGCGAGCTGGACCCGATGCTGAAAAAAATCTTCACTGAGTACCGTAAAACTCACAACCAGGGCGTTTTCGACGTCTATACTCCGGACATCCTGCGCTGCCGTAAATCCGGCGTGCTGACCGGTCTGCCGGATGCTTACGGCCGTGGTCGTATCATCGGTGACTACCGTCGCGTTGCGCTGTACGGTATCGACTTCCTGATGAAAGACAAATTCGCCCAGTTCAACTCTCTGCAAGCGAAACTGGAAAGCGGCGAAGATCTGGAAGCGACCATCCGTCTGCGTGAAGAAATCGCTGAACAGCACCGCGCGCTGGGCCAGATCAAAGAGATGGCGGCTAAATATGGCTACGACATCTCCGGTCCGGCGACCACCGCTCAGGAAGCTATCCAGTGGACCTACTTCGGCTACCTGGCTGCCGTTAAATCTCAGAACGGCGCGGCAATGTCCTTCGGTCGTACCTCCAGCTTCCTGGATATCTACATCGAACGTGACCTGCAGGCGGGTAAAATCACCGAGCAAGACGCGCAGGAAATGGTTGACCACCTGGTCATGAAACTGCGTATGGTTCGCTTCCTGCGTACCCCGGAATACGATGAACTGTTCTCCGGTGACCCGATTTGGGCAACAGAATCCATCGGCGGTATGGGCGTTGACGGCCGTACTCTGGTGACCAAAAACAGCTTCCGCTTCCTGAACACCCTGTACACCATGGGGCCGTCTCCGGAGCCGAACATCACTATCCTGTGGTCTGAAAAACTGCCGCTGAGCTTCAAGAAATTCGCTGCTAAAGTGTCCATCGATACCTCTTCTCTGCAGTATGAGAACGATGACCTGATGCGTCCGGACTTCAACAACGACGACTACGCTATCGCATGCTGCGTAAGCCCGATGGTTGTTGGTAAGCAAATGCAGTTCTTCGGTGCTCGCGCCAACCTCGCAAAAACCATGCTGTACGCTATCAACGGCGGCGTGGATGAAAAACTGAAAATGCAGGTGGGTCCGAAATCTGAACCGATCAAAGGCGACGTTCTGAACTTCGACGAAGTGATGGAACGCATGGATCACTTCATGGACTGGCTGGCTAAACAGTACGTCACTGCGCTGAACATCATCCACTACATGCACGACAAGTACAGCTACGAAGCCTCTCTGATGGCGCTGCACGACCGTGACGTTATCCGCACCATGGCGTGTGGTATCGCGGGTCTGTCCGTTGCTGCTGACTCCCTGTCTGCAATCAAATATGCGAAAGTTAAACCGATTCGTGACGAAGACGGTCTGGCTGTCGACTTCGAAATCGAAGGCGAATACCCGCAGTTTGGTAACAACGATGCTCGCGTCGATGACATGGCCGTTGACCTGGTTGAACGTTTCATGAAGAAAATTCAGAAACTGCACACCTACCGCAACGCGATCCCGACTCAGTCTGTTCTGACCATCACCTCTAACGTGGTATATGGTAAGAAAACCGGTAACACCCCAGACGGTCGTCGCGCTGGCGCGCCGTTCGGACCAGGTGCTAACCCGATGCACGGCCGTGACCAGAAAGGTGCTGTTGCCTCTCTGACCTCCGTAGCGAAACTGCCGTTTGCTTACGCGAAAGATGGTATCTCTTACACCTTCTCTATCGTACCGAACGCGCTGGGTAAAGATGACGAAGTTCGTAAGACCAACCTGGCGGGTCTGATGGATGGTTACTTCCACCACGAAGCGTCCATCGAAGGTGGTCAGCACCTGAACGTGAACGTGATGAACCGCGAAATGCTGCTCGACGCGATGGAAAACCCGGAAAAATATCCGCAGCTGACCATCCGCGTATCTGGCTACGCTGTACGTTTTAACTCCCTGACCAAAGAACAGCAGCAGGACGTTATTACCCGTACCTTCACTCAGACCATGTAATTCCCTGTCTGACTGAAAAAGCGTACAATAAAGGCCCCACATCAGTGGGGCCTTTTTAACAAGCAATCCCCGCCCTAGCCTGCTTTGCCAGTTATCTATACTTTGGGTATCTGTCAAAACAGACTCGACACAGCCGCTGAGCTGTGCACCAACACGGCCCCGGATGGGCCACATCTGGAGAAAACACCGCAATGTCAGTTATTGGTCGCATTCACTCCTTTGAATCCTGTGGCACCGTTGATGGCCCGGGCATCCGCTTTATTACCTTTTTCCAGGGCTGCCTGATGCGCTGCCTGTACTGCCACAACCGTGATACCTGGGATACCCACGGCGGCAAAGAAATCACCGTTGAAGAGTTAATGAAAGAGGTAGTGACCTATCGTCACTTTATGAATGCTTCCGGCGGCGGCGTCACCGCATCGGGCGGCGAAGCGATCCTGCAGGCGGAGTTTGTTCGCGACTGGTTCCGCGCCTGTAAGAAGGAAGGTATTCATACCTGTCTCGATACCAATGGCTTTGTTCGTCGCTACGATCCCGTTATCGACGAACTGCTGGAGGTAACAGACCTGGTGATGCTGGATCTCAAGCAGATGAACGATGAGATTCACCAGAACCTGGTCGGCGTCTCTAACCATCGTACGCTGGAATTCGCCCAGTATCTGGCGAAGAAGAATATCAATGTCTGGATCCGCTACGTGGTGGTTCCGGGCTGGTCAGACGATGATGATTCCGCGCACCGCCTGGGCGAATTTACCCGCGATATGGGCAATGTCGAAAAAATCGAGCTGCTGCCCTACCATGAGCTGGGCAAACACAAATGGGTAGCGATGGGCGAAGAGTACAAGCTGGACGGCGTCCATCCGCCGAAGAAAGAGACCATGGAGCGAGTCAAAGGCATCCTTGAGCAATATGGGCACAAAGTGATGTACTAATCCCACCGGGCCGGTGATGCGCTTATGCCGGCCTGCAACGGCGTGGTAAGCTGTTACCGTCCAGCCGTTGCATTCTTATGCAAGACGGCTCTACTGCAGTAAGCACAGGCTATTAAAACGGATGACGCGCAGCATGCGCTGCGCGCTACAGCGTCAGGCGTGCGCCACCGGCGTTGGATGATGCCCGGCTTTGCGCAGCAGGGTCAGCAGATAGATAAACGACACGCTGGCGATCATAATAAACAGCAGGTTATCCGAGAAGTTCTGCATCAGCATCGCCGTCAGCGTCGGGCCCAGCAGGCTGCCGATGGTATAGCTCATCAACAGCGCCTGGTTCATTGCCACCAGCTGATGGTGCTCCACTTTTTCACAGGCCCAGGCCATCGCCACCGGATAGAGGGTAAAGCCCGAAGCGCCCAACACAAACAGCGCCGGCGCCATCGCCGCCTGGCTGAGCATCGCCATACATCCCAGAATCACCACAAAAACCTGCACCCGCAGCACCAGCAGGCGACCGTAGCGGTCTGCCAGGCGCCCTACCGGCCACTGGCCGAGGATCCCGGCGCTAACCATCACCGCCATCCAGAAGCCAATGCCGGCGTCGCTGACGCCCTGATGGTTCAGCCACAGCGGCATCAGACCATACAGCGAGCCGAGGACAATCCCTGAGATAATGCAGCCATTGACCCCGTGGCGCGCCTGGCGCAGCTTCAGCATCGGCCAGATACGTACCGTTTCATGCGGCTCTTCGGCCTGCCCCATGATGCGGGTAAACAGCAGCGGCAGGATCGCCGCCAGCGCCAGACCCGTCACCCACGGCAGGACGCTCATTAAATCGGTGGGGAGTTTACTGACCATCAGCTGGCCCAGTACGGTACCGACGTAATAGACCATCATGTACGCCGCCAGCAGACGACCGCGGCTGCGTGAAGTGCCGCTGCAGACCAGCGCGCTTTCCACCACCACCCAAATCATCGCGCAGCCTACGCCGGCGATAAAACGCCAGCTCAGCCACGTCCAGAAGCCCACGGTGATCCCCAGCCCTACGCAGCCGACGGCGAATATTAACGACGCGAGATAATAGCTGCGGTTAAACCCCAGGCGCTTGATCACCCAGCCGGCAAGCAACGTACCGGCCAGGTTGCCGGTAAAATAGGATGACCCCACCATGCCGACCTGCCAGGTTGGCATATTTTCATGAGCGAGCCAGAGCGGGACGAGCGTATTCAGCACCGCTATCGCCAGGGTCAGTAAAAGCAGGCCACAGAGCAGCATTTGCACTGGCCGGGTGTAGATGGTCATGGGTAAAAACCGTGAGGAATGTTCAGATCGCGAGCGCATCATGCCACCGCTAAAAACATTGTCAATCCACCTGAAATCAGGCCTGACGCGGTTTTGCCGGGCACGATAGAAGTTTTTTATCCACAGAAGGGATAAAGATGAGGCAACAGATAATACGCTGTTGTTTTTCTTAATTTATTAATAAATCTTGCTGTTAATTTCAGTCGAAAAATTTCATCTATCGACAGCACGTTTTCATCATGCCGGCACGCCTGCGCCGGCATGATGACGCTGATTAACTGGCGATAGCCATCCCGACGGTCATATGCAGACCATAGAATACGCCGCGGCCAATCATCTCTCCCGCCAGCACCAGAACAAACGCCAGGCCGAGCAGCGAGACCGCCGGCTTGCGGCCGCGGATCTGCGGCACGCACCAGCAGGCCAGGGCCAGCGCCAGCAGCACCACGCGCCAGGCCATAAGCAGCCCATAATCCGGCACCAGGGCGGAGGCCTGCTGAATTGAGCTGCGGATAGTGGCGAGTTCACTCCCCTGCATCAGGACCACCACGATACTCACCAGCAGCGCCAGTAAAGTGACCACCGGCAGCAGGCGCAGCGCCCAACCGTCGACGCCTGCGACGCGCAGCAGCAGGTAGCCCAGCAGCGGACCGCCGATAAATAGCGTCAGGAAGAAGCTCAGCGGCGTCCAGACGGTATACCAGGTCGGCACCGTGTCGATGGTGTTATAGACCCGCACCATCATCCAGACGAAGATCACCCCAAGCGCCATGGTTGCTACCAGCCACAGGCTACGCAGTCCGGCAGGCAACTTTTTACACACGGCCAGCAGCCAGCCAATCCCGCCGACGGCGAAGAAGATCGCCCCGCTGGCTATCTCATTACTCAGCGATGAGGCCCCTACGCGATTGAGCGAGTTAAAGGCCCGCAGCGGCGAACCGAGGTGCATTGTCGAGGCGATAAACCCGATCCCCATCAATACCCACAGGCCGAACATGCTACCCACCACGCGCTGCTCCTGCTCACGGGAGAGCTTGCCCGTCATGAGCGCCAGCGCCAGGACGATGAAGCCGCCCGCGACGCACTGGCCGAAGACCGTAAAGATCATCAGCGGCCATTCATGCCATCCGTTTCCCATCTTACACCTCCTTCGGGTTTGCCAGGTAACCGGTGGTATCGCCACACGGCCGGGCATTGGTGTTAGGTTTGATCACGATGCTCGGCCGGGTAAAGTGCGCCGAAGGCAACGGCGCCACCGCCGCCAGCTGGCCGTGCTTAGCGCGCAGTTCGGCAATCGGCCCGAAATCCAGCGCCCGCAGCGGACAGGACTCGACGCAGATCGGCTTTTTCCCGTCGGCGACGCGCTCGTGGCAGCCGTCACACTTGGTCATATGGCCTTTGTCGGCGTTATATTGCGGCGCGCCGTAAGGACAGGCCATATGGCAGTAACGGCAGCCAATGCACACCTCTTCGTTGACCACCACAAAACCGTCTTCGCGCTTGTGCATCGCTCCGCTCGGACAGACCTTGGTGCAGGCCGGATCTTCGCAGTGGTTACAGGCGATGGAGAGGTAATAGGCGAACACGTTCTGATTCCAGACGCCGTTATCCTCCTGCCAGTCGCCGCCGGCATATTCATAAATGCGGCGGAAGCTGACCTCCGGGGTCAGATTTTTGTAGTCCTTACAGGCCAGTTCGCAGGTCTTGCAACCGGTGCAACGGGCGGAATCAATAAAAAATCCATACTGAGTTGTCATCGGTTACTCCTTACAGCTTCTCAACCTGGACGAGGTTGGTATGCGACGGGTTCCCCTTCGCCAGCGGCGAGGGGCGCTGGGTGGTCAGCACGTTAATGCTGCCCGCCTGATCCACGCGCGAGGCGTCCGGGTTATACCAGGCCCCTTCCCCCAGCGCGACCACGCCCGGCATCATGCGCGGGGTCACCTTCGCTTCGATATGCACTTCCCCACGGTCGTTGAAGATGCGAATGCGATCGCCGTTGGCAATACCGCGCTGGCGGGCATCGATCGGGTTAATCCACATCTCCTGCCGACAGGCAGCCTTCAGTACATCGACGTTGCCGTAGGTTGAATGGACGCGCGATTTATAGTGGAAGCCGGTCAGCTGTAGCGGGTATTTCGCCGTCAGCGGATCGTTGTAGTTTTCGAAGCCCGGGGTGTAGATCGGCAGCGGATCGATGACATCGCCTTCCGGCAGCTCCCAGGTGGCGGCGATTTTCGCCAGCGCCTGCGAATAGATTTCAATCTTGCCCGAAGGCGTGGTCAGCGGATTAGCCTGCGGATCCTCGCGGAAGGCTTTATAAGCCACATGGTGCCCTTGCGGATCGCGCTGCTTATAGATGCCCTGCTGACGGAAGGTGTCGAAATCCGGCAGGTCGGGAATCGCTGTACGCGACTGCTCATACAGATAGCGCATCCAGCCTTCCTGGGTACGGCCTTCGGTAAATTTTTCCTCGACGCCGAGGCGCTTCGCCAGCTCGCTGGTCATCTCATAGATAGTTTTGCATTCGAAACGCGGCTTGATGGCCTGGTCGGCAAAGATGACGTAGGACATGTTGCCGCAGGAGGCATCCAGCGCGAAATCCATCTGCTCAGAGGCGGTGCAGTCCGGCAGCAGAATATCGGCGTATTTCGCTGACGAGGTCATATGGCAGTCGATGACCACAATCATCTCGCACTTCTTGTCGTCCTGCAGGATCTCGTGGGTGCGGTTAATCTCTGAGTGCTGGTTGATCAGGCAGTTGCCCGCATAGTTCCAGATCATTTTGATCGGCACATCGAGCTTATCTTTGCCACGCACCCCATCGCGCAGGGCAGTCATTTCCGGGCCGCGCTCAATCGCATCGGTCCACATAAACATCGATATGCTGGTCTGAACCGGATTCTCCAGCGTCGGCATGCGCTCAAACGGCAGGCTGTAGGAGCCCTCGCGCGCGCCGCTGTTACCGCCGTTGATCCCGACGTTACCGGTCAGAATGGCGAGCATCGCGATAGCCCGGGTGGCGATTTCGCCGTTGGCGTGACGCTGCGGCCCCCAGCCCTGGCTGATATAGGCCGGTTTGGCGCTGGCAATTTCGCGCGCCAGTTTAACAATGCGTTCGCGCGGAATACCGGTTATGGTCGAGGCCCACTCCGGCGTTTTGGCGATACCGTCGGCGCCCTGGCCAAGTATCCAGGCTTTATAGTGGCCATTGGCCGGGGCATCGGCAGGCAGAGTTTTCTCGTCGTATCCCACACAGTATTTATCGAGGAACGGCTGATCGACCAGATTCTCGGTGATCATCACCCACGCCAGACCCGATACCAGCGCCGCATCGGTACCGGGGCGAATCGGGATCCATTCATCTTCGCGTCCGGCGCCGGTGTCGGTATAGCGCGGATCGATAATGATCATCCGGGCATTGGATTTCTGGCGCGCCTGCTCAAGATAGTAGGTCACCCCGCCGCCGCTCATCCGCGTTTCGCCTGGGTTGTTGCCGAACAGCACCACTAACTGGCTGTTTTCAATATCCGACGGGCTGTTGCCATCCGCCCAGCCGCCGTAGGTGTAATTCAACCCTGCGGCAATCTGCGCGGATGAATAGTCGCCGTAATGATTGAGATACCCACCGCAGCAGTTCATCAGACGGGCAATCAGGGTTTTCCCCGGCGGCCAGGAGCGGGTCAGCGTGCCTCCCAGCGTGCCGGTGCCGTAGTTCAGATAGATGGACTCGTTGCCGTAGTCTTTAATCAGGCGCTGCGTCGTGCTGGCGATGATATCGAACGCCTCTTCCCAGCTGATTTGCTCGAATTTACCCTCACCGCGTTTGCCTACGCGCTTCATCGGATATTTCAGCCGATCGGGGTTATAAACCCGGCGGCGCATAGACCGCCCGCGCAGGCAGGCGCGCACCTGATGCAGGCCGTCATAGTTATCGTCACCGGTATTATCGGTTTCGACGTATTGAATCGCGCCATCCACCACGTGCATGCGCAGCGGGCAGCGGCTACCGCAGTTGACGGTGCAGGCGCTCCAGACCACCTTCTCACTGGCCGGGGCAGGCGTGTCGGCGGCGTGGGCCATACGGGAAAAGGGTAACGTTAGTGCGTTGCTGGCCAGCGCCAGGCCGCCTATTGCCGTGGTTTTCATCAGACCACGGCGGCTTACCTCAGCAGCCAGTAAAGCATCGGGGGCTTTAATTTTCATGGATACTCGCTTTGGTTGCTCACAATAAACTGACAAGCGCTATATAGTCATATATATAAGGCTTTGAAATATTATTGGTTTTTTATGCTGGTTTAATCCAAAGGGAGTATCACTGCATTCGCGGATGGGATTATTGCCCGGTATCAATAAGGATGTAAAAAAAGCGCCCGCAGGCGCTTTTAAGGGAGAAGGTAAAAATTAACCGATATATTCGAGGCCGCGCATATACGGGCGCAGGATTTCCGGGATCTCGATACGGCCATCAGCCTGCTGATAGTTTTCCATCAGCGCCACCAGGGTACGACCGACCGCCAGGCCAGAACCATTCAGGGTATGAACGAGACGGGTCTTCTTGTCGGACTTACTGCGGCAGCGAGCCTGCATACGACGCGCCTGGAAATCCCAGACGTTGGAGCAGGAAGAGATCTCACGGTAGGTGTTCTGCGCCGGGACCCACACTTCGAGGTCATAGGTTTTGCAGGCGCTGAAGCCCATATCGCCGGTGCACAGCGCGACCTTACGGTAAGGCAGGCCCAGCAGCTGCAGCACTTTCTCGGCGTGGCCGGTCATCTCTTCCAGCGCCGCCATCGAGTCTTCCGGACGGACAATCTGCACCATTTCAACTTTATCGAACTGGTGCATACGGATCAGACCGCGGGTGTCGCGACCATAAGAACCTGCTTCGGAACGGAAGCACGGCGTATGGGCGGTCATTTTTATCGGCAGATCGTCTTCATCGATAATTTCATCACGCACCAGGTTGGTCAGCGGCACTTCCGCCGTCGGGATCAGCGCGTAGTTGCTGCTGTCAGCCTCTTCTTCCAGCGGACGGGTATGGAACAGGTCGCCGGCGAATTTCGGCAGCTGACCGGTGCCATACAGGGTGTCCTGGTTAACCAGGTACGGGACATAGTTTTCGCTATAGCCATGCTGTTCAGTGTGCAGATCCAGCATGAACTGCGCCAGGGCGCGGTGCAGACGGGCCAGCTGGCCTTTCATCACCACGAAGCGCGAACCGGTGAGCTTAACGGCGGCGGCAAAATCCAGCCCCCCGTGCATTTCACCCAGCGTCACGTGATCGCGCACGTCGAAATCGAACTGGCGCGGCGTGCCCCAGCGGCTGACTTCAACGTTGTCGTTTTCGTCACGGCCAACCGGCACGTCATCGTGAGGAATATTCGGGATCGCCAGCGCGATATCGCGGATTTCCGCCAGCAGCGCTTCCAGCTCGGATTTTGCGGCATCCAGCTGTTCGCCGAGTATGTTCACTTCCAGGCGTAATGGCTCGATGTCTTCCCCGCGCGCTTTCGCCTGGCCAATGGATTTCGATCGGGAGTTGCGCTCCGCCTGCAGGTTTTCCGTTTGCACCTGCAGAACTTTACGACGCTCTTCAAGCGCGCGAAGTTTATCTACATCCAGCTTAAAGCCCCGGCGTGCCAGTTTTTCTGCGACTGCGTCTGGCTCGGTACGCAGCAGATTGGGATCGAGCATGCTTATCCTGTGCTTATCGAATTAAAAAAAGAATAGTGGCCGCAGACTACGACCACGGAAATAGTGTAATAACCTTACCGCAACGCCTCAATTAGCGGTAGCGTTTTATCGGGCTATTTTGATCCTGTTCAGCGAGCCAGGCGAGCTTTTCGCCAATTTTGCCCTCAAGCCCCCGGTTTGTCGGGCGATAATAGCGCGTTTGCGCCATTTCCTGCGGGAAGTACTGCTCACCGGCGGCGTAGGCGTTAGGTTCGTCATGAGCGTAACGATACTCCTGCCCGTAGCCCATCTCTTTCATCAGCTTCGTCGGGGCATTGCGCAGATGCACCGGAACGTCATAGTCCGGACGGTCTCGCGCGTCGGCCAGCGCCGCTTTAAAGGCGGTGTAGACCGCATTGCTCTTCGGCGCGCAGGCCAGATAGACAATGGCCTGGGCAATCGCCCGTTCGCCTTCCGCCGGCCCGACGCGGGTAAAGCAGTCCCACGCCGAAATGGCCACCTGCATCGCCCGCGGGTCGGCGTTGCCGACGTCTTCCGAGGCAATCGCCAGACAACGGCGGGCAACGTACAGCGGATCGCCCCCGGCGGTGATGATCCGCGCGTACCAGTAGAGCGCCGCGTCCGGCGCGCTCCCGCGCACTGACTTATGCAGGGCGGAAATCAAATCGTAGAAACGGTCGCCTTTATTATCAAAGCGCGCGCTGCGCTCGCCGGCGATCTCGGTCAGCAGTTCCGCCTTCAGCACCCGCTTGCCCGCATCATCGCTCTCGGCCATATCGGCCATCATTTCCAGGGTATTCAGCGCCCGCCGCGCATCGCCGTTCACCAGTTCGGCGATGGCCCTGCGGGTCTCATCCGGCAAAACGATATCCTGGCCGCCGTAACCGCGGGTTTTATCGTGCATCGCCTGGTCAAGCACCTGCTCGATATCGTCGGTGGTGAGCGATTTCAGTAAGTAGACGCGGGCGCGGGAGAGCAGCGCCGAGTTAAGCTCAAAGGAGGGATTTTCGGTGGTCGCGCCAATAAAGGTGATGGTGCCATCTTCAATATGCGGCAGAAAGGCATCCTGCTGGCTTTTATTGAAGCGATGCACTTCGTCAACAAACAGAATCGTTCGTCGGCCGGCGTTGCGATTCTGCCGCGCGCGCTCAATGGCCTCGCGGATCTCTTTCACCCCGGAGGTCACCGCCGAGATCCGTTCGACATCGGCGCTGGCATAGCGGGCGATCACTTCCGCCAGGGTAGTCTTGCCGGTGCCCGGCGGCCCCCAGAGGATCATCGAATGCAGGTGCCCGGCTTCGATCGCCCGCGGCAGGGGTTTGCCCGGCGCCAGCAGGTGCTGCTGGCCAATATACTGCGCTAAATTTTCTGGCCGCATGCGAGCGGCCAGAGGTTGAAACGCGTTGTCGGAAAAATCGAGCGACAGATTGCTCACTTTCGCCTCTACTTACGTTGATCGTCCACCGTCACCCCTTTCGGCGGCGTAAAGGTGAACTTAGATGCGTCGACGGCGCCGTTCTGCTGCGTTTTCAGCTGATAGCTGCTGCGCTGATCATCCTGCTCGACGGCGCTGAACTGATGGATGGTGCCGTCCCGACCGACGTTGATCGTGAACTGTTTCAGGTTGCCGCTGCCGCTTTTCGGCGTCAGCACAAAATCATCGCCGTTTTGTTTGATATTGTACTGCTGCCAGTCGCTGGACTGGTTGCGGGCAATCAGCATAAACGGCGTGTTGCTGGTGGCGTCTTTCAGCCAGGTCGCCGTGGCCTGCTCGACGAACGGGTTATAGAACCACAGGGTTTTACCATCCGAAACGAGGACGCTCTCATCCGGCTGGGTCATATGCCAGTTAAACAGATTCGGGCGTTTTACCCACAGGTCGCCCTGTCCGTCCTGCACGGCGTTGCCGCTGCCGTCGGTGACTTTTTGCGTGAAGCTGGCATGGAAGCTGCTCACTTTATCAAGACGGCTTTTTAAGTCACTGGCCGCATCTGCCCAGACCTGGCTGACGACCATACCAGACAGTAATGCACAGGTGATTGCGAGTTTTTTCATTGTTCTTCCTTAATGTGCGTCACTCCCGACGCGGGAGCCTCTTCTGCCCCTAATGTAGGACCGCTGACGGCGGCGGGACAGAAGAATTGGCTGATTTTGCGCTTATTTACCCAACTTTGCACTCATTCAAAGGGCGGCGGCGCCAGTACTTCGCGGTTACCGTTATGGCCCTGCTCGCTGACAATGCCCTGCGCTTCCATCTGTTCGATAATACGCGCGGCACGGTTATAGCCGATGCGGAACTGGCGCTGCACCCCGGAAATCGACGCTTTACGCTTCTCGGTCACAAAGCTGACCGCCTGATCGAACAGCGGATCCAGCTCTTCACCACCGTCGAAGCCACCGCCGCCGCCTTCGCTTTCGCTGTCGGAGGTAATGCCGTCTACATACTGCGGACGACCGCGGGCTTTCCAGTCCTGAACCACGGCGTGGACTTCCTGGTCGCGAACAAACGCCCCATGGACGCGCACCGGCGTGGTGGAGTTCGGCCCGGAGTAGAGCATGTCCCCCATCCCGAGCAGCGATTCCGCACCGCCCTGATCCAGAATGGTACGCGAGTCAATTTTGCTCGACACGGTAAAAGCGATGCGCGTCGGAATGTTGGCCTTAATCAGACCGGTAATGACATCCACCGACGGACGCTGCGTCGCCAGCACCAGGTGGATCCCCGCCGCACGCGCTTTCTGCGCCAGGCGAGCGATCAGCTCTTCCACCTTCTTACCGACGGTCATCATCAGGTCGGCGAATTCGTCCACCAGCACCACAATGTACGGCAGCTTTTCCAGTACCGGGTGCACGGCGTCCATACTGTCGCCTGGCTTCCAGTACGGATCCGGGATCGGACGCCCCATGCGCGCCGCTTCTGCAATCTTCTCGTTATAGCCCGCCAGGTTACGCACGCCCAGCGCCGACATCAGCTTGTAGCGACGCTCCATCTCGTTGACGCTCCAGCGCAGCGCATTGGCGGCGTCTTTCATGTCGGTAACCACTTCCGTCAGCAGGTGCGGAATACCTTCGTAGACCGACAGCTCCAGCATTTTCGGGTCGATCATGATGAAACGCACATCTTCCGGCTGCGCCTTGTAGAGCATGCTGAGGATCATGGCGTTGACGCCGACCGACTTACCGGAACCGGTGGTACCGGCCACCAGCAGGTGCGGCATTTTCGCCAGATCGGCCACCACCGGATCGCCGGCGATGTCTTTACCCAGCACCACGGTCAGCGGCGACGGGTTATCACGGAACTTGCTGTTGTCGAGCACTTCACGCAGGTAGACGGTCTGGCGCTTTTTATTCGGCAGCTCAAGCCCGACATACGGTTTACCCGGGATCACCTCCACCACGCGCACGGCGACCGTGGACAGCGAACGCGCCAGATCCCGTGACAGGTTAGAGATTCGCGCCGCTTTGACGCCAGGCGCCAGATTCAGTTCGAAGCGGGTGATCACCGGCCCCGGCGAGTAGTTCACCACATCCGCTTTAATGCGGAAATCGGCGAGTCGCGCTTCCACCAGTCGTGCCATCTGCTCGAGAGCAAAGGTATCCACCGGCTCGACTTCACTGGGCGGCGGCGTAAGCAGATCCAGCGACGGCAGCGGCGTCGTCGGCTTTTGCAGCGGTCGACTATCGCCATTGCGCATCAGCAGCGGGTGGATCAGGCTCTCCTGCGGCGCAGGCGCGGCAGGCTGATGCCCCTGCGGGGTAACCGGTTGGTGCTGCGGCACGGACTGCGGCGCAGTCTGGTAAGGCTGCGGCGGCACTGGCTGATGATGTACCGGCTGGTGCTGCGCAGGTTGATAACCCTGCTGCGGAGCGGCGGCCGGTTGTTGATAGTGCTGGGCTGGCTGCTGCGGCTGTACTTCAGGTGTCGGCGTAAACAGCGGCTCGCTCGGCCCCTCATTGACCAGAGTTTTCATCGGCGAGAATTCGTAATCCGCCGGCGAGAACGGATTGGCGCCCGGCGGCTGCTCGGAGGCGTAGCGCTGCTGCTGGGTGGCGGCAAACTGGCGCGCCAGCTCCGCTTCCGCCGCGGCGTCGGCATCATCGTCATCAGTCGCGTTATCGTCTTCCCAGCGATGGCCATAGCGCTGCTGTTGAGTGGCGGCGAACTGGCGAGCCAGTTCATCCTGCTCCATAGCATCCGCTTCCTCATCAGAGATCAGCCCATCATCATAATGGGGGTCTCGCTCTGCCTGCCGCGCGCGCTGTTCTGCTTCACGCTGCGACGGTAGCTTGATGCCGTAGGAGGCCAGTTCCCGACGCGTCGGGACGCGAACACGATTAGGCCGCGGTAGTTTTGGACCAATGCCCTCTTTCACCTGTACCCGCGGTCCGCTGGAGGCCGGGCTGAACAATGGCGCCGTCGCTGCGGACGCGGCGGTCGCCGTCGTCGCGGCCGCTGAGCCGCCGCTGGCAGCCGTTGCCTGATGCACCCCGGCCGCCACCGCAGAAACCACGGTTGACTCCACGGGCGGTTTGGCCGGGGCGGCTGGCGGCGTCAGCGGTTTGGTGGCGATCGGGCTTTCCGGCTCCGGAATAGGCTGATACCAGGAAGCCAGCAGCTCGCGTTCGCGCGCCCGCTTCTCTTCCACTTCCTCGAAGTAATAGAGCGGCGGACGTTTCACTTCTTCCTGCACGGCCTCAGGCTCTGGCTGCGCGGCAGGTACCGGCGCGGGCTCAGGCTGATACGCCTGCGGCGCGGGCTGGCCGGCATGCGGATCGTAACTCGGCTGCTGATAAGGCGCAGTCTCGGGTTGATACCCCTGCGGCGCGGTCTGGCCGGCATACGGATCGTAAACCGGCTGCTGATACTGTGCAGGCTCGGGTTGATACCCCTGCGGCGCGGGCTGACCGGCATGCGGATCGTAAACCGGCTGCTGATACTGTGCAGGCTCGGATTGATGCCCCTGCGGCGCAGGCTGTTGTCCGGCATATGGATCGTAAACCGGCTGCTGATACTGTGCAGGCTCGGGTTGATATCCCTGCGGCGCAGGCTGTTGCCCGGCATATGGATCGTAAACCGGCTGCTGATACTGTGCAGGCTCTGGTTGATACCCCTGCGGCGCAGGCTGTTGTCCGGCATATGGATCGTAAACCGGCTGCTGGTGCGGCGCATGCTCGGGTTGATACCCCTGCGGCGCAGGCTGTTGTCCGGCATGCGGATCGTAAACCGGCTGTTGATACTGCGCCGGCTCTGGCTGATACGCCTGCGGCGCGGGTTGCCCCGCTGGCGGCTGATAAGCAGCCTGCTGGAACGGGGCGGGTTCAGGCTGGTAGGCCTGCTGCGGCGGATAGCTGGCTTCTGGCTGATAAGCCGGCGCAGCGCCCTGATGGCCCGCCGTCGACTCGCCCCACGCCTGCGGCGCGGCAGTGGCCGCCGCCGCTGCGCCCACCGGCTCAGCGATACTGTGGCCGTTCAGCAACGGATCGTAAGGGTCGAAATCGCCCGGGCGCGCGGCGCTGGCGCCGGAAAATAGCACATCATTCTCTGCGGGACGCGCGGCGCTGGCGCCGGAAAACAGTACATCGTCGGCGGCGACAGGCGCACCGCTGGCGCTGTACTGCACGGCCTCTTCCCCGTCGTCCATCCGTTTGCCGGAGAAAAGCGCCGCGTCGGTTTTACGCCCCATAGGGTTGGTAAACTTCTCGGCCAGACGTTTACGCCGCGCCAGCGCGCTGCGCAAGATGCGGGCCCGACGCGACTCCTGGGGGGTTGCCGCCTCTTCGTCGTCGTACTCTTCATCGTCGTCTTCGTATTCGCCTTCATCGACCCAGGTATCATCCCGACGGGTGCGGTTGCTGGCAAAGGTGAGTACGGACAGGATGCCGCCGCCCAGTTTTTCCGCAATGCTGACCCACGACCAGCCGGTAAACAGCGTCAGGCCGGCCGCCCAGATGCACAACAGAGCGATGGTGCCGCCGCTGCTGTGCAGCAGCGGTTGCAGGGTGGTGCTCAGCAGGCTGCCAATCACCCCGCCAGAGGCGAAGTACCAGATATCATCGGCGTTAATCGCCGCCAGACCGCAGGAGGTCAGGATCAGGGCTAACGCACCGATGAGACGCAGAGAAACGGCGAAATAATCAATGTATTCGTCGTTTTCCTGATGCCGCCAGGCAAACCAGCATCCGCCGATGATGATCACCGGGATGGTATAGGCCATGACGCCAAAAATGAAAAACAGGGTATCGGCAAGCCACGCGCCGGGGGCGCCGCCTAAATTATGAATAGGCTCATGCCATGCCGTTTGCGACCAGCTTGGGTCCGAGGGGTTAAAGCTCAGTAATGCCGCCATCAGCCAGATGGCGAAGAGGGAGCAAAGGATGAGCATCGCCTCAAGGAGTCGGCGCCCGCTGCTGAGTTTGGTAAGTTTGACTTCTTTGTCTTCGGTGTATTCCTGGCTCAAGAAAGGCTCTCCAGGTATCAGGCTGTTTCCTGCCTGCTGCTAAAACGGACAACAGCGCCGGGTCTCCCCGGCACTGTTGCTGTATGGATTAACAGGAGTGTAATCAAACTACGTCGAGTTTGCACCTGTTCCGTGTTAGCGCGTCTTAATAACCAGACGATTACTTTGCTTGACTTCTTCCATTACCACATAGGTACGGGTGTCGTTAACGCCCGGCAGGCGCAGCAAGGTCTCGCCCAGTAATTTACGATACGCTGACATATCCGGTACGCGGGTTTTCAACAGATAGTCGAAATCACCGGAAACCAGATGACACTCTTGAATTTCTTCAAGTTTTTGCACTGCGGCGTTAAATTGCTCAAACACATCCGGTGCGCCACGATTCAGAGTAATCTCAACAAATACCAGAAGTGATGCATCCAGATAATGCGGGTTGAGCAGCGCCGTATAGCCCTGAATAAAACCCTGTCTTTCAAGACGACGCACACGCTCAAGGCAAGGCGTCGGAGAAAGTCCCACCCGTTTAGAAAGCTCGACGTTAGAAATTCGCCCATCTTTTTGCAATTCATTCAGGATGTTACGATCAATGCGGTCGAGATCTTTGCCAGGGCGCTTCTTGCTATCTACCATTATTATTGTCTCTCTGTATTCCTTCCCTACTCCTGTTCCGGCTCTGTGCCTTCACTGCCAGAGCCCATCCTGTTATTACCCGTACGACATTAGGTAACCCAGGGGTACGTGAGAAGCCCGTTGCCTGACGGCAGTCACCGATATCACGCATGGCGTCTGTCCACACCATGCGTAGATTTCGTTAACCCGGATAAAAATGGCATTTGCGTGCATGAAAATTCGCCGCACGCCAAATACTGCTTTTCTTCTTCCTTGAATGTTTTCGCAAAAGCACAGGGGATTGTCAAAGCAAAACATCGATTTTTAGTACAAGATGCCAGATATTCATCATCCACCCTGGTTGATTCTCATTTTTTCGTCTTATAATTGTCCCGCCAACAGTAGAAATAGTTATATTCCTTGCCGGGAAAATCGCCAATTCATCGGCCGCTTCTATTGCACACATCGTTAACAAAATCGCTGCGCTCTTTTTTTACGACAACAAATTCCCTACAATCTCAGCCCAATGTATGCCAATTATTATGGGGATCTCATGGGCACAGCCAAACACAGTAAACTGCTTATTCTTGGTTCTGGACCTGCGGGATACACCGCGGCGGTCTATGCCGCGCGCGCCAACCTGCAGCCGGTGCTGATCACCGGGATGGAAAAAGGCGGTCAGCTGACCACCACGACGGAAGTGGAAAACTGGCCAGGCGATCCGAACGATTTGACCGGTCCGCTGCTGATGGAGCGCATGCACGAGCATGCCGCGAAATTTGAAACCGAGATTATTTTCGACCATATCAGCCGCGTCGACCTGCAAAACCGGCCGTTCCGTCTGACCGGCGACAGCGGCGAATACACCTGTGACGCGCTGATTATCGCCACCGGCGCTTCAGCCCGTTACCTGGGTCTGCCTTCCGAAGAAGCCTTCAAGGGCCGCGGCGTTTCCGCGTGCGCCACCTGTGACGGATTCTTCTATCGCAACCAGAAAGTGGCGGTGATCGGCGGCGGCAACACCGCGGTTGAAGAGGCCCTGTATCTGTCGAACATCGCCTCTGAGGTACATCTGATCCACCGTCGCGATTCCTTCCGTGCGGAAAAAATCCTCATCAAACGCCTGATGGACAAAGTGGCAAGCGGCAACATCGTGCTGCATACCGATCGCACCCTCGAAGAGGTGACCGGCGACCAGATGGGCGTCAGCGGCCTGCGTCTGCGCGATACCAAAAACAGCGACAACGTCGAGTCCCTGGAAGTAGCCGGTCTGTTTGTCGCCATCGGCCACAGCCCGAACACCGCCATCTTTGAAGGTCAGCTGGAGCTGGAGAACGGCTACATCAAAGTGCAGTCCGGTATCCACGGCAACGCGACCCAGACCAGCATCCCGGGCGTGTTTGCCGCCGGCGATGTCATGGACCATATTTATCGTCAGGCTATCACCTCCGCCGGCACCGGCTGCATGGCGGCGCTGGACGCTGAACGTTACCTCGACGGTCTGGCTGACGCGTGCAAATAATCTTTACAAGTCAGTAACAAAGGTAAAGAAGGCGACGAAAAGTCGCCTTTATTTTTGCCGCGATGTAACATTGCCGTGCCCAATATTCCCATAACGACACCTGCTAAGCGCGCAATGAATAAAACCCGTCAACAAGAGTTAACCCGCTGGTTAAAACAGCAAAGCATTATCTCCCGTCGCTGGTTGATGATTTCCCGCCTCCTCGGCGTGGCGAGCGGTCTGCTGATCGTGGCGCAGGCCTGGTTCCTGGCGCGGATCCTGCACCGGATGGTGATGGAGAATATTCCTGCGACCGCCCTGCTGCTGCCGCTGACCCTGCTGGTGCTGACCTTTGTGCTGCGCGCCTGGGTGGTCTGGCTGCGTGAACGGGTCGGCTTTCAGGCCGGACAGCATATTCGCTATGAAATTCGCCGCCAGGTGCTCGACCGTCTCCAGCAGGCGGGCCCGGCGTGGATCCAGGGTAAACCGGCCGGCAGCTGGGCGACGCTTATCCTCGAGCAGATCGACGATATGCATGACTATTATGCCCGCTACCTGCCGCAGATGACGCTGGCGGCCTGCGTGCCGCTGCTGATCGTTATCACTATTTTCCCGATCAACTGGGCCGCCGCGCTGATCCTCCTCGGCACCGCGCCGCTGATCCCCCTGTTCATGGCCCTGGTTGGGATGGGCGCCGCCGATGCCAACCGGCGTAACTTCCAGGCGCTGGCCCGCCTCAGCGGCCACTTCCTCGACCGTCTGCGCGGCATGGAAACCTTGCGTATTTTTCACCGTGGTCAGGCCGAAACGGATAATATTCGCGACGCCTCGCAGGACTTTCGCCAACGCACCATGGAAGTCCTGCGCCTGGCGTTCCTCTCCTCCGGAGTACTGGAGTTTTTCACCTCGCTCTCCATTGCGCTGGTAGCGGTTTATTTCGGCTTCTCATACCTGGGCGAGCTTAACTTCGGCCACTATGGCGCGGGCGTCACGCTGATGGCGGGCTTCCTGACGCTGATCCTCGCCCCGGAGTTTTTCCAGCCATTACGCGACTTGGGCACCTTCTACCATGCCAAAGCCCAGGCCGTCGGCGCTGCGGACAGTCTGAAAACGTTTATGGAAACCCCGCTGACCCAGGTGGAGCGTGGCGAAAAAACCTTAAATGATAACGATCTGATTGGCGTGGAAGCGCGCGATCTGCTGATTAAATCCCCCGACGGGAAAGTCCTCGCCGGGCCGCTGAATTTTTCACTGCCTGCAGGCGCGCGGGTGGTGCTGGTGGGACAGAGCGGCTCAGGGAAAAGTTCCCTGCTGAACACCCTGCTCGGCTTTTTGCCCTATGAAGGTTCGCTGAAGGTCAACGGCGTGGAGCTGCGCGAGCTGGACGCCGATCGCTGGCGTCGCCTGTTAAGCTGGGTGGGGCAGAATCCCCAGCTTCCTGCCGCCACGCTGCGGGAAAATGTGCTGCTGGCGTGGCCGGAAGCCAGCGATGCCCAGCTTCGGCTGGCGCTGGACAAGGCCTGGGTGAGCGAGTTTATCGCTCTGCTGCCGGATGGGATCCATACCGCCGTGGGCGATCAGGCGGGCCGTCTGTCGGTCGGCCAGGCGCAGCGTATCGCGGTCGCCCGCGCGCTGTTGGTGCCGTGCCGCCTGCTGCTGCTGGATGAACCCGCCGCCAGCCTCGACGCCCATAGCGAACAACGGGTCATGCAGGCGTTGACCCACGCCTCCACCCAGCAAACCACGCTGCTGGTTACCCATCAGCTTGAGGGACTGGCGGACTGGGATGCCGTCTGGGTGATGCAGAACGGACAGATTATCGAACAAGGCGACTACGCCACGCTGGCCCGCGCCGGCGGGGTCTTCTCGGCGCTGTTGGCCCATCGTCAGGAGGAGATTTAAATGCGCGCGCTCTTACCCTATCTGGCACTGTATAAACGCCACAAATGGATGCTGCTGCTCGGCATCGTACTGGCTATTGTGACCCTGCTGGCCAGTATCGGCCTGCTGACGCTCTCCGGCTGGTTTCTCTCCGCCTCTGCGGTGGTGGGCGTCGCCGGGATCTACAGTTTTAACTATATGCTGCCCGCCGCGGGCGTCCGCGGCGCAGCGATTATCCGTACCGCCGGACGCTATTTCGAGCGTCTGGTCAGCCACGATGCCACCTTCCGCGTGCTGCAGCACCTGCGCGTCTTCACCTTCAGCAAACTGCTCCCCCTCTCTCCGGCGGGGCTGGCGCGCTTTCGCCAGGGGGAACTGCTCAACCGCGTAGTCGCCGACGTCGACACCCTGGATCATCTCTACCTGCGGGTCATTTCGCCGCTGGTCGGCGCGCTGGTGGTGATTGTGGTGGTGACCTGCGGATTAAGCCTGCTCGATGTTACCCTCGCGCTGACGCTCGGCGGCATCATGCTGGTGACCCTGCTGGTTATGCCGCCGCTGTTCTATCGCGCCGGTAAACCGGCCGGAGAGAGTATGACCCAGCTGCGCGGTCAGTATCGGCAACAGCTTACCGCCTGGCTGCAGGGCCAGGCGGAGCTGATGGTGTTTAACGCCAGCGACCGCTATCGCGCGCAAATGGAAAAAACCGAGCTCAGCTGGCAGGACGCGCAGCGTCGCCAGGCCGAGCTGACCGCGCTTTCACAGGCGCTAATGCTGTTAATTGGCGGAATCGCCGTGGTGGCCATGCTCTGGCTGGCCTCAGACGGCGTCGGCGGCAACAGTCAGCCCGGGGCGCTGATCGCCCTGTTCGTCTTCTGCGCCCTGGCGGCTTTCGAAGCCCTGGCGCCCGTCACCGGCGCTTTCCAGCATTTAGGTCAGGTGATCGCCTCCGCGCTGCGGATCTCGCAGATCACTGACCAGCAGCCGGAAGTCTCCTTCGTTGAGGGCGAGGCCAGCAGGCCTGCGCAGGTGGCCTTAACCTTCAGGCAGGTCACCTTCCGCTACCCGCAGCAGCCCTCCCCCGCCCTGGAGAACATCTCCCTGCAGATTGCCGCCGGGGAACATATCGCTATTCTTGGCCGAACCGGCTGCGGAAAGTCGACGCTGTTGCAGTTGCTCACCCGCGCATGGGATCCGGCGCAGGGAGAGATATTGCTCAACGACCAGCCGCTGTCCGGGCTGAGCGAAGCCACCCTGCGGCAGTCAATGAGCGTGGTGCCGCAGCGCGTGCATCTGTTCAGCGCCACCCTGCGCGACAACCTGCGGCTGGCGGCGCCTGAGGCTGATGATACACTGCTCTGCGCCACCCTTGAGAAGGTAGGCCTGGAAAAACTGCTGGAAGATGGCGGACTCAACGGCTGGCTGGGCGAAGGCGGACGCCAGCTTTCCGGCGGCGAACTGCGCCGGCTGGCCATCGCCCGCGCGCTGCTCCACGATGCGCCGCTGATGCTGCTGGATGAACCGACAGAAGGTCTGGATGCCGCCACCGAAAGCCAGATCCTGCATCTGCTGGCGGAAGTCATGCGCGAGAAAACCGTGCTGATGGTCACCCACCGCCTGCGAGGCCTGGCGCGTTTTAATCAGATAATAGTCATGGACAACGGCCAGATAATTGAGCAAGGTAGTCACGCGGAGCTGCTCGCTAAACAGGGCCGGTACTTCCAGTTTAAACAGCGTCTGTAGGCTATTATCTAATTTTTGCTGATGCGTATTGAGGTTAAAATGCGTCTGGTTCAGCTCTCCCGGCATTCTATCGCCTTCCCTTCTCCGGAAGGCGCCCTGCGTGAACCTAACGGCCTGCTGGCGCTCGGCGGCGATCTAAGCCCCGCGCGTCTGCTGATGGCCTATCAGCGTGGTATTTTTCCCTGGTTTTCCCCCGGCGACCCGATCCTCTGGTGGTCGCCCGATCCCCGGGCAGTGCTTTGGCCGGAACAGTTCCATCTCAGCCGCAGCATGAAGCGCTTTCATCAGCGCTCCCCCTACCGCGTCACGCTCAATCATGCCTTTGGCGAGGTGATTGAGGGCTGCGCCAGCGATCGTGACGAAGGCACCTGGATAACCAGCAGCATCGTTCGCGCCTATCACCAGCTGCATGAGCTGGGCCATGCCCACTCCATTGAAGTCTGGCAGGAGAATACCCTGGTGGGGGGAATGTACGGCGTGGCGCAGGGGGCATTGTTTTGCGGCGAGTCGATGTTCAGCCGGGCGGAAAATGCCTCTAAAACCGCGCTGCTGGTATTTTGCCAGGACTTTGCGCAGAGCGGCGGTAAATTAATTGACTGTCAGGTGCTGAACAACCACACCGCGTCATTAGGCGCAGTGGATATTCCCCGCCGCGATTATCTGGACTATCTCTCGGTATTACGCGGCTACCGTCTACCCGAGCGATTTTGGGTACCACGGGTGCTATTTCCGGGCGGATAATAAAATGTTTTCAGCACATTTTGCGTCAGGATGGTATAATTGCGCGGTAGAGTAGCTTCTGCCTGTTGCCCCGCCGCCGTTTGGGAATAATAAGAGTCAGATAACGCCCATCGTTCTGTCACTCCCCTTTACGTTTGCGCCTGTCACGCGGCATGGCCGTGTGTGTCCCGGGCAATGCGCCAAAACTACTTCGGCGATTCATACCCGTCATATTTCCATTGCCGGCGTGCTGACTGCGCGCCTTGCGGTAAGGTGAATGATTCAGGGTAGACACGTAAAACTTTACTTACATGATGAACTTCGGCATTATCTTGCCGGTTCAAAACTACGGTAGTGATACCCCAGAGGACTAGATGGCCAAAGAAGACAATATTGAAATGCAGGGCACCGTACTTGAAACGTTGCCTAACACTATGTTCCGCGTAGAACTGGAAAACGGTCACGTGGTAACCGCGCATATCTCCGGTAAAATGCGTAAAAACTACATCCGCATTCTGACGGGCGACAAAGTGACTGTTGAGCTGACCCCGTACGACCTGAGCAAAGGCCGCATTGTCTTCCGTAGTCGCTGATTGTTTTCGCCACTAAGGCGTCAGATGCTGAAGGCCGGGATAATTCCCGGTCTTTTCATTTCTGCCGCCAGCCAGCAAAAAAAAACCGGCCAGTGGCCGGTTTTTACATGCAAGATATCGCCTTAGTGGGCGGCTTCCGGTTTGTGCTTCGGCGCGCTCTGGAAGTCGTAAGTCAGCGTATTTTTCACGCTGTCCAGAGAGACCGTCACCTGCCCCCCGTCGACCAGCGAGCCAAACAGCAGCTCGTTCGCCAGCGGTTTTTTCAGGTTGTCCTGAATGACGCGTCCCATCGGACGTGCCCCCATCGCCCGGTCGTAGCCTTTTTCCGCCAGCCAGTCGCGCGCTTCCTGGCTGACTTCCAGAGAGACGCCTTTCTGATCCAGCTGAACCTGCAGCTCGACGATAAACTTGTCGACAACCTGATGGATCACCGTGGTGGAGAGGTGATCGAACCAGATAATGTTGTCGAGACGGTTACGGAACTCCGGCGTAAAGATCTTCTTGATCTCATCCATTGCATCCGGACTGTTGTCCTGCTGGATAAGGCCAATCGATTTACGCTCGGTTTCCCGCACCCCGGCGTTGGTGGTCATCACCAGCACCACGTTGCGGAAGTCCGCTTTACGTCCGTTATTATCGGTCAGCGTTCCGTTATCCATCACCTGCAGCAGCAGGTTGAACACGTCCGGATGCGCTTTTTCGATCTCATCAAGCAGCAGCACCGCGTGCGGATGTTTAATCACCGCATCGGTCAGCAGCCCGCCCTGATCGAAGCCGACGTAGCCCGGAGGCGCCCCGATTAAACGGCTGACGGTATGACGTTCCATATATTCGGACATATCAAAACGCAGCAGCTCGATACCCAGCGCCTTCGCCAGCTGCACGGTCACTTCGGTTTTCCCCACCCCGGTCGGCCCGGCGAACAGGAATGAACCCACCGGCTTGTGCTCATGGCCCAGCCCGGCGCGCGCCATTTTGATGGCTTCCGTCAGCGCCTCGATGGCCTTATCCTGACCAAAGACCAGCATTTTCAGTCGATCGCCAAGGTTTTTCAGCGTATCGCGATCGCTGCGGGAGACGCTCTTCTCAGGGATCCGCGCAATGCGCGCCACCACTGACTCGATATCCGCCACATTAACCGTTTTCTTACGCTTGCTGACCGGCATTAAGCGCGCCCTCGCCCCTGCCTCGTCAATCACGTCAATCGCCTTATCCGGCAGATGACGATCGTTAATGTATTTCACCGCCAGCTCAACCGCGGCACGCACCGCCTTGGCGGTATAACGCACATCGTGGTGCGCTTCGTACTTCGGCTTCAGGCCGTTGATAATCTGGACGGTCTCTTCCACCGACGGTTCGGTAATATCAATTTTCTGGAAACGGCGGGCCAGCGCACGATCTTTCTCAAAGATGTTGCTGAACTCCTGGTAAGTGGTGGAGCCAATCACCCGGATCTTGCCGCTGGAAAGCAGCGGTTTGATCAGGTTAGCCGCATCGACCTGACCGCCAGACGCCGCCCCCGCACCGATGATGGTGTGGATCTCATCAATGAACAGGATGCTGTTGGTATCCTGCTCCAGCTGTTTGAGCAACGCTTTAAAGCGTTTTTCAAAATCGCCACGGTATTTCGTCCCGGCCAGCAGAGAACCAATATCGAGCGAGTAGATGGTGCAGTCAGCCATGACTTCCGGCACATCGCCCTGCACAATACGCCAGGCAAGGCCTTCGGCGATGGCGGTTTTACCGACGCCGGATTCCCCCACCAGCAGCGGGTTATTTTTACGCCGACGGCACAGAACCTGAATGGCGCGCTCCAGCTCTTTTTCACGGCCGATCAGGGGATCAATGCCGCCGACGCGAGCAAGCTGATTGAGGTTGGTGGTGAAGTTTTCCATACGTTCCTCCCCGCCGGCTTGCTCTTCATTGCCAGGCTGGCTTCCGCTGTTATCGGAAGACTGGCTCGGCTCGTCTTTGCGTGTACCATGAGAAATGAAGTTCACCACATCGAGTCGGCTCACTTCATGTTTACGCAGCAGGTAGGCGGCCTGCGACTCCTGCTCGCTGAAAATCGCCACCAGCACGTTGGCGCCGGTCACTTCGCTGCGGCCAGAAGATTGCACGTGGAAGACGGCGCGCTGCAGCACACGCTGGAAGCTCAGCGTCGGCTGGGTGTCGCGCTCTTCTTCCGTGGCTGGCAGGACGGGTGTGGTTTGTTCGATGAAGGCTTCAAGTTCCTGACGCAATGCCACCAGGTCCACTGAACACGCTTCCAGGGCCTCACGGGCCGAGGGGTTGCTTAGCAGAGCCAGCAGCAAGTGCTCGACGGTCATAAACTCATGACGGTGCTCGCGCGCTCTGGCGAAAGCCATATTTAAACTGAGTTCCAGTTCTTGATTGAGCATAGGCACCTCCCCCAATTTTCATGCCTGTATTCAGGCTTTTTCCAGCGTACACAGCAATGGATGCTCGTTCTCCCTCGCGTACTGATTCACCATAGCGACTTTGGTCTCCGCCACTTCCGCGGTAAACACGCCACAAATCGCCTTACCTTCATAGTGAACCGTGAGCATCAGTTGCGTTGCACGTTCAACATCATAAGAAAAGAATTTTTGTAACACGTCAATAACAAACTCCATTGGAGTGTAGTCATCATTGACCAATATCACTTTATACATAGATGGCGGTTTAATCGCATCACGAACTTCGTCGTCAACCAGGTGCTCGAAGTCCAGCCAATCTCTCTTACTCATCGTCAGTGTTCATCATCGGTTGCTGTTGCCAACAGGCGGAGGCCTGTCGATGACCAGAGGTTATGCTCATCACAAATCTACAACAGATCATAGATAACTATCATCTATCGCTTCTATCCGCGACGGCTGTCACATTCCCCGGCAATAGCGTTAACTGCTTCAAATTTTGACGCATTTTTCGCCGCTCCCCCTCCTCAATCGCTTGACGCGTTTTCGTATTTCTCTAAATTGTAGTGGCGAGAGTTGGCGAGCAATTGAACAACTCGTCACTCCACCACCGGTTCATTCCATCTTACTAATAAAGATTTACGAAGGATGTCGAAGTATGGAAATGGGTACTGTTAAGTGGTTCAACAATGCCAAAGGGTTCGGTTTTATCTGCCCTGAGGGCGGCGGCGAAGACATTTTCGCCCATTACTCCACCATCCAGATGGATGGTTACAGAACGCTAAAAGCCGGACAAGCCGTTCGGTTTGATGTTCACCAGGGGCCAAAAGGCAACCACGCCAGCGTGATCGTCCCTGTGGAAGCGGAAACGGCTGCATAACTCTTTTGCTTCATTGTGTACATCCTGCTAATAAAATGCCAGTCCTTCTGACTGGCATTTTTATTTCTCATCCCGACTACTCCCGCGCCAGGGCATCCACCGGATCGAGCCGCGCCGCATTGCGCGCCGGCAGCCACCCAAACAGCACCCCGGTTAACGTCGAACAGAGAAACGCTGTCACCAGCGCCAGCGGCGAAAAACCGATCTCCCAGCCGGGGAGAAACAGCTGCAGAATAAACGCAATCATCAGCGACAATGTCACCCCCAGCGCGCCGCCGACCAGGCAAACCAGCACCGCTTCGATGAGAAACTGCTGCAGCACATCGCTGGCCCGGGCGCCAACCGCCATGCGGATGCCTATCTCACGCGTCCGTTCGGTCACCGACACCAGCATAATATTCATCACGCCAATCCCGCCGACCACCAGGGCGATCACCGCCACCAATGTGAGGAACAGCTGTAAGGTATGTGTGGTCCTTTCGGCGGTTTTCAAGATGCTGTCCATATTCCAGGTGAATACATCTTTTTTACCATGCCGCAGCTCCAGCAAACGCAGCAGCTGCTTTTCAGCGGTGTCGCTGTCATAGCCTTCATGAACGCGGACGGTGATCGAGTTCAGCCACGACTGGCCCATCACCCTTCCCGCCATGGTGGTGTAGGGCAACCAGACGCGGAGAATTTTACTGCTGCCGAACATCGACTGCTTTTCATCCGCAACGCCAATCACCGTGGCCGGCATATTGCCCACCAGAATCACCTCGCCCACCACTTTCGCTTTGTTGGGAAACAGCTGGCGACGGGTATTGCTGTCGAGCACCACCACCTGCGCCCGGCTGTTGAGCTGCAGCTCATTAAAGGTATTGCCCTCGCTAAAGGTCATGCCGTAAACATTAAAGTATTGCGGCCCCACCCCTTCCGCGCTGGCGGCTACGTCAATATTGTTGGCGCGCAGACGCAGGCTTTTTGACACCGCCGGCGTAGCGGAACGCACCCACGGCTGTTTCTGGATCGCCAGCAAGTCGTCATACTTCAGCGCCTGTTGATAACGCGGGTCGTCATCGCCAAAATCCTTGCCAGGGTAGACGTCAATGGTATTGGTGCCTATCGCGCGAATATCTGCCAGCACCATCTGTTTGGCGGCATCGCCCACCACGACGATCGACACCACCGAGGCAATCCCAATAATAATGCCGAGCATGGTCAGCAGGGTGCGCATTTTATTCGCCGCCATCGCCCGCCAGGCCATGACCAGCGCCTCGCGAAAGCCGCTGGTGAACTGACGCCACGCCGAGGGCTCCTCCTGCTGACGGGCGCGCAGCCCACCGCCCTGGCGGCTGGCGGAGGGGTTGCGGACGATTTCGCCATCGCGGATCTCGACGATCCGCTCCGCCTGAGCGGCGACCTGCGGATCGTGAGTGACAATGATGACCGTGTGCCCCTGCGCTTTCAGCTGGTGCAGGATCGCCATCACCTCTTCGCCGGAATGGCTGTCCAGCGCGCCGGTCGGCTCATCGGCGAGGATCACTTCCCCACCGTTCATCAGGGCGCGGGCGATACTGACCCGCTGCTGTTGGCCGCCGGACAGCTGCGACGGCTGATAGTCGGCGCGATCGCCAAGCCCCAGGCGCACCAGCAGCTCATGAGCGCGCGCCAGGCGCGCCCGCCGTTCACTGCCGGCATACACCGCCGGCACTTCGACGTTCTGCGCGGCGGTCAGATGCGACAGCAGGTGATAGCGTTGAAAGATAAAACCAAAGTGTTCCCGCCGCAGACGGGCCAGCGCATCGCCATCCAGCTGCGCAATATCGGTTCCCGCCACCCGATAGGTGCCGCTGGTGGGTTTATCAAGGCAGCCAAGGATGTTCATCAGTGTTGATTTACCCGAGCCGGAGGCGCCCACGATCGCCACCATCTCCCCGGCATGGATACTGAGGGTGATCCCCTTGAGGACCTCAACGCTGCCGTCGCCGGAAGGATAGCTGCGACGAATATCACGCAGCTCGAGCAGGGCCGTCATTTTGCCGCCCCGCTCGCGCTCTCGCCGACGATCACCTCATCCCCCTCTTCAAGTCCCTGCACCACCGCGACGTCGGTATCATTGCGCGCGCCAATGACAATCTCACGCTCTTTGACCTCGCCGGTACGCAACAGCCGGACGTGGTAGCGGTTATCACCGACCGCATCGCCCAGGGCGCTCAGCGGGATGGTGATCACGTTCTTCACCTCGGCCAGTTGAATATGCACCTGCGCGGTCATGTCGAGGCGCAGGATCCCCTGCGGGTTCGGGACCTCGAAGCGGGCATAATAGAAGATGGCGTCGTTGACTTTTTCCGGCGTCGGCAGAATGTCCTTCAGCTTGCCTTCATAGCGGGTTAACGGGTCGCCCAGCACGGTAAACCACGCCTTTTGACCCGGTCTGAGATGGATGACATCCGCTTCGGAGACCTGCGCTTTAACCAGCATGGTGCTGAGGTCCGCCAGGGTCAGAATGTTCGGCGCCTGCTGGGCAGCGATCACCGTCTGTCCCTGCAGGGTGGTAATTTGCGTCACTTCGCCAGCCATCGGCGCCAGGATCCGCGTGTAGTCGAGGTTGGTCTTCGCGGTGTCGAGCGTCGCCTGGTTGCGCTTAATTTGCGCTTCAATGGTGCCGATTTGCGCCTGTTTCACCGCCAGGTCGGTGGCCGCGGTATCGAGGTCCTGTCGCGAGACCAGCTGGCGCTGCGCCAGCTGCTGCTGACGGGCCAGGGTCACCTGCGCCAGCTTACTCTCCGCGCGCGCCTGATTGAGCTGGGCGCGCAGTTCCATCAACGTCGCTTCCACCTCTTTGATCTGGTTTTGCGCCTGCTCAGGATCGATAACCCCCAGCAGTTGGTCCTTTTTGACCTTATCGCCGATATTCACGTGCAGCGTCTTCAGCTGTCCGCTGACCTGGGCGCCGACGTCAACTTTTCGCAGGGCATCCAGCTTGCCGGTAGCCAGCACGCTCTGCTGGAGATCGCCTTTGCGCACCACCAGTGTCTGGTAGTGCGGCAGCGGCGCGTTGAGGATCCGCCATCCCCAGACAGCCAGACCCAGCACCACGATCGCCAACAGCCACCAGACGGTCCTGCGTTTTCCCTTCAATTTCATATTCCGATTCCTGCTGTTTCCCTGCCGATCCAGGCGGTGATTCTATCGAAACCCGTTGGCAACAGAACATCCATTTTTCGCGCCAATGACGTTTTGTTTAGCTGCCGGAGAGCTTTGCGCCGCCGAGCCCCCCGACGGCGAAGAGATTAATCGGCGCGACCGCGGGCCAGCCACAGTACCCGCGAGAACATTTTTTTCAGCAGCGTCGGCACTGCGTCCACCCCACGGCGGCCGGCTTCCATTGCCACCTCAATCGCCAGGTCCGGCTTGGATGAACGATGAATGGCCTTGGTGATCACCCGCCGCATATTCATGGGCACATTATCCGGGATCTGCGCCACCCGGTGGTAAACGTCATCAAATCCCTGACGATACATAAAGTGTTCCATATCCAGCGCCGGCAGAGTGGTCAGATGGTCGCGCTCCAGCTCGCGATCGTTATTCAGCAGGCCGCGTACGGTCGCAGCATATTTTTTCCCTGCCTCATCGCCGTCCACCAGCACGTGCCACTGGATCCCCATCCGGCGGGCGAATTTGATCAACGGCTTCAGGCCCGACTGGGCGAATTCAATGACTTTCACCCCTTCAGCATCAAAATGATGGCCGCACTGGCGGGCCAGTTCGTTGATAACCCAGGTTTCCGTCTCCCCCTCCACCAGCAGCCAACAGCGGGCGAAGAGCGATGAGGCGCGATTGAAGCGGATATGAAAGGCAATGCGCCGACTCTCTTCGGCATTCATTCCGCCGGGCCCCAGCCGCCATGCCGACACCCGCGCCGATTCACGCACCAGCCGACACACCTGCTCCACCGGCGTCAGGGACAGCAGCTCTCCGGAGTTGGTGGTGGTCACCCGCTGCAACGGCAGCAAATTCAGCAGATGCCAGGCGACGGAGAGCATGATCGGATGCAGGCGGGTCTCGGGATCTTCAATCAACAGCAGCGGCCGCGCGTCGCGATCGAGGCGCACCGTCCCTTTCGCCTGCAGCAGGGTGGCGAACAGCCCCAGCAGGATCACCCGATGGCTGCGCCCGCCGGGCTTGTCGATCATCCGGTTGATAATATCCAGATAACGCCAGCTACGCTGTTCATCATGGGAACGCCGCCGCATCAGGCGATGTCGCGTCTGGGCGCTGCTTTGCTCGGCAAAATAATGCTCCAGCAGCTGCACCATGGCCGACAACCCCTCGCGGATCTGACCGTCGGATAAATTTTGCGGGTGGCTGACCAGTTCGCGGGACAGAAAATCCAGCTGGCGGGCGGTGATCTCTATCTGCGGCGAGTGCGGTACCGTTCCGTTATGAATGCGCCGCATAAAGCGCGCGTCGCGCAGACGCAGCACCGGCATCAAACGCACCAGGTGTCTGGCCAGCTCATCGATATCCTCCAGCGCCAGCGCTTCGCCTTCGCCATCGATAAAACTGCGCAGGGTCATCACGCTGTCATCATCGGCGAGTTCGCCTTCCAGGCGGTAGAACACCCGGTGATACCCGTCATCACAGGGCACCCAACAGCGCTGAAGCGGACGGAAACGCCGCACCCGATGGCGTCCCGGCTCCGTTTCGCGGAAGGTCAGAATAATATGCAAATGGTGCTCGCGCCCCTGGATGTCGCCCGCGGGGAACCAAAAGTCATCGCGAACAAAGTGATAAAGATCGAACTCTGGCGACAAAAGCAGGGTCAGCGCATCAAGCAGACTGGACTTCCCCCACGCGTTCTCCCCGATCAGGACGTTATTTTGCTCGAGCATCAACGACAGACGATTGATACCGCGAAAACCGACGATTTCTACGCGCTCAAGAAGCATATCCCCTCCGCTACACCACCACTCTCCTTCAGTAATCAACAGTATAGCGAGGGCGGCGGCAAGATGACACTCCGCTTAGTCACCTCGCGCATCCTATTCAGGAGGTTAAATATATTCATAAAATTACACACTTACCGCCTATTAACCGCTGTTGATTATTCATCGAACAAAATAGTTTTATTTCAGACGTTATGTTCTACACTATTGATAATCTTGGATGGATATAGGAATAGTTAAACTGGCAAAAGCAATCCCTTCACCTTGCCCTAAATCAAATAATATCAATATATTTAACTGGCTCTGGGATGGCGATTATCTCTAGAATAACGCCGCTTTATTTTTATCGTCGTCCCTTATCACGATAAATAAAGAACGGCACGGTCCGCTCGTGCGCGTAAACATTTAAATTGAGGTGGTTATGTTCAGAAAATTAGCAGCCGAATGCTTCGGCACCTTCTGGCTTGTATTTGGCGGCTGCGGTAGCGCCGTCCTTGCCGCAGCATTTCCCGAGCTGGGTATCGGTTTTGCCGGCGTGGCGCTGGCATTTGGTTTAACCGTATTAACCATGGCGTATGCGGTTGGCCATATTTCCGGCGGTCATTTCAACCCGGCGGTGACCTTAGGCCTGTGGGCCGGCGGTCGTTTCCCGGCGAAAGAGGTCATTGGCTATATTATCGCCCAGGTGGTCGGCGGAATTATTGCCGCCGCGGTGCTGTACGTGGTGGCCAGCGGTAAAGCCGGCTTTGATGCCGCCGCCAGCGGTTTTGCCTCCAACGGCTATGGCGAACACTCCCCGGGCGGCTTCTCTATGCTGTCGGCTATCGTTATTGAAATCGTACTGACCTGCGGCTTCCTGCTGGTTATCCATGGCGCTACCGACAAACACGCGCCTGCGGGCTTCGCGCCGATCGCTATCGGCCTGGCGCTGACCCTCATCCATTTGATCAGCATTCCGGTCACCAACACCTCGGTCAACCCGGCGCGCAGCACCGCGGTGGCGATTTTCCAGGGCGGTTGGGCGCTGCAGCAGCTGTGGCTGTTCTGGGTCATGCCGATCGTCGGCGGGATCCTCGGCGGCGTGCTGTACCGCACTCTGCTGGAAAAACGCGATTAATCTTTTCTAAAGCCCGGGTCCCCGGGCTTTTTCTTTCTGGCGACAGCTTTACTCTGCCCGGCTATTTGGATAGTGTCATGAGCGCTATTCTCATCATGCAAGGGTTGCATCGTTCATGTTCTCGGGACTGTTCATCATTCTGTTGCCGCTGGTCGTCGGCTATTTACTGCCTCTTCGTCACTCCTCCGCGTTAAAACTGATTAACCGGATGCTGAGCTGGATTGTCTATGTGATCCTCTTTTTTATGGGTATCAGCCTGGCGTTTCTCGACAATCTGGCCAGCAATCTGCTGGCGATATTGCATTACGCCGCGGTGAGCGTGGTCATCATTTTACTGTGTAATATTACCGCTCTGCTGTGGCTGGAAAGAAAAATGCCCTGGCGCAGTCTGCATCGTCAGGAGAAATTACCCTCGCGCCTGGCCATGGCCCTGGAATCACTCCAGCTGTGCGGTGTGGTGGTGCTCGGTTTCTTGCTTGGCCTGACCGGCCTGTCTTTTTTACAACACGCCACCGAAGCCAGCGAATATACGCTGATCTTTCTCCTGTTCCTCGTCGGTATTCAATTACGCAATAATGGAATGAGTCTGCGACAAATAGTCCTTAACCGGCGGGGAATGATCGTCGCCGTGGTGGTCACGGCCAGTTCATTACTCGGCGGCATCCTCAACGCCTTTATTCTGGATTTGCCGCTAAAGACCGGTCTGGCGATGGCCAGCGGCTTCGGCTGGTATTCACTCTCCGGTATTTTACTGACCGAATCCTTTGGCCCGGTGATCGGCAGCGCGGCGTTCTTTAACGACCTGTGCCGCGAGCTGCTGGCCATCATGTTAATTCCGGGCCTGATTCGCCGTAGCCGCTCCACGGCGCTGGGGCTGTGCGGCGCCACCTCCATGGACTTCACCTTACCGGTGCTGCAGCGTTCCGGCGGCGTGGAGATCGTCCCTGCCGCCATCGTGCACGGTTTTCTGCTGAGCCTGCTGGTCCCGATCCTGATCGCCTTTTTTGCCGCCTGAGCAGGCGCTGGCGGCAGACTTCCTGCCGCCAATTTTGCGCTAAATCAATCTCCCTTTAAGTTGTATCAGAAATACCTTTTCTCCTCACGCGCTCGGGCATAACCTTAAACATGTATATCAAATATAACTTTAAAGGTGTGACCATGTTTTGTGTGCAATGTGAACAAACCATTCGTACCCCGGCCGGCAACGGCTGCTCATACGCGCAGGGGATGTGCGGTAAAACAGCGGAAACCTCCGATCTACAGGATCTGCTGATTGCGTCACTGCAAGGCCTCTCCGCCTGGGCGCTCAAGGCCCGCGAATATGGCATTATCGACCACGACGTCGATGGCTTTGCGCCGCGCGCTTTTTTCTCTACGCTGACTAACGTTAACTTCGACTCCCCGCGTATCGTTGGCTATGCGCGCCAGGCTATCGCCATGCGTGAAGCGCTTAAAGCGCAGTGCCTGAACATTGATGCCCACGCGACGGTTAACAATCCGATGGCCGCTCTGCAACTGGCTAGCGACGATCTCGGCGACCTGCAGCGTCAGGCGGCGGAATTTACTCCGAACAAAGACAAAGCGGCCATCGGCGACAACATTCTCGGCCTGCGCCTGCTGTGCCTGTACGGCCTGAAAGGCGCTGCGGCTTATATGGAGCACGCGCACGTTCTCGGCCAGTACGACAACGACATCTACGCCCAGTACCATAAAATCATGGCATGGCTGGGTACCTGGCCTGCCGATATGAACGCGCTGCTGGAGTGCTCAATGGAGATCGGCCAGATGAACTTCAAAGTCATGAGCATTCTGGACGCCGGTGAGACCAGCAAATACGGTCATCCGACCCCAACCCAGGTCAACGTTAAAGCGACCGAGGGCAAGTGCATCCTGATCTCCGGCCATGACCTGAAAGATCTCTATAACCTGCTGGAGCAGACCGAAGGCACCGGCGTTAACGTCTATACCCACGGGGAAATGCTGCCGGCGCACGGCTATCCGGAGCTGCGTAAATTCAAACACCTGATTGGGAACTACGGCAGCGGCTGGCAGAACCAGCAGGTGGAGTTCGCCCGCTTCCCGGGCCCCATCGTCATGACCTCTAACTGCATCATCGACCCCACCGTCGGCGCCTACGACGATCGTATCTGGACCCGCAGCATCGTCGGCTGGCCGGGCGTGAACCACCTGGAAGGTGAAGACTTCGCGCCGGTTATCGCCCAGGCGCAGCAGATGGCTGGCTTCCCGTACAGCGAAATCCCGCATCTGATCACCGTCGGCTTTGGCCGTCAGACCCTGCTCGGCGCGGCGGACACACTGATCGATCTGGTCAGCCGGGAAAAACTGCGTCACATTTTCCTCGTCGGCGGCTGCGATGGCGCCCGCGGGGAACGTAACTATTTCACCGATTTCGCCACCAGCGTGCCGGACGACTGCCTGATCCTGACCCTGGCCTGCGGTAAATACCGCTTCAACAAGCTGGACTTCGGCGATATCGAAGGCCTGCCGCGTCTGGTGGATGCCGGGCAGTGCAACGATGCCTACTCGGCGATTATTCTGGCGGTCACGCTGGCGGAAAAACTGGGCTGCGGCGTCAACGATCTGCCGCTGTCGCTGGTGCTTTCCTGGTTCGAGCAGAAAGCGATCGTCATCCTGCTGACGCTGCTGTCTCTCGGCGTGAAAAACATTGTCACCGGCCCGACGGCGCCTGGCTTCTTCACTCCGGATCTGCTGGCTATCCTCAATGAGAAGTTTGGTCTGCGTTCCGTGACCACCGTGGAACAAGATATGCAGCAGCTGCTGAGCGCGTAAGGAGTCCCTGATGACCATGCCAACCTCACAATGCCCGTGGCGAATGCAGGTGCATCACATCCATCAGGAAACGCCGGATGTGTGGACCGTTTCATTGCTCTGCCATGACTATTATCCGTACCGTGCCGGGCAGTACGCCCTGGTCAGCGTGCGTCATTCGGCAGAGACCCTGCGCGCTTACACTATTTCGTCCACGCCGGGCGTCAGCGAATATATTACGTTGACCGTTCGCCGTATTGACGATGGCGCGGGCTCACAGTGGCTCACCCGCGACGTAAAGCGCGGCGACTATATCTGGCTGTCCGACGCGATGGGGGATTTCACCTGCGAGGATAAAGCGGATGATAAGTTCCTGCTGCTGGCCGCTGGCTGCGGCGTCACGCCGATCATGTCGATGCGCCGCTGGCTGGCGAAGTACCGTCCGCAGGCCGACGTGCAGGTGATCTATAGCGTTCGTTCGCCGGAGGATGTGATCTTTGCCGAAGAGTGGCGCAACTATCCGGTTACCCTGGTGGCGGAGCACCACGCGACGCACGGTTTTGTCGCCGGCCGTCTGACCCCGGAACTACTGCAGAGCGTACCGGATATCGCCAGCCGCACCGTGATGACCTGCGGGCCAGCGCCGTATATGGAGAAAGTTGAACAGGACGTTGCCGCCCTGGGTGTTACCCGCTTCTTTAAGGAGAAGTTCTTCACCCCGGTGGCGGAGGCCGCCACCAGCGGGCTGAAATTCACCAAACTGCAGCCGGCGCGAGAATTTTACGCGCCGGTGGGCACCACCCTGCTCGATGCGCTGGAGAGCAATCAGGTGCCGGTGACCGTCGCCTGCCGCGCCGGCGTCTGCGGCTGCTGCAAAACCAGAGTCGTTTCCGGGGAGTATAGCGTCACCAGCACCATGACGCTGACCGACGGCGAAATCGCCGACGGCTATGTGCTGGCCTGCTCCTGTCACCCGCTGGGCGATCTGGTTCTGGCCTGACCTTAAAAGGCCGGATGACGCTATGCTTATCCGGCCTCTGTTTCTGCTTTACGTCGTACGCAGTTGTTCCGCCTTTCGGCGCATGGCTATCGCCAGACCGACTGACCGGCCAGCGAGTAACGCCCGGCGCCCAAAAGCGCAATCGCCAGCGCGCCAACAAAGAAATAGACCAGATTCTCAATCGCCCACGCGCCCACCGCATCAAGCGCAAACGTCTTGCCGAGACCGACCATCAGCCACGCCACTACCATGGTGAAAGCCAACACCAGCGCCGCTGGGCGCGTCAGGATGCCGACAATCAACAAACAGGGGGCAACCACTTCCCCCACCAGCACACCGTAGGCGATAAACCCCGGCAACCCCTTCGCCACCAGCATCCCGCTGATGCCGTCCACGCCATCCAGCAGCTTGTGCAAACCGTGAAACAGCATTAACCCGCCGACGGCGAGTCGTAACAAGAGTTTACCGGCATCTTCATGCGACAGCGTTCTGTTTACTGTGTTTAACAATCCCTTAACCATTTGATGTGCTTCCTGTTTTACACCCTGTGAGACCCCAGAGTATGCCCAATACTTCAGCAATAAAACCAGCGAAAAATTGAGGGAAATCGGCAACGTACGCTGCAGTTTCATCTAAGCTTGAAGGCGTTATCAAAAAAAGGAGATGGAGATCATGAAACAAACCGTGGCCGCATACATTGCCAAAACGCTGGAACAGGCCGGCGTGAAACGTATCTGGGGCGTCACCGGCGATTCCCTCAATGGATTGAGCGATAGCCTGAACCGCATGGGCACCATCGACTGGATGGCCACCCGGCACGAAGAGGTCGCTGCTTTCGCCGCCGGCGCGGAGGCGCAACTGACCGGCGAACTGGCGGTCTGCGCCGGTTCCTGCGGTCCGGGTAACCTGCACCTGATCAACGGTCTGTTTGACTGTCACCGCAACCATGTCCCGGTGTTGGCGATTGCCGCCCACATCCCTTCCAGCGAGATTGGCAGCGGCTATTTCCAGGAGACCCATCCCCAGGAGCTGTTCCGCGAATGCAGCCACTACTGCGAGCTGGTCTCCACCCCGGAGCAGATCCCGCAGGTGCTGGCGGTGGCGATGCGTAAGGCGGTGATTAACCGCGGCGTATCGGTGGTGGTTCTGCCCGGCGACGTGGCGCTGAAAGCCGCCCCGGAGAGCGCCAGCAGCCACTGGTACCATGCGCCGTTGCCGACGGTCTCCCCGGCCGACGAGGAGCTGCGCAAGCTGGCGCAGCTTATCCGCTACTCCAGCAATATCGCGCTCATGTGCGGTAGCGGCTGCGCCGGCGCCCACCAGGAGCTGGTGGAGTTCGCAGCAAAAATTAAAGCCCCCATCGTCCATGCGCTGCGCGGTAAAGAGCATGTGGAGTATGACAACCCGTATGATGTGGGCATGACCGGGCTGATTGGCTTCTCTTCTGGCTTCCACACCATGATGAATGCCGACACTCTGATCCTGCTCGGCACCCAGTTCCCCTATCGCGCCTTCTATCCGACCGACGCCAAAATTATTCAGATCGACATTAACCCCGGCAGCATCGGCGCGCACAGTAAGGTTGATATGGCGCTGGTGGGCGACATCAAATCAACGTTAAAGGCGCTGCTGCCGCTGCTGGAAGAGAAAACCGATCGCCGCTTCCTCGATAAGGCGCTGGAGCACTATCGCGACGCGCGAAAAGGACTCGACGATCTGGCGAAGCCCAGCGAGAAGGCGATCCACCCGCAATATCTGGCGCAGCAGATCAGCCATTTTGCCGATGAAGACGCCATTTTCACCTGCGATGTCGGCACCCCGACCGTCTGGGCGGCACGCTATCTCAAGATGAACGGCAAACGCCGCCTGCTGGGTTCATTCAACCACGGCTCCATGGCCAACGCCATGCCGCAGGCCATTGGCGCCAAGGCCACCGCGCCGGAGCGTCAGGTGGTGGCCATGTGCGGCGACGGCGGGTTTAGCATGCTGATGGGGGATTTTCTGTCGCTGGCGCAGATGAAGCTGCCGGTGAAAATTATCATCTTTAACAACAGCGTGCTGGGTTTCGTGGCGATGGAGATGAAGGCCGGGGGCTATCTCACCGACGGCACAGAGCTGCACGACACCAACTTCGCCCGCATCGCCGAAGCCTGCGGTATTAAAGGTATTCGCGTTGAGAAAGCCGCCGAGGTGGATGAAGCGCTGCAGACCGCCTTCCGCACCGACGGTCCGGTGCTGGTCGACGTCGTGGTCGCCAAAGAGGAGCTGGCGATCCCGCCGCAGATCAAGCTGGAGCAGGCGAAAGGCTTTAGCCTGTATATGCTGCGGGCGATCATCAGCGGGCGCGGCGATGAAGTCATCGAACTGGCGAAAACCAACTGGCTCAGGTAAAACAGAAGCAATACTCTGAACCAGAACAAGGAAAAGCCGTGATCGATCTGCGCAGTGATACCGTTACCCGTCCCGGGCGCGCCATGTTGGAAGCCATGATGGCCGCCCCGGTCGGGGACGATGTGTATGGCGACGACCCTACCGTCAATGAACTTCAGCGCTACGCCGCCGACCTGGCCGGCAAAGAGGCGGCGCTGTTTCTGCCCACCGGCACCCAGGCCAACCTCGTCGGCCTGCTCAGCCACTGCCAGCGCGGCGAAGAGTATATCGTCGGCCAGGGGGCGCATAACTATCTGTACGAAGCCGGCGGGGCGGCGGTTCTCGGCAGTATTCAGCCGCAGCCGATTGACGCCGCGGCGGACGGCTCGCTGCCGCTGGATAAAGTCGCAGCGAAAATCAAACCTGACGATATCCATTTTGCCCCGACCCGCCTGCTGAGCCTGGAAAACACCCATAACGGTAAGGTGCTGCCGCGCGACTATCTCCAGGAAGCCTGGGCGTTTACCCGCCAGCGCGATCTGGCGCTGCACGTCGACGGCGCGCGCATCTTTAACGCCGTGGTCGCCTACGGCTGTGAGCTGCGCGATATCGCCCAGTACTGCGACTCCTTCACCATCTGCCTGTCAAAGGGGCTTGGCGCCCCGGTTGGCTCGCTGCTGGTCGGCAGTGAGGCGTACATTCGCCGCGCCGTTCGCTGGCGGAAAATGGTCGGCGGCGGGATGCGCCAGGCGGGCATTCTGGCCGCCGCCGGGCTGTACGCGCTGAAAAATAACGTGCAGCGCCTGCAGGAGGATCATGATAACGCCGCGTGGATGGCGGATCAGCTGCGCGCCATCGGCGCCGACGTCACCCGTCACGATACCAACATGCTGTTCGTTCGCGTCGGTGATGAACAGGCCCGGGCGCTCGGCGAGTTTATGCAGGCGCGCGGCGTGCTGATCAACGCCTCGCCCATCGTCCGTCTGGTCACTCACCTGGATGTCAATCGTCAGCAGTTGAGCGAAGTGGTCGCCCACTGGCAGGCTTTTTTACAACGCTAAGGAGTCAGGCGTGTCGCAATCGGTTTTGGTGCTCGGCGCCAGCGGCTATATTGGTCAGCATTTAGTCCGCGAATTAAGCGCACGGGGTTATCCGGTGCTGGCGGCGGCGCGCCATACCGACCGACTGCAAAAACTCGCTTTGCCCGGCGTCACCTGCCGGTCAGTCGATCTCAATCAGCCGCAGGCTCTGCCTGCGCTGCTCACAGGTATCGATACCCTTTACTATCTGGTACACGGCATGGGCGAAGGCGGCGATTTTATCGCCCATGAGCGTCGGGTGGCGACGCATGTTCGCGATGCCCTGCGCCAGACGCCGGTGCGTCAGATTATCTTTCTCAGCTCGCTGCAGGCTCCAGCGCAGGAGCAGTCCGACCATCTGCGCGCTCGTCAGGTCACCGGCGATCTCCTGCGCGAGTCGGGCGTGCCGGTAACCGAGCTGAGGGCCGGAATTATCGTCGGCGCCGGCTCCGCCGCCTTCGAGGTGATGCGCGACATGGTCTATAACCTGCCGGTGCTGACCCCCCCGCGCTGGGTGCGTTCGCGTACCACCCCTGTCGCGCTGGAAAACCTGCTCGTTGACCTCGTTGAGCTACTGAATCACCCTTCCGACGCGCACCGCGTCTTCGAAGCCGCCGGTCCGGAGGTGTTAAGCTATCAGCAGCAGTTCATTCGCTTTATGGCCGTCAGCGGCAAACACCGCCCGCTCATTCCGATTCCCCTGCCGACGCGCTGGATCTCGGTGTGGTTCCTCAATGTCATCACCTCGGTGCCGCCGACCATCGCCAAAGCGCTAATTCAAGGGTTGAAGCACGATCTGATCGCCGATGACCGGGCGCTGCGGGCGCTGATCCCGCAAACGCTGGTCCCCTTCGATCAGGCGGTTCGCCGCACCCTGAAAGAAGAAGAGCAGCTGGTAAACTCCAGCGACTGGGGCTACGACGCCCAGGCTTTCGCCCGCTGGCGACCGGAGTATGGCTATTATCCGAAACAGGCAGGCTGCACCATCACCACTCAGGCGAGCCGCAAAGCCCTGTGGCAGGTCGTTAACCAAATCGGCGGTAAAGAGGGATATTTTTTCGGCAATCTGCTGTGGAAAACCCGCGGCGCGATGGATCTGCTGGTCGGCCACCGGCTGGCCAAAGGGCGACCGCAGCGCGACTATCTGCAGACCGGCGATACGGTCGACAGCTGGAAGGTGATTATCGTGGAGGAAGAAAAACAGCTCACTCTGCTGTTCGGCATGAAAGCGCCGGGACTGGGCCGGTTAAGCTTTACCATTAACGATAAAGGCGATCGTCGTGAACTGGACGTCCGCGCCTGGTGGCACCCGCACGGTATGCCGGGCCTGGTCTACTGGCTGCTGATGATCCCGGCGCACCTGTTTATTTTCCGCGGTATGGCGCAACGCATCGCCCGGTTGGCCGAACAAATCTCAGGCAGAGTCGAAGGATAAGCATTATTCTTTCATGATTCTCATTGCATAGTCGGGAGAATCACGGAAAAATGCGCACGAAATTCTTTTCTGGGACAGTAGAGTAATATGAAGGTACTGGTTACCGGTGCGACCAGCGGATTAGGCCGCAACGCAGTGGAATATCTGCGCAACAAGGGCATCAGCGTGCGAGCGACCGGGCGCAACGAAGCGATGGGTAAGCTTCTGAGCAAAATGGGGGCGGAATTCATCCCGGCAGATTTAACCGAGCTGGTCTCTTCGCAGGCTAAAGTGATGCTCGCCGGTATCGATACCCTGTGGCACTGCTCAAGTTTCACCTCGCCCTGGGGCACGCAACAGGCTTTCGATCTCGCTAACGTCCGCGCCACGCGCCGCCTCGGCGAATGGTCGGTAGCATGGGGCGTACGCAATTTCGTCCATATCTCTTCGCCCTCGCTCTATTTTGATTATCACCACCATCGCGATATTCAGGAAGATTTCCGCCCGCACCGCTTCGCCAATGAGTTTGCCCGCAGCAAGGCGGCCAGCGAAGAGGTGATCAACCTGCTGGCGCAGGCCAACCCGCACACCCGTTTTACCATTTTGCGCCCGCAGAGCCTGTTCGGGCCGCACGATAAAGTCTTTATTCCCCGGCTGGCGCAAATGATGCAGCACTACGGCAGCGTCCTGTTGCCGCGGGGCGGCAGCGCGCTGGTCGATATGACCTATTATGAAAATGCCGTCCACGCGATGTGGCTGGCGAGCCAGCCGACCTGCGATCATCTTCCCTCCGCCCGCGCGTGGAATATCAGCAATGGCGAACCGCGCACTCTGCGCAGCATCGTGCAGAAACTGATCGATGAGCTGGGCATCAAATGCCGGATCCGTTCAGTTCCCTACCCGATGCTGGATATTATCGCCCGCAGCATGGAGCGTTTTGGCGATAAAACGGCCAAAGAGCCGGCCTTTACCCACTACGGCGTCTCTAAACTTAATTTTGATTTTACGCTCGATATCACGCGCGCGCAGGATGAGCTGGGCTATCAGCCGGTGGTGACGCTGGACGACGGGATTGTGCGTACCGCCGCCTGGTTACGCGACCACGGTAAACTTCACCGCTAACCCTGGCCATATTTCTCTAACAGCGCCTCGGCTATCGCTTCGGTTTGCGCATCCGCTACGCCATCCCAGCGCTGGGGGCGGAAGTGCATCTGGAAGGCGATAATTACCCGTTTCTTCTGCGCGGGAGTCATCTCCGGCGTGACCTGATAGCCGTAGCGCGCCAGCAAATCCAGCACCTCCTCAGGGTCCACTGGCTCACTGGGCGGCCGCCCGTTCAGATAAAAAGCCACCCGCTGCTCGTCCGGCCAGGCGCCAATCCCCTGCTGCGCCAGCTGTTGCCAGGGGAACAACGGCCCCGGATCGTCTTTGCGCTGCGGGGCGATATCGGCATGGGCCACCACGTTCTGCGGCGCGATGTGGTAGCGGGTGATAATATCGCGCGCCAGCGGGATCAGGGCCGCGATCTGTTCCGGGTGAAAGGGGGTAAAGCTTTTACCTCCCGCGGTCTTCTGCCAGCCGCGGTTTTCCAGTTCAATACCGATGGAAGTATCGTTGATGCGCGTGCTGCCGCGCCAGTAGCTGACACCGGCATGCCAGGCCAGATCCTCTTCCGGCACCAGCTGCCAGATCCGCGGTTTATCATGGTGGCGCGGCGGCTGTTCAGGAATTAAATAGTGGGAGCTGACCTCTTTATCGGTCAGGGTCGCCAGAGAAGTATCAAAGTTGTCTGCCGTATAGTGGATCACCAGCACTTTTATTCGCGGATAGGCCGCCTGCGCCGGATGGCGGGTGTCCAGCTGGTATCCATCGCGATCGATAATCCCTTTTTCGCCGGCACAGCCGCTTAGCAGTAACGCCAGCAGCGCGATCAGCGCAATCCGTGTCATTCTTTCATCCTTGCCCGGCAGCGTCTCCGGGTTAATAAGACCATCGATTTCGTCCTTTATTTTTCGCCTGGTACAGCGCGCTGTCCGCCCGGGCGATCAGCGTCTCCATCGGAACCGTGCCGTCGGAGGCGACGACCCCCATACTGACGGTCACCACCGAGGCCACCGCCGAAGCCTCATGGGGGATCGCCGCCTCGCTAATTTTCTGCTGAATGCGCTCGGCAATGGAGGTGGCTCGCGCTAAGGAAACCCCCGGCAGGGCGATGACAAACTCTTCGCCGCCGTAGCGGGCGACCAGATCGCCCTCGGCCCGTACCGCCATTTTAAGCACCTGGGCGACAGTCGATAAGCAATCGTCGCCAGCCTGATGGCCATAGTGGTCGTTGTAACGCTTAAAGTAATCGACGTCGATCATCATCAGCGCCAACGGCGTTTTTTGCTGCCAAATCTCCGCCAGATAGGCATTCAGCGCCCGGCGATTCGCGGTCCCGGTTAATGCATCCTGGTTGGCAATGCTTTCCAGCCGCTGAATAAGCCGCATATTTTCCTGATGCGTATTCCAGGCCTCATCATACCAGCGCTTAAGAATACGCCTGCCATAGAGTAAAATCGCCGTAAAAATGCCCCACAGGATCAAAAAGCGGACCTCAGTGTGAGGGTGGATCTGTAGTCCCGCCAGCAGGGCGGTTCCCCATAGCGGAAGCAAAAAAGCGATAATGCCGGGCCAATGGTGATACAGCGCGGCGAGGCCGGTGGTCATTAATATCACCAGCAGCGGCCAGGCGAAGGGCAGTGTCCAGAAAAAGATGAAACAGTAATTACTCAGGGACCAGCACAGGCTGAGTGCCAGCTGCAGGCCGGTGATAATGCTCAACGTATAGCGCCCCTGCGCCAGGCGCGGCGTGACGGCAATAATGGCTAAAATTACCGAAATAATAATAACCGCGATCAGCGCGACTTCGACATAAGGAATAACCGCCTGGTGCGTTAACAGCTTCTTATCAAAATGAGTAAAGATAAAATTGCGGAAGAAAACCATTAACGCAAAAGCGATATTGACAAAGGCCAGCCAGGGCATACTCATGGATAGCGCATGGCGCTGGACATTATCTCTGGTGGCCCACAGCTCGGTTCGCAGCTGGCGGACGCCCTCTTGCTTATTTGTTAACATCTTATCTCCCTGGTGACCTGCATGACCATGGGCGCAGACCCTGCTTTGCTTTATGATAAACCATGTTTCCGGGAATGTCTGTCAACGCTGCCCCCCTTTCTGCCCCGGCGCCTTAAGCTGATTTTCTGCTAACGTCAGATGAAAAGGGTCTGGTCCTCTCCCTATGTGTATCCGGCAAAAAAAAGCAAGCATTATCAATGCGAAATACGTCATCTTTTCTTTAAAAAAGAGTTAACTAACCGTCATAAAATTGCAGTATTCCACTTGAAAAAAAAACGGTGTTAGTACAATCTGAAACCGCTCATTGGTGAGATAAAACAAGAGCATGATGATAGCAAGATAAACAATGGAGTCTAAAAATATGAAATATGCAGCTTTAGTGGCAGGTGCAGCATTGTTTTTAACGGCGAACGCCTTCTCTGCAGAAATTTTAACGAAAGAAGCCTTCGATAAGGTCCATACGCAATATACTAAAATCGGTACCATTTCTTCTACCGGTCAGACTGCACCCAGCGATGCCCGTGAAGAACTGATTAAAAAGGCCGATGAGAAAGGCGCAGACGTTATCGTGCTCTCTTCCGGTAATACCGATAAAAAACTGCACATCTCCGCTAACATCTATAAGAAGAAGTAATTAATCTTATATTTCAAGAAACATTATCATATTGCCCGGGTAATGTTTCTTGTTTGCCCAAAAAGTCTGTTTATTTTTAAACGGCCCCCAGATTTACCTGCCTTAATATCATACAGCGATCTTCCCTGTCGATGTCCTGCCCTAAGGCCGTAGTCACATCAAGGTCTTAGCTCTTTGCGTCAAGTACAATCCGCACGCTATACGCTATGCTTTAACGGAAACTGAAAACGTAGTTCGCTTATAAGGAAATCATCATGCGCTACAAACTTCTTGCAGCACTTCTCCCTTGCGCGCTGGCGCTCAGCGCCTGTACGACCGTCACCCCGGCCTATAAAGATAATGGCACCCGCAGCGGCCCCTGTGTCGAAGGCGGCCCTGACGACGTAGCGCAAAAATTCTACGACACCCAGCTCCAGAACCGTACGCAGGATCCGGCGGCGCTGCGCCCCTATCTCAGCGACGGCCTGGCGAAGTTACTCAATGACGCCCGTCAGGATCCGGCCAACAGCAAACTGCTGCAGGCTAACCTGTTCTCCAGCAGCAGCACCCCGGCGGACAGCGCCGTCGTCGCCAGCGCCTCAACCATCCCTAATCGCGATGCGCGCAACATTCCGCTGCGCGTGGAGCTGAAGCAGGGAACCCAGAGCTGGAAAGACGAAGTGCTGATGATCCAGGAAGGCCAGTGCTGGGCCGTCGATGACGTTCGCTATCTCGGCAACAACAGCCACGCGCCGGCCGGGACGTTGCGACAGAGTCTGGAGAAACGTTAGTTCCGGAGTTGAAGCGACGTCGCTGAAACGATAACCCCGGTAAAATGTCGGTATTCGCCCCGAGAATGCCGACATTTACTCCCCCCTCACCCACCAGGCAATATTTTGTGCTAACTTTAAAGCTAAACGTGGTTTAGATTTAACTTTTAACGCATAAATATTGCATAACTATTCTGCCAAAGGTAGTATTTGCGGCCTCAATAGCTATTCGTATCAGACTGCCCAGATGAGTATTAAACTAAACGGCATTAATTGCTTCTACGGCGCGCACCAGGCGCTGTTCGACATCACGCTGGATTGCCCGCAGGGGGAAACGCTGGTGCTGCTCGGCCCCAGCGGTGCCGGGAAGAGCTCGCTGCTGCGCGTACTCAACCTGCTGGAGATGCCGCGTTCCGGTTCATTAACCATCGCCGGTAACCATTTCGACTTCACCAGAGCGCCGTCCGATAAAGCGATTCGCGAACTGCGGCAGAACGTCGGCATGGTCTTTCAGCAGTACAACCTGTGGCCGCACCTGACGGTACAGCAGAACCTGATCGAGGCCCCCTGTCGCGTACTGGGGTTAAGCAAGGATCAGGCGCTGGCTCGCGCAGAGAAGCTGCTGGAGCGCCTGCGTCTGAAGCCCTACAGCGATCGTTACCCGCTGCATTTATCCGGCGGTCAGCAGCAGCGTGTGGCGATCGCCCGCGCGCTGATGATGGAGCCGCAGGTTCTGCTGTTCGATGAGCCTACCGCGGCGCTCGACCCGGAAATCACCGCCCAGATCGTTAGTATCATCCGCGAGCTGGCTGAAACCGGCATCACCCAGGTTATCGTCACCCATGAAGTTGAAGTGGCGCGCAAGACGGCCAGCCGGGTGGTGTATATGGAAAATGGCCATATCGTCGAGCAAGGGGATGCCTCCTGCTTCACGCATCCGCAAACTGACGCGTTTAAAAACTATCTTTCACACTGATGTTTTTCGGGGAAATGACGATGAAAAAAGTACTGATTGCCGCCCTGCTCGCAGGCATGAGCCTCTCCGCTTCCGCCGCGCAAACCATTCGTTTCGCCACCGAGGCCTCCTACCCTCCGTTTGAGCTGGTGGATGCCAACAACCAGATCGTCGGTTTCGATGTGGATCTGGCTAACGCGCTGTGTAAAGAGATCGACGCCACCTGTACCTTTACCAACCAGGCCTTTGACAGCCTGATCCCGGGCCTGAAATTCCGCCGTTTCGACGCGGTCATGGCCGGGATGGACATCACGCCTGAGCGTGAAAAGCAGGTCCTGTTCTCCACCCCGTATTATGACAACTCGGCGCTGTTCGTCGGTCAGCAGGGCAAGTTCACCAGCATTGACCAGCTGAAGGGCAAAAAAGTGGGCGTACAGAACGGCACCACCCACCAGAAATTTATCACGGATAAACATCCGGAAATCACCACCGTGCCTTACGACAGCTACCAGAATGCGAAGCTGGATCTGCAGAACGGTCGTATTGACGCGGTCTTCGGTGATACCGCCGTGGTCACCGAATGGCTGAAGAGCAATCCGAAGCTGGCGGCCGTGGGCGATAAAGTGACCGACAAAGCCTATTTCGGCACCGGGCTGGGCATTGCCGTGCGTCAGGGCAACACCGACCTGCAGCAGAAATTTAACGCTGCGCTGGAAAAAGTGAAGAAAGACGGCACTTACCAGACCATCTATAACAAATGGTTCCAGAAGTAAGACTGAATGAACGAAATTTTTCCATTAGCAAGCGCCGCCGGGATGACCGTCGGCCTTGCCGTTTGCGCGCTCGCCATCGGCCTCGTCCTGGCGATGCTCTTCGCGGTACTGGAGTCAGTGAAATGGCGCCCGGTAGCCTGGCTTGCAACCGGCATTGTGACCATTCTGCGCGGCCTACCGGAAATTCTGGTGGTGCTGTTTATCTATTTCGGCTCGTCCCAGCTGCTGCTGACGCTCTCTGACGGTTTCACCATCCCGCTCGGGTTCACGCAGATCCCGGTGCAGATGCAGATTGAGAACTTTGACGTCAGTCCGTTCCTCTGCGGGGCGATCGCCCTGTCGCTGCTGTATGCCGCCTACGCCTCGCAAACGCTGCGCGGCGCGCTGAAAGCCGTTCCGCAGGGTCAGTGGGAGTCCGGCCAGGCGCTGGGGCTGTCGAAAGCGGCCATTTTCTTCCGCCTGGTGATGCCGCAGATGTGGCGCCATGCCCTGCCCGGTCTCGGCAACCAGTGGCTGGTGCTGCTGAAGGACACCGCGCTGGTGAGCCTGATCAGCGTCAACGATCTGATGCTGCAGACCAAAAGCATCGCCACCCGCACTCAGGAGCCCTTTAACTGGTATATCATTGCCGCAGCAATCTATCTCGTCATCACCCTGTTGAGTCAATACATCCTTAAGCGGATTGACCAGCGTGCGACGCGCTTCGAACGGAGACCAGGCTGATGCTCGACTACTTACCCGAACTGCTGAAAGGCCTGCATACCAGCCTGACGCTGACCGTGGCGTCGATTATCGTGGCGCTGATCCTGTCGCTGATCTTTACCATTATCCTGACGCTGAAGACGCCGGGGCTGGTGTGGATAGTGCGCGGCTACATCACCCTGTTTACCGGTACGCCACTGCTGGTGCAGATCTTCCTGATCTACTATGGCCCCGGGCAGTTTCCTTCGCTGCAGGAATATCCATGGCTGTGGCATCTTATCTCCGAGCCGTGGCTGTGCGCCCTGATCGCCCTGTCGCTTAACAGCGCCGCCTATACCACCCAGCTGTTTTACGGCGCCATCCGGGCGATCCCCGACGGGCAATGGCAGTCGTGCAGCGCGCTGGGGATGAGTAAAAAGGATACCCTGGCGATCCTGCTGCCGTACGCCTTTAAACGCGCGCTGTCGTCCTACTCCAACGAAGTGGTGCTGGTGTTCAAAAGTACCTCTCTGGCCTACACCATCACCCTGATGGAAGTGATGGGTCACGGCCAGCTGCTGTACGGACGGACCTACGACGTGATGGTGTTCGGCGCCGCCGGGATTATTTATCTCATCGTCAACGGGTTGCTGACCCTGTTGATGCGCCTGGTGGAGCGCAAAGCGCTAGCTTTCGAACGACGTAACTAGCGCCTGGCGTATTTGCATAATAAGCGAACAACAAGACGGACAAGTCTAATACCTGTCCGTCTTTTTTTATATCAAATAAAATAGTTAATCATTTTTATTGAATACAAATTCATTTAATGGCATTGTCACCCTATGCCGCAGACACGGCGAATAATCATAAGATTGACAGACGGGAGTTCCACGATGAAAAAGTTAGTTCTGGCTGCACTGCTCACCACGTTCACCTTCGGCGCCGCCGCCGCGGAGAAAATCAGCTTCGGCGTGTCCGCGACCTATCCGCCGTTTGAATCGATGGACGCGAATAACCAGATTGTCGGCTTTGATATCGATCTGGCCCATGCGCTGTGCAAACAAATGCAGGCAGACTGCACCTTTACCAACCACGCGTTTGACAGCCTGATCCCGGCGCTGAAGTTTAAGAAGTATGACGCGGTGATTTCCGGAATGGATATTACGCCAGAACGCAGCAAGCAGGTGGCCTTCACCGACCCGTACTACGCCAACTCCGCGCTGGTGATCGCCAAAAAAGACGCGTTCCACTCGTTCGATGATTTGAAAGGCAAACGGATCGGCATGGAAAACGGCACCACCCACCAGAAATATCTGCAGGATAAACATCCTGAGGTGAAGACCGTCGCCTATGACAGCTACCAGAACGCGATTATCGACCTGAAAAATGGCCGTATCGACGGCGTGTTCGGCGACACGGCGGTGGTCAACGAGTGGCTGAAAACCAACCCGCAGCTGGGGGCAGCCACGCCGAAAGTAACCGATCCGCAATACTTTGGCACCGGCCTTGGGATTGCCGTGCGCCCGGATAACAAGGCGCTGCTGGAGAAACTGAACGCCGCGCTGAAGGCGATTAAAGCCGACGGTACCTACCAGAAAATCAGCAACCAGTGGTTCCCGGAGTAACTTTTTTGCCGGGGGGGCGCTGCGCTTACCCGGCCTGCTCCGTCCCCGTAGCCGGGTAAGGCGTAGCCGCCACCCGGCAATTTCTCAAAGTGGCACGAAGAACCTGAACCGCGCCCCGCTTACCGATTCCACCAGCCGGATCCCGCCCCCGTGCAGCTCCAGCATCCGTTTCACAATCAGCAGCCCTAACCCACCGCGATCCTCCCGCGACGCCTGGGTAGACAACGCCGACGGCCGCTGGAACAGATCATCGCGCAGCGCGGCATCGACGCCCGTTCCGTTGTCTGCCACTTCAACCTGGAGCTGTTGATTCTCCTGCCAGACCGCCAGACGGATCTCCCCGCCGACGGGAGTATGCCGCATCGCGTTATCGAGCAGGTTGGTCACCACCCTCTCAATCATCGACACATCGGCGTTGATCAGCGGCAACGGCCCCGGCACATCAATTTGCAGGTTCACCTCGCGCGTGCGGGCGGTGAGTTCAAACTTCTGCGCCACGTCGGAAATCAGCTCCGCCATCGCGAAACGCTCGCGCTGCGGCTTAATGCTCCCGTGCTCCAGTCGCGCCAGCTCAAACAGCTGCTGTGAAAGATGGCGCACCTTGTTGCCCTGGCGCAGGGCGATGGTGAGATACTGCCTGCGCTCCTCGGCGGTCAGCCTTTCGTCCTTCAGGGTCAGCGTTTCCAGATACCCCAGCAGCGAAGTCAGCGGTGTGCGCAAATCGTGGGAAATATTGGCCACAAATTCGCGGCGCTGGCGGTCGCTGTCGGCCAGCCGATCCCACTGACCGGCTATCTGCCGGGCAAGGTCAATAAAGCGGTTCTCAAGAACCGCTACCTCGTTACCGGGCTGTGGCTCCGGCGTGCGGGCCGCCAGGGTTTTGATGGCGCTGATGCTGTCCCGATCGTTCGCCGCCACCTGGGCGGTGAGCTGGCGGACAGGTCGGGTAACCCAGAACCATGCCAGGCCTCCCGCCAGCAGACCAAACAGGGCCACCAGCAGCAGGGTCCACAGAACAATGCTCCACAGCGTTTTTTGCCAGGCGTCGGCCGCCAGCTGATTAAAGGTCTCCCCCTGCAAAATGATATACAGGTAGCCGCGCAGCTGGCCGTCGACGCGCAGCGGGGCGGCGCTGAAGACTTTTCGCCCGTCGAGGCTGCGGGGATCGTCGCCATACACCGGCGACGTACTGCCGGTGAGAAAAACCTGTACCGGCGCCATGTCGATCCGCTGGCGCTGGATATGGCCCGGCGGCGCCGCATCGGCCAGCAGGTCGCCATCCGGCGACAGCAGATAGAGCTCCACGCTGGGATTAAAGGTCATCAGGCGGTCAAACAGCGACTTCAGGATTTGCCGGTTGACCTCGCCGTGGGCGTCCAGCAGCGGTTCGCGGGCCACAATTTGCTGAGCCAGCCCGGCGGAGAGGCGCTGCACCATGGCGTTGCCATACTGCGCGCTGCTGTGTAACTGAACGGCGCACACCGCCGCCGCGCACAGCATCAGCAGGGAGACCACCACCAGCGCCAGCCGCTGGCTGAGGCTCAGTCGGCGGATCACGGGGCGGCCTCCTGGGTCACCGGGGCGAACTTATAGCCTTTTCCCCAGACGGTCAGAATGATGTCCGGCTCGGCCGGGTCACGTTCGATTTTGCTGCGCAGGCGGTTGATATGGGTATTGACCGTGTGCTCATAGCCCTCATGCTGATATCCCCAAACCTGCTCCAGCAGCGCCAGCCGGGAAAACACCTCCCCGGGATGGCGGGCAAAGTAATACAGCAGCTCGAATTCGCGCGGCGTGAGGTCCACCATCTCGCCGTGCAGCCTCACTTCGCGGGACAGCGGATCGATGCTCAGACCATGGCAGGACAGCCGCCCGGCGTCCATCAGCAGGTTCTGCCCCATCGCCTCCTGGCGACGAAACAGCGCTTTAACGCGGGCGATAAGTTCCAGTAACGAAAAGGGTTTCGCCAGATAGTCGTCGGCGCCCATCTCCAGGCCCAGCACACGGTGCATTTCGCTGGTGCGAGCGCTGATGATGATCACCGGCAGATAGCGGGTCATCTGGCGGATGCGCCGGCAGATCTCCAGGCCATCGACGCCGGGCAGCATCAAATCGAGGATCACCGCATCCCAGACCCGCGTTTCCAGTCGGGCGAGGGCCTGGCCGCCATCGGCCTCATGCACAATCTGATAGCCCTCATCCTGCAGATTGAGCCGCAGCAGCGTGGCTATATCCTCATCATCTTCCACCAGCAGAATGGTTTTGGCCATTAGATTCCCCCCACCAATAACAAAACATGCTGCGTCAAGCTTACCCGATTTCGGCGGCGCAAAGCCTTCACATTTTGTTTAAACTTCGCGGACCAGCAGGGTCAGCACTTCGTAGTGGGCGGTATGAGGGAACATATCAAACAGCTGGACCCGCTCGACGCGATAGCCGCTAAGACGGGCAATGTCGGTCGCCATGGTGCGGGCGTTACAGCTGGAATAGATAATGTAGGGCGGCGCCATGCGGCTTAAATAGTCGCACAGTTCAGCGCCAATGCCGCGTCGCGGCGGGTTGACCAGCACCAGCTGCGGGATATCCGCTTCATGCGTGGCGAACCGCGTGGAGTCCAGCGCCTGAAAATGCAGATTGCCGAGCCCCAGCTGCGCGGCAGACTGCCTGGCGCAGGCGATCGCTTCCGGGGCTATCTCTATCCCGGTCAGGCGCATCGCCGGCGTCGCGCAGTGCAGGCCAAAACCGCCGACGCCGCAAAACAGATCCCACATATGCTGGACCGGCAGCGCGCGCACCCAGTCGCGGGCGGTGGCGTACAGCCGGCTGGCTACCGTCGGGTTAGTCTGAAAGAAGCTTTGCGGACGTATCCACAGCGGCACCTCATTAAAGACCTCGCCCAGCGCCTGCTGTTCGGTGAAGAAGATCTCCTGCTCGCCTTCCATGATTGCCATATGCACCGGCTGGATATTCGCCGTGATCACCTTGAGCTGCGGGAGCTGTGCCTGCAGCCAGAGCAGCGCGGCGCGCAGCTGGGCCACCTTGGCCTCTGAGCGCAGCACAAAGCGCAGCATCATCTCCCCCTGCTGGCTGGCGGTCAGCAGCAGATATTTCAGCTCCCCGCGCTTGCGCGCGACGTTGTAGGGAGTTAACCCGGCGCGGGCGATAAAGGGCTTCAGGCCGGCAAACACCGGCGCAAACTCGGCGGGATAGAGCGGGCAGTCGGTGAGGTCCACCGGGGTGCCATCGCGGTGCAGCATCCCCAGCAGCGGACGCTCCACGCTGCCGCTGACCACCATTTTGGCCTTGTTACGGAAAGCCGCCTCCGGCCCGCTGACCGGCTCGCCCCAGTCGGCGACGGGGATTGCCGCCAGCAGCGTGCGCAGGTCGGCCATTTTATCGGCGAGCTGTTGCGGAACCGACCGTTCCAGCCATTGACAGGAACGGCAGCGGCCGGCGTCGTAGAGTGCGCAATGCATAATTGACCTTCAAAATTCCAGGGGCGGGGATTGTATCACCGTTATTGCAGGCGGAAAAACCGACGGCAGGTCGCTGGCACAAACAGCAGCGTCAGGACCAGTAGATCCGGCAGTTTTTGCATCACCAGCGAGTGGAAGATCTCCCGTTTGGATTCGCCGGGAATACTGAACAGCTCCGGATACCCGTAGCCCAGCGACGCCGCCCACAGGTAGCCGGCGGCTATCATCTGCGTCAGCAGATAAACCCAGCGCGCCCAGTTGCGCCCTTTCACCAGCGAGAAGGCGCACCAGATTTCGATAAACACCAGCGCCAGGCTGCCGAGGAAGACCAGCGTCAGGTTCCAGGTCTGGACGCTACGGTGTATGAATTCGTTCAGCCCCTGCAGGCCCAACAGATTGAGGATCATCAGCAGATCCAGACCGCGAATCAAAATAATCGCAAAGGCCGCCACCTGCACCAGCGCAGGGACGTTAAGGCGGGCATGCGATGAGCGAGTTTTCGTAAACAATCCCAACGTAATGTCTTCCATGAAAACGGCGCCACAGAGTGGCGCCGACCGGAGGCTGCTGTATCGATTTTAGGTGGTTCAGCCTTGTCTTGCACGCTGGATATCGCGCACTCGCTGCTTTTCTGCGCGGGCCATCAAATACCAGGCGATAAAACCAACAACGCCGACCACGCCGAGGATGAGCGTCGCCAGGGCGTTAATCTCCGGGTTGACCCCCATGCGCACGCTGGAGAAAACCAGCATCGGCAAGGTCGTGGCCCCGGGACCGGAGACAAAGCTGGCGATCACCAGGTCATCCAGCGACAGCGTGAAGGCCAGCAGCCAGCCGGAGATCACCGCTGGCATAATCATCGGCAGCGTGATGACGAAGAAGACCTTCAGCGGCGCGGCGCCCAGATCCATCGCCGCCTCTTCGATCGAGTGGTCCAGCTCACGCAGGCGCGAGGAGATCACCACCGCCACGTAGGCGGTACAGAAGGTGACGTGCGCCAGCCAGATGGTCAGCATCCCGCGATCCGAAGGCCAGCCGATGGCATGTCCCAGCGCCACGAACAGCAGCAGCAGCGAGAGCCCGGTGATCACGTCCGGCATGACCAGCGGCGCGGTGATCATAAACGCGAAGCCGTTGGAGCCGCGAAAACGTCCAAAGCGCACCATCACCACCGCGGCGATGGTGCCAAGGATCGCCGCCGCCGTCGCCGCGCAGGCGGCGATAGTCAGGCTGAGCCCCACCGCGCTCATCATCGCGTCATCGTGGAACAGCTCGCTATACCAGCGCGTTGACCACCCGGCCCAGACCGTCACCAGCTTTGAGCTATTGAAGGAGTAGATCACCAGCATCAGCATCGGGGCATAGAGGAAGGTGAACCCGAGCACGAGGATCAGAATGCGCCACGGCGAGCGTACTACCGGCAAGTCGTTCATCCCTGCTCTCCCATCTGTTTTTGCTGGTGCTTATGGAACCACATGATCGGCACGATCAGCAGCAGCAGCATGACAATCGCCACCGCCGAAGCCACCGGCCAGTCACGGTTGTTAAAGAACTCCTGCCACAGCACGCGGCCAATCATAATGCTGTCCGGCCCGCCCAGCAGCTCCGGGATCACGAACTCCCCCACCGCCGGGATAAACACCAGCATGGAGCCAGCGATAATCCCCCCTTTGGTGAGCGGAACGATCACCTGAAAGAAGGTCTTCAGCGGCCGGGCGCCGAGATCCAGCGAGGCCTCCACCAGCGAATAGTCGATGCGGGTCAGCGCGGTGTAGATAGGCAGCACCATAAACGGCAGATAGGCATAGACGATACCGATATATACCGCCAGGTTGGTGTGCAGGATCTCCAGCGGCTGATCGATAACCCCTAGCCACAGCAGGAAGTTATTCAACACCCCGTTGCTTTTCAGCAGTCCCATCCAGGCATAGACGCGGATCAAAAACGACGTCCACGACGGGAGGATCACCAGCAACAGCAGAATATTGCGCGTCGACGGCTTGCTGTGCGCCACCGCCCAGGCCAGCGGATAGCCCAGCAGCAGGCAGCAGAGCGTCGAGATGCCCGCCACCTGCAGCGACTGCAGATAAGCCTCAAAATAGAGCGGATCGTCGGTCAGCTGCAGGAAGTTGGCAAAGTTAAGGGTCAGCGTCAGCTGACCATCCGCCCACTCCATCAGATCGGTGTAGGGAGGGATCGCCCGCGCCATCTCGGCAAGACTTATCTTGAACACGATCAGGAACGGCAGCATAAACAACAGGATCAGCCACAGATAGGGCAGCGCGATCACCAGCTTGCGGCCATGCGCCATCTGCAGGCGCGCCGCCCACAGCGCGAAGCCGCCCGGTTTTTTCGCCCCTGACGGGGATTCAACGGTACTCATCGCCCTCTCCTTACACCGTCAGTACAACGCAGCTGTCCGCATCCCAGCATAAACGCACCTCGTCACCCCAGGTGGGCGTCCCTTTCCGATGGCGGTGCTCATTCTGCAGCTGGGCGCTGATCATCTGCCCGCTTTGCAGGCGCACATGGTAGATGGAGAGATCCCCCAGATAGGCGATATGAATCACCTCGCCGACGGCAAAATTGTAGCCATCCGCCGGCGGCTCATCGCACAGCATGATCTTCTCCGGACGCAGCGCCACCCACACCGGCACGTTGTCCACCACCGAGGCGTCGGGGTCGACCTTCAGCGGATGCACCAGTCCCGGCGAGCGCAGCACCAGGCCATCTTCCAAACGCTCTTTCACCAGCCCTTCAAAGACGTTCACCGAGCCGATGAACTCGGCGCTGTAGCGGGTGGTCGGGTGCTCGTAAATCTCTTCCGGTTCGCCAATCTGCACAAACTTGCCGCGGTTCATGATGGCGATACGGCCCGCCATGGTCATGGCCTCTTCCTGATCGTGAGTCACCATCACGCAGGTCACGCCAACGCGCTCAAGAATATCCACCACCTCCAGCTGCATGCGATCGCGCAGCTTTTTATCCAGCGCCCCCATCGGCTCGTCGAGCAGCAGCAGCTTTGGTCGTTTCGCCAGGCTGCGCGCCAACGCGACGCGCTGGCGCTGACCGCCAGAGAGCTGGTGCGGCTTACGTTTAGCGAACTCCTGCATGTGCACCAGAGCCAGCATCTCCTGCACCCGGGCGGTGATTTCCGCCTTAGGCAGACGATCCTGCTTCAGACCGAAAGCGATATTCTGCTCAACGGTCATATGGGGAAACAGGGCGTAGGACTGGAACATCATATTGATAGGCCGCTGATAGGGCGGTACGCGCGCCAGATCCACGCCGTCGAGCATAATCTGTCCGGCGGTCGGTTGCTCAAAGCCCGCCAGCATGCGCAGCAGGGTCGATTTCCCGCAGCCTGATGCGCCCAGCAGAGCAAAAATTTCGCCTTTATAAATAGTGAGACTGACATCGTCGACAGCGTGCTGGCCATCAAACGACTTGGTTAAGTTACGGATTTCCAGCAGCGGGGTCAGCGCTTTGGGGGCTTTCGCCTGTGGGCGGGGCATTACGTCGTTCAATCGGGTGCTCTCCGGCAAAAAAACGATCACCATATGGTCCGGTGCCATACTTCGTGCTTAACAGTGCAGGTGCACCATCCTGGTGCTTCTGCTCGCCGGGCGCGCTGCCATTTCCCGGCGAGTGCCGTTCTGATACGGCCCGCTTACCGGGCCGTCAGAGTTTATTTACCGCTCTTCACTTTGGTCCACGCGCGGGTGCGCACGCGGTCGATCTTCGGATCCTGCACCTTCAGCGTGAACAGTTTGGCGAACACATCCGCTGGCGGATAAATCGCCGGGTTGTTACGGATAGTCTCGCTGACCAGCGGCGTAGAGGCCTTGTTGCCGTTGGCGTAGAACACCTGGTCGCTGATTTTGGCGATCACATCCGGGCGCATCAGATAGTTAAGGAACTGATAGGCCTCATCTTTATTCTTAGCGTCGGTCGGCATCGCAAAGACGTCAAAGAACGCCAGGGCGCCTTCCTTCGGAATAAAGTAGGAGACGTTGACGCCGTTCTTCGCCTCTTTCGCGCGGTTCGCCGCCTGCCAGACGTCCCCTGCCCAGCCGATCGCCACGCAGATGTCGCCATTGGCGAGGTCGTTAATATATTGCGAAGAGTGGAAGTAGCGGATGTTCGGCCGCAGCTTCAGCAGCAGATCGGTGGCCGGACCGGTGTAATCATTCGCTTTGCTGCTGTTCGGATCCTTGCCAAGGTAGTTCAGCACGGTGGCGAAAATCTCTTCCGGCGCGTCGAGGAAGGAGACGCCGCAGCTTTTCAGTTTTTCAAGGTTCTCCGGCTTCAGCACCAGATCCCAGCTGTCCACCGGCGCATCTTTGCCGAGGACGGCTTTCACTTTATCAACGTTGTAGCCAATGCCCGTCGTCGCCCACAGGTAAGGCATGGCGTATTTATTCTCCGGGTCATGCTTGGCGACCAGCTTCAGCACTTCGGGGTCGAGATTCTTCCAGTTAGGCAGCTTGCTCTTATCCAGCGGCTGGAACACGCCCGCCGCCAGCTGGCGCTCAAGGAAGCTGGCCGATGGCACCACCAGATCGAAACCGGTGCTGCCGGCCATTAATTTACCTTCCAGCACTTCATTGGAATCAAAAACGTCATACACGACTTTAATCCCGGTCTCTTTTTCGAAATTGGCCACGGTGTCCGGCGCAATATAATCAGACCAGTTATAGACATGCAGAGTTTTTTGTTCGGCGGCGAGCGAACCGGCAGAGACGGCCATCAGCGCACCCGTAACCAGACCTGTTAACCATTTTTTACCAAAGGCGGTCATATCTCTTTTCCTTCTCAACGCCCGTTAACTTACGGGCTCAAATATACGCATTTCTACGCATGCAAAAATCATGCATATTTTTTCATTGCCTGAGAAAAGGAGAGCGGATCTCTCCCGGAGTGGTTGCTCGCGACTGGAAGCATCGCCAGAATAACTGTAGCCAGAATAAGAGGCTATAGCCCAGGTAAAAAAACGCCTTTTATCAAATTTTTATGCAATAACGGTCTACGTGATAAGCCAAAACGGCCTGAATGGCGGTGAATAATGCTTTAAAGAAAGGTTAAATGCAGAATAAAAGCGGGTAATACGCAGCCGCTGCGGTAGTGGCTGCGCTAATTTTAGGCAGGTTTAGTGAAGAAAATGGTATTGCACGTTTTCTGCAGCCGGCTCTTCTTCTTCGCCTTTGTACAGCAGCTGATTGGCGCCGGCTTCGAGGATCACCATCGAGATCTGCTCCTCGCTTTGGCGGAAGAACCAGGCGAACTGCTCCATCGTCACCCCGGGGCCGATAGACAGCGACTGGCAGACCACCAGCTTGGGCAAATTATCGTCCTGAATGTCGATAAACGCCTTCACGGTTAACGAACTGGCGTTGATGGCCGAGAGATCCGCCGACAGCGCCAGCAAAGCAGACGGCTTCACCTCCGCCAGGGCGGAAAAGAGCACCACGTTATCCACCAGGTCAATTTTGGCATCAAAAATACCGTCGAAATTCTGCATATGCGGCAGGTGCAATGCCTGACAGGAATCGCACTCAAAAAAGCTGATGCCGATCTCATCCAGCCAGCGACGTAGCGTATCCAGACCTGGAACGACCAGTGAATCCATAGTGCCTGTGACCTCTTACAGTGGAAAAACGACGCCATAGCTTACGCAAAAAAAGCGCCGCATACCATGACAGTCTTGCATCCGGCGGTTAGCCGCCTATTTTCAAACAGAATTCCGGTGTCGCCTGGCGCTCGATCCAGGCGATCATCCTGCTGGCGATGTCCACGCCGGAGGTGGTTTCCACGCCTTCCAGTCCGGGCGAGGCATTCACCTCCATCACCAGCGGCCCGCGGGTGGCGCGTAAAATATCGACACCGGCGACGTCCAGGCCCAGGGTTTGCGTCGCCTTGATGGCAATGGCGCGCTCCTCATCGCTAATCTGCGCCACCGTAGCCATGCCGCCACGGTGCAGGTTAGAGCGAAAATCGCCCTCTTTCGCCCGCCGTTCGATCGCCGCCACCACCTCATTGCCGACCACCAGGCAGCGAATATCGCAGCCTTTCGCCTCGGCAATGTACTCCTGCACCAGGATGTGGGCGTTCAGCCCGCGAAAGGCGTCGATCACGCTCTCCGCCGCCTGGCGGGTCTCCGCCAGCACCACGCCGATCCCCTGGGTGCCCTCCACCAGCTTCACCACCAGCGGCGCGCCGCCGACCATGGCGATCAGATCGCTGGTGTCATCGGGGGAATGAGCGATGCCGGTCAGCGGCAGATCGATGCCCTGGCGCGCCAGCAGCTGCAGCGAGCGCAGCTTATCGCGAGCGCGGGTGATGGCGACCGATTCGTTCAGCGGATAGCTTCCCAGGAGCTCAAACTGACGCAGGGCCGCGGTGCCATAGTAGGTAATCGCCGAGCCAATGCGCGGGATCACCGCATCAAAGTGCGGCAGCTGGCGCCCTTTATAGTGGATCGAAGAGGCCACCGGGCTGACGTTCATATAACAGGAAAGCGGATCGAGGATCTCGACCTGATGCCCGCGCTGTTGCGCCGCTTCGCGCAGGCGTCGACATGAATAAAGCGTTCCATCCCGGGATAATATGGCAATTTTCATCCTGCACCTCTGCAAAAAGACCCGCACTGGCGGGCCTCAGCTATCGAACACACTTCCACCTTTCCTGCCGCCAGCGTCGGATACCGCCTGGCCGGAGCAGCAGTGTACACGTAATCAGCGCGTTGCCCACCCCTGCTTATGCAGATAGTCGAGAATAAACGGACGACTCTCTTTCACGATAGTGCGACGGATATGATCGCTCCAGGTATCGCGGCGGGCGTTGCTGCCGCGCGACAGATAATAGTGCGCCAGCTGTTCGTCATACTCCGCCAGCAGCGCGTTATCCAGCGGCTGATAGCGGTTCTCATGCACCAGCATGGCGGCCGGCATCCGCGGCTTGATGTCCGGATTATCCGCCGGCCAGCCAAGGCAAAGACCGAACAGCGGCAGGACGTGCTGCGGCAGCTCCAGCAGCTCGGTCACCGCCTCGATGCTGTTGCGCAACCCGCCGATATAGACGCCACCCAGCCCGAGGGACTCGGCGGCGGTCAGCGCGTTTTGCGCCAGCAGCGCCGTATCGACAACGCCGATCAGCAGCTGTTCCGCCAGCCCCAGCTCCGCCTGCGGGCAGATCTGCAGGTGGCGGTTAAAGTCGGCGCAGAAGACCCAAAACTCCGCCGCCTGAGCGACGTGCTGCTGGCCGCCGGTCAGCGGGACCAGACGTTCACGCAGGGCCGGGTCGGTAATACGGATGATGGAGGTGCACTGTAAAAAACTCGAGGTAGATGCCGCTTGCGCGCTGGCGATAATCGCCGCGCGCTGTTCGTCGCTCACGGGCGCATCGGTGAAGTGGCGGATAGAACGGTGGCTGCGCAGCAGCTCAATGGTCGGCGTCATTTCGTTTTTCTCTGTCAGACAAGGATTCAGGCTCAGGAGAGTGGGTTAACTGCGGGGCCACGATCTGCGCCATCCGCCACATCACGACGATGGCGGCGGGGATCATCAGCACGATCCCGGCAAAGAGCATCACCAGCGCCGCGGTCGGGCTGGCAATGGGCGCAGGCAGCTGGACATACTGGTTAAGCGAGAGCCAGGCGAGGGTTAACAGCCCTATCCCGAGGATCTCAACCAGCAGTATGCTTTTTGGCAACGGGGCAAATTTTCGCATCACGCCTCTCCGGTTGATAAACGCGGCGCGCCAGCCAATGCTACCGCGCCGCCGGGTCAGTATACGGGTTTTGATAGTACGACATTTATCAAACATAGCCGTAAACCATCGAAGCAAAAGGCAGAACCTTCTTTCCCTCACCGGCCAATGCAGGCATCATAAGCGCCATTCGCCATCCGGCTGAGGTTTAAGGAGAGAAGCAATGTTTACCGTTATTTTTGGTCGTCCAGGCTGCCCTTACTGCGTTCGCGCCAAAGAGCTGGCAGAAAAACTGACCAACGAGCGTGATGACTTTAACTACCGTTACGTGGATATTCACGCCGAAGGCATCAGCAAAGCTGATCTGGAAAAAACCGTCGGCAAACCGGTTGAAACCGTACCGCAGATTTTCGTCGACCAGAAACACATCGGCGGTTGCACCGATTTCGAAGCCTGGGCGAAAGAGAACCTTGGCCTGTTTGCCTGAGTAAATTTATTTACTCGATGAATGACTGCGCCAGGTATCAAGCCAGGCGCAGATAAACAAAAAGCACAACGCCCCGAGCGCACACCAGAACACCGCGCTCAGTACCCACGCCATCTCCTGCCAGAACGTCCGGTGCGTGACGAAAAACAGCCGCATCGTCACCATACAGACCGGCGCCGCCAGTATCGCGCCGAGCAAAGGACGCAGCACCCGCCGTCCGGGAGAGAGACAGCTCGCCGCCGCCCCTGGCAGCAAAAAGAAGAGCAGGCCCAGCTCCGGGTTGCCGCTGGCGCGAAAGGCCCCTTTCATATGTAACAACAACGATAAGCACACCACAATGAACAGAACGAAGCCACAGATAATGCCGGCCCAACTACGCTCAGATTTCACCGTATCCTCCTGATGTTGCCTCTAACTCACGTCCACGTCGCCCAGTCAGATAAAGCATTTCGGCAATCCATGCCAATAACTCCCCTACCAGCCTAAAAACGATTGTCACTAGCCGCCGCATCCAGGAAGGATTAAACTAGCGGGTATATTTTTGCTGGTTATAACAGGGTGCCAGAATAGGTTCGCGACAACGCGAACGCCTGAGCAACCTTAGACCAAATAACCATTTCCTTCAACAACTTACTAGTAAACGAGAAGTTGGCTTTCGTGAATATAAACGTCGCAGATTTGTTAAACGGGAATTACATCCTGTTATTATTCGTTGTACTTGCATTAGGACTATGCCTGGGAAAACTGCGTCTCGGCTCAGTACAACTTGGTAATTCCATTGGCGTTTTAGTCGTTTCTCTATTATTAGGTCAGCAGCATTTCGCGATTAACACCGATGCCCTTAATCTCGGCTTTATGTTGTTTATTTTTTGCGTCGGCGTGGAAGCCGGTCCTAACTTTTTTTCGATTTTTTTCCGCGACGGGAAAAACTATCTGATGCTGGCCCTGGTGATGGTCGGCAGCGCGATGCTGATCGCCATGGTGCTGGGTAAAGTGTTCGGCTGGGATATCGGGCTCACCGCCGGTATGCTGGCGGGGGCGATGACCTCCACCCCGGTGCTGGTGGGCGCGGGGGACACCCTGCGCCATTTCGGCCTGCCCAGCGATCAGCTGGCGCAGTCGCTTGACCACCTGAGCCTCGGCTATGCCCTGACCTACCTGGTTGGTCTGGTGAGCCTGATCGTCGGCGCCCGCTATATGCCCAAGCTGCAGCATCAGGATCTGCAGACCAGCGCCCAGCAAATCGCCCGCGAGCGCGGCCTCGATACCGATTCCAAACGTAAAGTCTACCTGCCGGTGATCCGCGCCTATCGCGTCGGTCCGGAGCTGGTGGCATGGGCGGATGGCAAAAATCTGCGTGAGCTGGGCATTTATCGCCAGACCGGCTGCTATATCGAACGCATCCGTCGCAACGGCATTCTGGCCAACCCGGACGGCGACGCGGTGCTGCAGATGGGCGACGATATTGCGCTGGTGGGCTACCCGGACGCGCACGCCCGCCTCGACCCGAGCTTCCGCAACGGTAAAGAGGTGTTCGACCGCGACCTGCTCGACATGCGCATCGTCACCGAAGAGATTGTGGTCAAAAACCACAACGCCGTCGGCCGCCGCCTGGCGCAGCTCAAGCTCACCGATCACGGCTGCTTCCTGAACCGGGTCATTCGCAGCCAGATCGAGATGCCTATCGACGACAACGTGGTGCTGAACAAAGGCGACGTGCTGCAGGTCAGCGGCGACGCCCGCCGCGTGAAGACCGTAGCCGACCGCATCGGCTTTATCTCCATTCACAGCCAGGTGACCGACCTCCTCGCCTTCTGCGCCTTCTTTATCGTCGGCCTGATGATCGGCATGATCACCTTCCAGTTCAGCTCCTTCAGCTTCGGCATCGGCAACGCCGCCGGCCTGCTGTTCGCCGGCATCATGCTTGGCTTCCTGCGCGCCAACCACCCAACCTTCGGCTATATCCCGCAGGGGGCGCTGAACATGGTAAAAGAGTTTGGCCTGATGGTGTTTATGGCCGGGGTCGGGCTCAGCGCCGGGGCCGGGATCAATAACGGGCTGGGCGCCGTCGGCGGCCAGATGCTGGCGGCCGGGCTTATCGTCAGCCTGGTGCCGGTGGTGATCTGCTTCCTGTTCGGCGCCTACGTGCTGCGCATGAACCGGGCGATGCTGTTCGGCGCCATGATGGGGGCCCGCACCTGCGCCCCGGCGATGGAGATCATCAGCGATACCGCGCGCAGCAACATCCCGGCGCTCGGCTATGCGGGCACCTACGCCATCGCCAACGTGCTGCTCACCCTCGCCGGGACGCTCATCGTGATCATCTGGCCAGGGCTACAATAAATTTTTTGCGAAAAAAGGCGCCACAGGCAGAACTTTTTCTCAGGGCATCAGTCATAAGTAATGCCACTGCTTTTCTTTGATGTCCCCATTTTGTGGAGCCCATCAACCCCGCCACTTCGGTTCAAGGTTGATGGGTTTTTTGTTGCCTGCGTTTAGCCATTCCGGCTGAAACACCGCCTCAGCGCCCCTCTTCCTGCGCCCTCTCCCCCGCCAGTTGCCCGACCATCATGCGGATCGCCGCCTTCGACAGCGGCGCGCGGTCGGTGACAAAGTGCAGGGTCATCCCTTCAATAAAGGCGTCAAGGCCGCGGGCGGTGTCCGGGGCAAACCACTGCTCCAGCGTCTGCTGGCTGCGCCGCATCCAGTTCTGCATCACCGCCTTCAGCGCTGGCTGGCTGCTGCAGAATGCGTACAGCTGGTACATCAGCTCCATATTGCGCGCCGTGGTCACCTGGGCGCTGAAGATCAGCTCCGCGATGGCATCGCAGGCTTGTTGCCGGTTCGTTACCCCGGCGAAGCTTTGCTGATACTGCGCCGACATCTCGGCGGTAAACAGATTGAACGCCTCCGCGATCAGCGCCTCGATGCCGCTGAAATAGTAGGTCAGCGACCCCAGCGGCACATTCGCGCAGGTGGCGATTTTACGGTGCGTCACCGCATGGACGCCGTGCGCCGCGATGGTGTCCAGCGTCGCCTGCAGGATGCGCTCGCGGCGCTGCGGATCGTTCGGTCTACGGGCCATGATTTTCCTTTTCCGGTTTATGTACAAATGTACACATGCTTGCTACTGTTGTCTTCACTCTTCTCCTTTAAGGCGTTTACGGATGACGACGCAATCTTCGCGCAGAGCGCTCCAGCTTCGACTGTGGGCGCTGTTTATGTTCTTTTTCATCCCCGGCTTATTAATGGCTTCCTGGGCCACCCGCACGCCGGCGATCCGCGATCTGCTGGCGCTTTCTACCGCAGAGATGGGCGTCGTGCTGTTTGGCCTGTCGGTGGGATCGATGAGCGGTATTCTCTGCTCGGCGTGGCTGGTGAAGCGCTTTGGCACCCGCAAGGTCATCCGCACCACCATGTCCTTCGCCGTACTCGGCATGCTGGTGCTCAGCCTGGCGCTGTGGGTCACCTCCGCCCCGCTGTTCGCCTTTGGTCTGGCCATCTTTGGCGCCAGCTTTGGCTCGGCAGAGGTCGCCATTAACGTCGAGGGGGCGGCGGTTGAGCGGGAGATGAATAAAACGGTGCTACCGATGATGCACGGCTTCTACAGCTTTGGCACCCTGTTCGGCGCCGGGGTGGGCATGGCGGTGACCGGGTTCGGTCTGCCCGCCGCCCCGCATATCCTGGCGGCCGCGCTGGTGGCCATTCTGCCCATCGCCATTGCCATCCGCGCCATTCCGGAGGGTACCGGTAAAAATGCCGCCGAAGCCGCCCACGGCGAGGCGAAAGGTCTGCCGGTATGGCGCGACGCGCAGTTGCTGCTTATCGGGGTCATCGTCCTGGCGATGGCCTTTGCCGAAGGCTCGGCCAATGACTGGCTGCCGCTGCTGATGGTGGACGGCCACGGCTTTAGCCCCACCTCCGGCTCGCTGATCTATGCCGGCTTCACCCTCGGCATGACGCTGGGCCGCTTTACCGGCGGCTGGTTTATCGATCGCTACAGCCGGGTGACGGTGGTTCGCGGCAGCGCAGTGATGGGCGCCCTGGGTATCGGCCTGATTATCTTCGTCGATAACCCCTGGGTGGCGGGCATCTCGGTGCTGCTGTGGGGCATCGGCGCCTCGCTCGGCTTCCCGCTGACTATTTCCGCCGCCAGCGATACCGGTCCGGATGCCCCTAAGCGCGTCAGCGTGGTGGCGATTACCGGGTATCTTGCTTTCCTCGTCGGGCCGCCGCTGTTGGGCTTCCTGGGCGAGCACTTCGGCCTGCGCAGCGCGATGCTGGTGGTGCTGGGCCTGGTGATGGTGGCGGCGCTGGTCGCCCGCGCGGTGGCTAAGCCACAGTCTGAACCCGTTATGGAGAACAGCTAATGAGCATCAAACTGATTGCGGTGGATATGGACGGCACCTTTTTAAGCGATGCCAAAACCTACAACCGGCCGCGCTTCCTCGCCCAGTATCAACGAATGCGCGAGCAGAACATTCGCTTCGTGGTCGCCAGCGGCAACCAGTACTACCAGCTGATCTCCTTCTTTCCGGAGATCGCCCACCAGATCGCCTTCGTGGCGGAAAACGGCGGCTGGGTAGTGAGCGGCAATGAAGATGTCTTCAACTGCCAGCTGCCGGTTCACCATTTCAACGCCGTGGTCGATCATCTGCAGACGCTGCCGAATATCGAAATCATCGCCTGCGGGAAGCGCAGCGCCTACACCCTCAACCGCTACAACGACGCGCTGAAGACGGTGGCGGCGAAGTATTATCACCGCCTTGAACTGGTAGATGATTTTAACCATCTCGATGACACCATCCTCAAATTTGGTCTCAACGTGCCGGACCGCCTGATCCCGGAAATTCAGCCGAGGCTGCACGCGGCGCTGGGGGACATGGTGACCGCAGTGGCCACCGGCTACGGCAGCATCGACTTAATTATCCCGGGGGTGCACAAAGCCAACGGCCTGCGTATTTTGCAGCAGCGCTGGGGCATCGAGGATCATGAGGTGGTAGCGTTCGGCGACAGCGGCAACGATATCGAAATGCTGCAGCACGCCGGGTTTGGCTTCGCCATGGCCAACGCCCGGGAAGACGTCAAAGCCGTCGCCCGCTATCATGCGCCGCACAACAACGAAGAGGGGGTTCTGCAGATTATCGATAAGGTGTTGGATCGCGAAGCGCCGTTCGCCTGATAAGGCCCGGATGCAAGCGCATCCGGGTTAAAAACCGGTTACCCCTGCTGCGAATTGCCGACGCTTTTATCTTTCAGGAAGTAGATCATCAGCCCCAGCCACAGCACCCCGCCCAGCAGGTTAAACAGGCTGAACAGCCCATTGCCGCCCAGCTCGTAAGCATGTTTGCTGAGCTCAATGCCGACGGTGAAGATCAGCATCTGCAGCATTCCCATCGCCGCCGAAACCGTGCCTTTGCTCATCTCGCTGGCGAACAGGGTTAAGCGCACCAGGCCGGCGTTCGCCAGGCCAATCCCGAAGGCGTAGAAGCTCAGGCCGGCGGTCATCCACAGATAGGCGTGGGAAGAGACTACCGTCGCCGCCGCGGAGAGGAGCAGGCCAAACACGATCGGCCAGCCGCCCATGATAATCAGCGAGCGCACGGTACGGCGCGAAGTCAGGCGCGCCAGCACCAGGTTGCCGGCAATCAGCGCGCCGAAAATCGGCACCTGCAGCATGCCATACTCATAGCTGGTGGCTTGTTCGCCGCTGATAATAATGACCGGCGACTGGGCAATCCACGCCAGCAGCGGCAGGCTGACAAAGCCGGTGGCCAGCGCGCCGGCGACGAAGCGCAGGTTCTTCAGCACCAGCCGATAGTCGCGGCCCAGCTCTTTGACCGACAGCTTTTCACCCAGCCGCGTCGCGGTCTCCGGCATCGCTCGCTGCAGGCCGACAAACGAGATAGCAGCCAGCACGGCGAACAGCACGAACATCATCTCCCACGGCAGGATATGCACCCAGGCGGCGCCCACCAGCGGCCCCAGCAGCGGAGCAATCAGCGCCACGTTGGCCATCAGGGCAGTGATTTTAATACACACCGCCTCCTCAAAGGACTCCTGGATCGCCGCGTAGCCGACCGCGCCGATAAAGCACAGGCTGATCCCCTGCAGGAAGCGCAGCAGGGTGAACTGCTCAATGGTCTGCGCCAGCAGCGTCGCCAGGCAGGTAACGATAAACCACACCACCCCGGTCAACATCACCGGACGGCGGCCAATACGGTCCGACAGAGGCCCCAGCAGCCACTGTAAAAACATGCCGCCGGCCAGATAGGCGGTCATCGAGGTGGGTACCCACTCGTTGCCCACCTGGAATTCCTGAACCACGGCCAGCATACCCGGCTGGATCATATCGTTGCCGATATAGGTGGAAAACTCGTACAGCACCAGACATAGCGGGAACAGCAGCGCCTGCCTTCCGAGGCGGCGGCCTGAAAGCGAATAATTTTGCATGAAATCTCTTATCTATCAAAAATCGCGCAAAGTGTAATGAAACTCCCGGCGCGGAGATAGTGAATTGTGGGTGACACCGCACAATATTGCGAGTTGCGCGCCCCCGTCAGGCTTCTTCTTTGCAATTCACTCTGCGTATATATTCCGTTTATGTTTCAGCAATGTGACAAAGGATATACTGACCCTTTTCAGGGGGTTAGCGCCGCGCCTCAGGAGGCGACATTTCATAACAACCTGATCTTTAAGACAATGCTGCTTTATCTCCGCAACGCTTTTATTTAGGGTAGGCGGCTTATTTGCTATCGGACCAACGAGCCTGGAAGTCTATGCTGGAAAATATTAACTACGCGCTGTTCGCCCTGCTCAACGCGACCCCGGCCTCGCCGCAGTGGGCCATTGAGGTGGCGATTTTCATCGCTAAAGATCTGATTCTGATCGTGCCCCTGCTGGTGGTGGCCTTGTGGCTGTGGGGGCCTGCCCAGCGGCAGATGGTGTTTAAGCTGATGCTGGCGCTGACGATCAGCCTGACCGTCTCATGGGCGATCGGCCACCTCTATCCGCACGATCGGCCGTTTGTCGCCGGCGTGGGCTATAACTTCCTGCACCATGCGGCGGACGACTCCTTCCCCAGCGACCATGGCACCGTCAGCTTTACCTTTGCCCTGGCCTTTCTGTTCTGGCATCGCCTGTGGTCCGGCGCCCTGCTGATGGCCCTTGCCGCCGCCATCGCCTGGTCCCGCGTCTATCTCGGCGTCCACTGGCCGCTGGACATGGTTGGCGGCCTGCTGGCCGGGATGTGCGGCTGCCTTGGCGCGGCGCTAATCTGGCATACTGTCGGCCCGGCGCTGTACCGTCAGCTGCAGCGCCTCTATCGCCTCTGCTTCTCCCTGCCGATCCGCAAAGGCTGGGTGCGCGGCTAAACGCCGACCGTCGCGGCGGCCACCGCGTGACTAACCCGCAAGCGACAGGTAAAATCCCGCTAACGCCCTGCCTCCGCAGGGCGATTTTAGCGCAGAGGGAATATGGAAACTCGCCGTGACGAACGCATCAGTCAACTCATTCAGGCACTCAAGCGCAGCGATAAGCTGCATCTGAAAGAAGCGGCCTCCCTGCTTGGGGTGTCGGAAATGACCATTCGTCGCGACCTCAACGGCCACAGCGGTCCGGTCGTGCTGCTCGGCGGATACATTGTGCTGGAGCCGCGCAGCGCCACCCATTACCTGCTCAGCGACCAAAAGACCCGGCTGGTCGAGGAGAAACGCCGCGCCGCCCGCCATGCGGCCGCGCTGCTGGAGCCCCATCAGATGGCCTTCTTCGACTGCGGGACCACCACCCCGTGGATCATCGACGCCATTGACGATGCCCTGCCCTTCACCGGCGTCTGCTACTCCCTGAACACCTTTCTGGCCCTGCAGGAAAAGCCCCAGTGCCGCGCGGTCCTGTGTGGTGGAGAATTTCATGCCAGCAACGCGATTTTTATGCCGCTGAGCCTTGAGGATACCCTCAGCCATCTGAGCCCTGACATCGCCTTTTACTCGGCGGCGGGCATTGACTGCGAACAGGGGGCGACCTGCTATAACCTGGAGGAACTGCCGGTCAAACACTGGGCGATGCGACACGCGCGCTACCACGTGCTGGTGGTCGACCACAGCAAGTTTGGCAAAGTGCGTCCGGCGCGCATGGGGGCGTTAGCGAAGTTTGACGTGATCGCCAGCGATATCTGCCCGGATGATGAGCTGGTGGCGCTGGCGAAGGCACAGCAGATCTCCCTGCTGTATTGAAGCGTAACTGACCGCGCCCCGCCGGGCGCGGTCATGGCATCAGGAGAACCAGCTGCCGAACCAGCCGTGCAGTTTCATCAGTACGAAGTCGATCATCCGGCTGAAGAAGCCGCCCTCTTTCACCGGCTCCATGACGATCAGCGGGCGCTGCTCGATGGTTTTATCATTCAGCTTAAAGTCGATAGTCCCGACCACCTGCCCCTTCTCCAGCGGCGCGGTAAGCTGCGGCTGGTTTAAGGTGTAGCTGGCTTTCAGGTTTTTCAGCTGGCCCTTCGGCAGGGTGATAGAGCCCGCTTCGCCGGCCCCCAGTTTCGCTTCGCTGCTATCGCCAAACCACACGCGCTGGGTGACGAAGGTGGCATCCGGTTTAATCGGCGTCACGGTTTCATAGAAGCGGAAGCCCCAGGTCAGCAGTTTTTCCGACTCGTTAAAGCGAATGCGGTCGGTTTTGGTCCCCAGCACCACGGCAATCAGACGCATATCGCCCTGAGTGGCCGAAGATACCAGGTTATAGCCGGCCCCGGCGGTGGTCCCGGTTTTCACGCCATCGGCGTTGAGGTTGGTGCTCCACAGCAAGCGGTTACGGTTTGGCTGGCGAATTTTATTAAAGGTAAACTCTTTCTCTTTATGTACCGCGTACTCTTCCGGTACGTCGTGGATCATCGCTTTGGTCAGTAACGCCATATCGCGGGCGGTACTGAACTGCCCCGGCGCATCGAGGCCGTGGACGGTCATAAAGGTGGTGTTGGTCAGCCCCATTTTTTTGGCGTAGCCGTTCATCAGGCTGACGAAAGCGTCCTGGCTGCCCGCCACGTAGTCCGCAATGGCAATGCTGGCGTCGTTACCGGACTGAATGATGACCCCTTTGTTCAGATCTTCTACTGAAACCTGCATGCCGGGCTTGAGGAACATCACCGATGAACCGCGCAGCGCTGGGTTGCCGGTCGCCCAGGCATCGCGCCCGACGGTCACCATATCGGTCAGTTTAATTTTTCCCGCTTTTATCGCCTGCCCCACCACGTAGCTGGTCATGATCTTCGTCAGACTGGCCGGGTCGAGTTTTTCATCGGCATTGCCTTCGCTCAGCACCTTCCCGCTGGCGTAGTCCATCAGGATCCAGGCGCGAGCGTCAATCGAAGGGGCGTCGGGGAGTTGTTCTGCAGCCTGCACCGCAGGTGCGACAAGAAATAACAGCGCGCAACCTGCCGCGAGGCCGCGAAGGGAAAAAGCGTCATGCATCATAAGAGCCACCCAAGTATCCTTTCCAAACAAAATATGCCGCGCCACTCTGACCGCGCCGCAGCAACCGGTGAGTAAAGCGTACAAATGACCTTAAAGAAACAGCGAGTTGGTAAAGTTTTTAAAGTTTACGCAATAACATGCCGCTGTGCTTTAATCAGAACAATTTTTTTGATCGTGATTGCCTAAATATTAACTTTATCCCAACATGATCGCCGATCGCGCTGCAACGGCAGTGAAACAAACTCAGGAGCGAAAATGATTACACTGTGGGGACGTAATAACTCGACCAACGTGAAGAAAGTGCGCTGGGTGCTGGAGGAGCTGGATCTGCCGTATGAGCAGATCCTCGCCGGGCTGGAGTTTGGTCTCAATCATGACCCGGAATATCTGGCGATGAACCCCAATGGGCTGGTGCCGCTGTTAAAGGACGATGCCACCGGGGTGGTGTTGTGGGAATCAAATACGATTATTCGCTACCTTGCCGCCCAGTATGGCGCTGACCGTCTGTGGCTGGCCGCGCCGGCGCAGCGCGCGCAAGGCGATAAGTGGATGGACTGGTCCAACGGCACGCTCTCTCCCGCCCATCGCCCGGTATTAATGGGTCTGGTGAGGACGCCGCCGGAGCAACGCGACCCGGCGGCCATCGCCGCGGGGATCAGCGCCTGCGAAGCGCTGTTCGCCATGCTGGATGACGAGCTGGCGAAAACGCCGTGGCTCTCCGGCGAGCAGTTCGGCCTTGGCGATATTGCCGTCGCCCCCTTCGTCTACAACCTGCTGTCGATCCTCGACAGCTGGCAACCGCGTCCCCATCTGCAGCGCTGGTATCAGCAGATTAGCCAGCGTCCGGCCTGGCGCGAAGTGGTGCAGATCCCGGTCACCTGAAATTAACTCTCCGGACTCAGCCGCAATAGCTCGCCGTTAGACTCGTCGGTTAACACATACAGATAGCCGTCGGGTCCCACGCGGACGTCGCGGATCCGTTTCCCGCGCGCCTCCAGCAGGCGCCCCTCCTCACGGACCTGATTGCCGTCCACCGCCAGAACAATCAGCGATGTCTCCTTCAGCGCGCCGATAAACAGCTTATGTTGCCACTGGGGAAAGGTCTGCGCCGCGTAAAAGGCCATCCCGCTCACTCCCGGTGAGACCGGCCAGACATACAGGGGAGGCTCGGTCCCCGGCACCGTCTTGCCCCTGGCCTCCGGAATGGGCAGGCCGCTGTAGTTAATGCCGTGCGTCGCCAGCGGCCAGCCATAGTTTTTTCCCGCCTGTGGGATATTAATTTCATCCCCGCCGCGCGGGCCATGCTCGTTCAGCCACAGCGCCCCGCTCCACGGATTCATCGCCATACCCTGCGGATTGCGGATGCCGTAGGCCCAGATCTCCGGCCTCACGTCGGTCCGGCCAACAAAGGGGTTATCCGGCGGAACGCCCCCGGTCTCCGTCAGACGGACCACTTTTCCCTGTAGCTTGCCGAGATCCTGAGCGGTGGGACGCTGATTGTTCTCCCCGAGGCCAATAAACAGATGCCCTTTGCCGTCGAACACCAGCCGGCCGCCAAAATGATTGCCGACGGAGAGTTTCGGCTGCTGGCGAAACACCACGGTGAAGTTCGTCAGCTGCGTGGCATCCTGGCTCAACTGCCCGTAGCCCACCGCGGTGCCCGCTTTGCCGCTGGCGTCGCTCTCCGCATAGCTTAGCCACACCCGCCGAGACTGCGCGAAATCCGGGGCCAGCGCCACGTCCAGTAAGCCTCCCTGGCCGTTGGCCCACACCTGCGGCACGCCGGCTATCGGCGCCGACAGGCCTTTACCTGGCTGCCAGCGCTTGAACTCGCCGCCGCGCAGAGTAATCAACATGCCCTGGTCGCCGGGGAGAAACGCCAGGCTCCACGGATGGGCCAGCCGGTTCTGCAATACTTCCACCCGCACCGCGGCCTGGCTCAGGGCCGGCAGCGACAGGGCGCTCAATAGCAACAGCAGCGGGATCGGACGCATGGCATTCTCCTTTCGTGAGCTCTGCGCTAAAGGGTAGCCAGCGGGGAAATTTGCGCGGGGATTTTTACATAACCTTTAACAGGGGAAGCGTCCACTTCCCCTGGGTTTCAGCCGATCAGGCATGAGGGATTGGCGACAATTTATTCAATTTATGAATATTTGAAGTCAATCCTGTCAGACAGCGTTCTAGCTTCTCTACGTTAACAGCGATGTACAGCGGACAATCATGATGTCCGCTCATCAGGCATACTGCAGCGGCGGCGACGGACTCGCCGGCCAAACGAAGGGCATCCCTCTCCTCCGGTGAAATGACATTCTGCAGGCGCGGCGCCTGGGCACGCATTTCACGGCAAAGCTCAAACAAGTTTTCACGCAGATGGTCATTTTCGCTGACTGACATGTAGCCTTTGGCCTTTCGCAGCTGCAGATAGGCGTCAATATCGATATTGGCGTTAATGAGCTTCTGCAAAAGGTGGCGGTATAGTCTGTCAACGGTCATCACGGTTCCTCCTCTGTCGTCCTTTACCTCATCCATAATACGGTTATTTTTTGTACAAAATGATGCGCCAGGTCAATTATTCCCAAGCCTTTAACACCCTTTACAATGTAACAACCTTGCCGCATTGTCAGGTATATAACAAAGATAAAGTTATACGATCACATTTAATTTCAAAAAGAAATTAATTCGCATTCGCCGCTATAAAAAGGCCAAAATAGTGCTGAAATGATCACATTATATTGCTGGCGCTATTGCACGATCGCCAGTCAGGATGCCATAACAAATCATTAATGTAATACGTATAACATTTAATAAAAACAGCGACCGCGGTTCGCTGATAATCTCTCTGCCCATTTGCAAGGAACTGAACCATGACGCCCGGTAAAAGAAACTACCTTCTGTTGAGTCTTTTCGATTTCCTCTACCTGTTCGCCTGGTCGTCGACCATGGCTTTCTTTGTCATCTGGACCACCCAGCATCTTGGCATCAGCGCCACGAAAACCGGCCTGCTCTATTCGGTCAACGCCTTTATCGCCCTGCTGATGCAGCCTTTCTTCGGCTTTATCTCCGATAAGTTCGGCCTGAAAAAACGCCTTATCTGGCTGCTGGTGGCACTGCTTCTGCCGGTAGGCCCCTTCTTTATCTACGTTTACGCGCCGCTGCTGATGCACAGCTTCTGGATTGGCGCGCTGCTGGGGGGCATCTATCTGGGGATCATCTTTAACTCCGGCTGCGGGGTGATCGACTCTTATATCGATAAGATTTCCCGCCGCTACCAGTTCGAATACGGTCGGGTGCGGATGTGGGGCTCGTTAGGCTGGGCGGCCGCGGCCTGGATCGTCGGTAAATATATCGACAGCAATCCCAATCTGGCCTTCTGGCTCGCCAGCCTCGCCATCGTCATCGCCGCCGTCTGCTTTATGCTGACCAAAATCGAATTAACTGACGCCGATGTGGCGCGAAGCGAATCGCTGAAGGTCTCCCATGCCCTTGAGCTGGCGAAGAACAGCCAGTTCTGGATGCTGCTGATCTTTACCCTGTTCGTCACGCAGATTTATGACACCTACGATCAGCAATTTGCCCAGTACTTCTCGCTGCAGTTCCCGACGCCGGAGGAAGGCAACCGCTGGTATGGGATCCTCGCCTCCATTCAGGTGTGCGGCGAAACGCTGTTCTTATGCCTGATGCCGTGGTTTGTTAACCGGACCGGCGCCAAATGGGCGCTGATCATTGCCGGGCTGATCATGTCGGTACGTATTGCTGGCTCGGCGGTGCCTCTCGGCCCAGTGTGGATTGGCGCAGTAAAAATGATGCATGCCCTGGAGAAACCGTTAATTCTGGTGTCGGTCTTTAAATTCATCGCCGCCAACTTCGACCACAAGCTCTCTTCAACAGTCTATTTACTGGTGCTGTTTGTCGCCTCGATCGCCACCGCCATCTACTCACCGCTGGCAGGCTATCTGTACGATACCATTGGCTTCGCCGACACCTATCTGATCCTCGGCGGCATCGCCGGGCTCTTTACTCTGATCTCTGTCTTCACGCTGCAGGATAAGCGCGAGCCGAAAAAGCCCGGCGTCGCCCCCTCCGGAGCCGTCACCCCGGCGCAATAAGTCTCTGCCCGGCAGCAACGCCGGGCATGAATCGCCGCCCGCGCGCACGGCGTGCCGGAAGCGTTTCCCGCACCTCTGCCCCGGGGCGTGCGGGATCCGCTGTAGCGGCAGGGGCGTGAAAGGCAGGGTTGGGTGCGCTTTTTCACCATTAACCGTGACGGAGCTATACTCTTTTTCACAAAGATCTGTAGAATTCCTGCCCTGACCATTCCAATAATTGAACACTTTTTAAGCTATGAGCAATGTCACGCACCAGCCGAAAATCGGCTTCGTCTCCCTGGGCTGCCCGAAAAACCTCGTGGACTCAGAGCGTATCCTGACCGAACTGCGCACCGAAGGTTATGACGTCGTACCTACCTACGACAACGCCGATATGGTGATCGTTAACACCTGCGGCTTTATCGACAGCGCTGTGCAGGAATCGCTGGAAGCGATCGGCGAAGCGTTGAAAGAGAACGGTAAGGTGATCGTCACCGGCTGTCTCGGCGCAAAAGAGGATCAGATCCGCGAAGTGCACCCGAAGGTGCTGGAGATCACCGGTCCGCACAGCTATGAGCAGGTGCTGGAGCACGTCCACCACTATACGCCAAAGCCGAAGCACAACCCGTTCCTGAGCCTGGTGCCGGAACAGGGCGTGAAGCTGACGCCGCGCCACTACGCCTACTTAAAAATTTCCGAAGGCTGCAACCATCGCTGCACCTTCTGCATTATTCCGTCCATGCGCGGCGATCTGGTGAGCCGTCCGATTGGCGAAGTGCTGGCGGAAGCCAAACGCCTCGCTGACGCTGGCGTGAAAGAGCTGCTGGTGATTTCGCAGGACACCTCCGCCTACGGCGTCGACGTCAAGCACCGCACCGGTTTCCACAACGGTATGCCGGTGAAGACCAGCATGGTCAGCCTGTGCGAAGAGCTGGCGAAGCTCGGCATCTGGGTGCGCCTGCACTATGTCTACCCGTACCCGCACGTCGACGATGTGATCCCGCTGATGGCGGAAGGCAAAATTCTGCCGTACCTCGATATTCCGCTGCAGCACGCCAGCCCGCGTATCCTGAAGCTGATGAAGCGTCCAGGATCCGCGGACCGTCAGCTGGCGCGCATCAAGCAGTGGCGTGAAATCTGCCCGGATCTGACCCTGCGCTCCACCTTTATCGTGGGCTTCCCGGGCGAAACGGAAGAAGATTTCCAGATGCTGCTCGACTTTCTGAAAGAGGCGCGTCTCGACCGCGTCGGCTGCTTCAAGTACAGCCCGGTTGAAGGCGCCACCGCCAATGAGCTGGCGGACCAGGTGCCGGAAGAGGTGAAAGAGGAGCGCTGGAACCGCTTTATGCAGCTGCAGCAGCAGATCTCTGCCGAGCGTCTGCAGGAAAAAGTGGGCCGCGAAATCCTGGTGCTGGTGGATGAAGTGGATGAAGAAGGCGCCATTGGCCGCAGCATGGCCGACGCCCCGGAAATCGACGGCGCGGTCTACCTGAACGGCGAAACCCGCGTTAAGCCGGGCGACGTGGTGCGGGTGAAAGTCGAGCACGCCGACGAATACGATCTGTGGGGAACCCGGATCTAGTCCAGCTTCCCGGATAGCGGCTTATCGCATTCCCCTGCCTGGGGGGTCCTCCCGTAGGCTCCCCCCAGGCCCGGCAAGCGCAGCATTGATTACCTTCCAGGCAACCCTGTGGCACCGTTATTTTGCCGGGTGACGGCTACGCCTTACCCGGCCTACGGGGTCCTCTCACAGGCATATACCTCGCAGGCCCGGCAAGCGCAGCATTGATTACCTTCCAGGCAATCCTGTTGCGCCGTTATTTTGCCGGGTGGCGGCTACGCCTTATCCGGCCTGGAGGGTCCTCTCACAGGCTGACACATCGTAGGCCCGGTAAGCGCAGCGCCACCGGGCGATGACAGCAGGCACGGAGCCACTTTTATGCCGGGTGGCGGCTGCGCCTTACCCGGCCTACGGGGTCCTCTTACAGGCTCATACCTCGTAGGCCAGTAAGCACAGCGCCACCGGGCGATGACAGCAGGCACAGAGCCACTTTTATGCCGGGTGGCGGCTCCGCCTTACCCGGCCTACAGTTCCCTCTCACAGGCTCATACCTCGTAGGCCCGGTAAGCGCAGCGCCACCGGGCGATGACAGCGGGCACGGAGCCGTTTTTATGCCGGGTGGCGGCTGCGCCTGACCCGGCCTGGGGTTCGTGCGACCTGTCGTTAATTTATTCACCAGCCTTGCTGAAACTGCCGGTGCTGGCGGCCTCAAAATCGCTGAGACGTTCCCGCAAGGCCGGGGCAGCCCGCATGGATGCGGGCTGAGGGCCGTGTTTTGCACGGACGCTGCCTCGGCCCGACCCGAAGCCTGCAGGGAAAAGTCGAAGGGACCACGCAGTGGCGATTTTGCTGGCCGGAGCCCGGGGGTACAGGGGGCGGCGGCGACTGGCCGCCCCCTGTGCGCTCCCTGCGCCGTAAGAGACATAACGCAGAAAATTAACCGGGAGCGCAATGTGCGCTGAAGCCACACGTGATAAACGCTTTTCCCGGATGAGAAAGGGGCAACCGATGCAGCTTATCCCCCCGTCGTGCGCCAGACCGTCACCCGACGTCCCCTACCCCTTTAACTTCGGATCCAGCGCATCGCGCAGGCCATCTCCCAGCAGATTAAACGCCAGCACGGTCAAGAAAATCGCCACCGCCGGAAACAGCGCCACATGCGGAGACATCACCATATCCGCCCGCGCCTCGTTGAGCATGGCACCCCACTCCGGCGTGGGCGGCTGCGCGCCGAGACCGAGAAACGACAGACTGGCCGCCGAAATAATCGATACCCCAATGCGCATGGTGAAATAAACCACGATTGACGACACCGTCCCCGGCAGGATGTGGTGGAAGAGGATGGTGGCATCGCTGGCGCCAATGCTGCGCGCCGATTCAATAAAGGTCTGCTGCTTTAATACCAGGGTGTTGCCGCGCACCAGCCGGGCGAACGCCGGGATCGAGAAGATCGCCACGGCGATAATCACGTTGGCCATCCCGCTGCCCATGACGGCGACCACCGCGATCGCCAGCAGGATCCCCGGAAAGGCGAACAGCACGTCGCACAGACGCATAATCAGCCGGTCCCACCAGCCCTCATAGTAGCCGGCCAGCAGCCCAAGCACCGTACCGATGGCCGCGCCAATCAGCACCGCCAGCACCCCGGCGGCCAGCGAGATCTGCGCGCCCACCAGCACCCGGCTGAAAATATCGCGCCCCAGCGAGTCGACGCCGAACCAGTGCACAAGCGAAGGCCCCTCGTTAAGCCGGTCATAGTCAAAATAATTTTCCGCATCGTACGGCGCTATCCATGGGGCGACGATGGCCACCGCAATCAGCAACAGCACAAAAATACCGGCGCCCATGGCCACCGGCTGACGCCGAAAGCGCCGCCAGAACTCATGCCAGGGGGTATGGATCTCGCCGGGCCTGATGCCCGGCATGGCGTTCAGCGCCGCCTGCCTTCTCCAGTTAAGCAATCGCACCTTACTTATACCTGATAGCCGGGTTTATGGCCGCGTACAGCACATCCACCACTAAATTGATAAGAATAAACTCCAGCGAAAAGAGCAGCACTTCCGCCTGAATCACCGGGTAATCGCGCATTTCTACCGAATCGACCAGCAGTCGCCCCAGCCCCGGCCAGTTGAAGACCTTCTCCACGACGATCGAGCCGCCGAGCAGAAAGCCGAACTGCAGCCCCATCATGGTGACGACCGGGATCATCGCATTGCGCAGACCATGCTTGAGCACCACCCGCGTTTCGCTCACCCCTTTCGCCCGGGCGGTACGCATATAGTCTTCATGCAGCACATCGACGAACGACGCGCGGGTAAAGCGCGCCATCACCGCCGCCACCGCCGCGCCAAGGGTCAACGACGGCAAAATATAGTGCCGCCAGCTGTCGGCGCCCACCGTCGGCAGCCAGCCCAGCTCAACCGAAAACACCTGCATCAGCAGCATACCGAGGGCAAAGGCCGGAAACGAAATGCCGCTCACCGCCAGCGCCATTCCCAGACGGTCAGGCCAGCGATTGCGCCACACCGCCGCCGCGATCCCCGCCGCCATGCCAAACAGCACCGCCCAGCTCATGCTGGCCAGCGTCAGCCACAGGGTGGGCATAAAGCGGCTGGCTATCTCACTGGCAACGGGACGCCGCGAGGCCATGGACATGCCAAAATCGCCGCGCAGCACGTTGGTGATGTAGTGCCAAAACTGGACATGCAGCGGCTGGTCAAGCCCCAGCTGCTGGCGCACCATCGCCACCACCTGGGCGTCGGCTTCCGGTCCGGCAATCAGCCGCGCCGGATCGCCGGGCAGCATATGGACGAAGAGAAACACCAGCACCGCGACGATTAGCAGGGTGGGGATCAGCCCCAGCAGGCGCTTAATCACATAGTTGAGCATCGTACCTCCACCACCCGCCCCGCGGAAAAACCGCCCTCCTCCCGCCCGTGCCGGAGGGCATCATCTCGACCTTCACGGTGTTAAATCTGCCTGTTCGAAGCTGAAGCCGGTGTCCGGCTGGATATAGAAGCCAGTGAGATTCTTGCTGTGGGCAGAGACCAGTTTCTCCACCACCAGCGGCACCCACGGCGACTCTTTCCAGATAATATCCTGCGCCGCTTTATAGAGTTTGGTTTTCTCTTGCGGATCGGTGGTTTTCAGCGCCTCGCTCAGCGCGCTATCCACCTGCGGGTTGCTGTAAAAGGCGGTGTTGAACAGAGTCGGCGGCCAGTTTTGGGAAGCAAACAGCGGCGACAGCGCCCAGTCGGCTTCGCCAGTGGAGGCGGACCAGCCGGTATAGAACATCCGTACCCCGCTCTCTTTCTGCCCTTTACCTTCCACTTCCGCCGCCCGCTGACCGGCGTCCATCGCCGTCACCTGCGCCTTAATGCCCACCTGCGCCAGCTGCTGCTGGGTAAACTGCAGCACTTTCTGCGCGGTGCTGTGGTTATGTGACGACCACAGCGTCGTGCTAAACCCGTTGGGGTAGCCGGCCTCTTTCAGCAGCTGGCGCGCTTTCGCCGGATCGTAAGGCCACGCGGGGTAGCTCTGGGCGTAGGCAATCGACGGCGGCACCACGCCGGTCGCCGGGGTGGCATAGCCGGCAAACGCCACCTTGACCAGCGCCTGGCGATTGATGGCGTAGTTGATCGCTTCGCGCACCTTCGGATTATCGAACGGCTTCTGCGTCACGTTCATGCTGATGTAACGCTGCATGATCGACGGACTGGCCACCAGCTCCAGTTTGCTGTTTTTCGCCAGCAGCGGCGCCTGCTCATAGGGGATCGGGAAGGCGAACTGCGCCTCGCCGGTCTGCAGCATCGCCGCCCGGGTATTGTTATCGACCACCGGTCGCCAGGTAATGGAATCCAGCTTCGGCAGCCCCGGCTGCCAGTAGCCATCGAACTTGCTGACCTTCACGAAGTCGGTCTGGTTCCAGGTATCGAGCTTATACGGCCCGGTGCCCACCGGGTGGAAGCCGATATCTTTGCCATATTTTTTCAGCGCCGCCGGCGAAATCATCGCCGTCGCCGGATGGGCGAGAATATTAATAAACGCCGAGAACGGCTGCTTGAGGGTAATTTTCACCGTGGTCGGATCGACCGCCTCGGTGCTGGCGATATTTTTATACAGGTTATAGCGCTTAAGATGGTTTTCCGGGTTGCTGGCGCGGTCGAGGTTAGCCTTGACCGCCTCGGCGTTAAAGTCGGTGCCATCCTGGAATTTCACCCCGCTGTGCAGCTTGATGGTGTACACCAGGCCATCCGGCGACACGGTGTAGCTCTCGGCAAGGACATTTTGCAGCTTCATCTCTTTATCAAGGCCGAACAGGCCTTGATAAAAGGACTTCGCCACCGCCTGCGACAGGGTATCGTTGGCATCATAGGGGTCGAGCGTCGTGAAGTTAGACCCGACCGCCACCACCACATCTTTGGCGGCAAAAGCGGGGGCGCTCGCCAGGGCCGCCGCGATACTCAGCGCCAGCCACCATTTGCGTGAAACAGGTTGTGTCATCGTGTTCTCCTGAAAAGGTGCGTTATGTGTTGTTATGCTCTGCCCAGCACATCGGCGGCGTCGCGGGCGACGAAGTGGCCCGGCCCAACCTGCTGCAATGGCGAGCTGGCGATCTCCTCGCCCCGCTTATAAATATTGCCCGGAACGTCATCTGACAGCAGGACCCGTTGCGGATGACGGTAGGCCGGGTCGGCCACAGGTACGGCGGCCATGAGCTTACGGGTATAGGGGTGCTGCGGGTTTTCAAACACCGCGCGGCGCGGGCCGATTTCGACAATCCGGCCGCGATACATCACCGCCACGCGGTGGCTGATGCGCTCCACCACCGCCATATCATGGGAAATAAACAGAAACGCGATGCCCATTTCGCGCTGCAGGTCGAGCATCAGATTGATAATCTGCGCCCGAATGGAGACATCCAGGGCCGACACCGACTCATCGGCAATCACCACCTTCGGATTAAGCGCCAGCGCGCGGGCAATGCAGATCCGCTGCCGCTGGCCGCCGGAAAAGGCGTGGGGGTAGCGCCAGGCATGCTCCGGCTGCAGCCCCACGCGCTTTAGCAGCCAGGCGACCCGCTCGCGCGCCGCCTCCCTGTCCAGCAGGCCATGCACCCGCAGCGGCTCCATAATCGAATCGCCGACCGTCTGGCGCGGATCGAGCGAGGCGTAAGGGTCCTGAAAAATAAACTGAATATTGCGCCGCAGGGACTGCAGCTTGCTGCCGGAGAGGGTATCGATCCGCTGACCATCGAAGGTAATGGTGCCCCCCTGGGTCTCAACCAGCCTCAGCAGCGCCCGGCCGGTAGTCGACTTGCCGCAGCCGGACTCCCCCACCAGCGACAGGGTCTCTCCCGGCCAGAGATCAAAACTCACCTTCTCCACCGCATGCACTTCGCGCGTCACGCGATTGAGCAGTCCGCCGCGCACCGGGAAACGGGCCACCAGATCGCGCACCTGCAGAATAGGCTCCCCCGCCACCACCGTGTCTGGCGTGTCTGTCTCCGCCAGCGGCTGCCCCGGTAGCGGAAAGCGGCGAGGCAGATCCTGACCGCGCATCTCCCCCAGCCGGGGGACCGCCGCCAACAGCGACTGCGTATAAGGGTGCTGCGGGGAACGGAAAATCTCCTCGACGCTGCCGGTCTCCACCGCCTCGCCGCGATACATGACCAGCACCCGATCGGCGATATCGGCCACCACCCCCATGTCGTGGGTGATAAAGATTACCCCCATCGCCATCTCCTTTTGCAGGACGGCGATAAGTTGCAAAATTTGCGCCTGAATGGTGACATCCAGCGCCGTGGTCGGCTCGTCGGCAATCAGCACCGCCGGCCGACAGGAGAGCGCCATGGCGATCATCACCCGCTGGCGCATGCCGCCGGAGAGCTGGTGCGGATAGCGTGAGAGCATCTCTTCCGCCTGGGGAATACGCACCTGGTCGAGCATCTTTTTCGCCGCGCGCAGCGCCTCTTCGCGCCCCAGCCCCTGGTGCAGGCGCAGGGATTCGGCGATCTGCTCGCCGATGGTGAATACCGGGTTCAGCGAGGTCATCGGCTCCTGAAAAATCATCGCCAGATCCGCGCCGCGTACCCGGCGCATTTCGGCCTCCGATTGCTCATTGAGCGCGATCACCTGCCGGTTGCGCCGTCGCAGCCACAGCCCCTCGCTGCTCACCTCGCTGCTGGCGGCGTCAAGCAGACGCATCAGCGCCAGCGCGGTGACCGATTTTCCCGAACCGGACTCCCCGACAATCGCCAGCGTCTCGCCGCGGCGCAGGCTGAAGGAAAGCTGACGCACGGCCTGCACCTCTGGCGCATCCTGCTGGCGGAACGCCACGTTCAGGTTGCGCACCACCAGTACTTCGCAGGTATCCGTTTCGTGAGTTTGCGGCACTCTCCTCTCCCTTGTTCTATTCGCGATAAATGCCAATGGTCGGCGTATCGCCGGCATAGCACCAGGCGCGGTACATGCCTTCGCTGTTAAACGGTAAAACGACGTTGCCTTCGCGATCGACGGCAATCAGCCCGCCGCTGCCGCCGAGGGCCGGCAGCTTCTCCATCACCACCCGCTCGCAGGCGGAATAGAGACTGAGCTGACCGTACTCCATCAGGGCGGCGATATCGTAGGCCGCCAGGGTACGCATAAAGACTTCGCCGGTGCCGGTGCAGGAGACCGCCACGCTGGCGTTGTTGGCGTAGCACCCCGCGCCCGGCAGCGGGCTGTCGCCGACGCGTCCGGGCAGTTTGTTGGTCATGCCGCCGGTGGAGGTCGCCGCCGCCAGATTGCCGGCCAGATCGAGCGCCACCGCCCCGACGGTGCCCATTTTCTGCCGTTCGTCGAGCGGAGCGGCGTGATGGTCAAGGATGATCTCCCCGCCCGCTTTCGCCTCCTGCAGCTGCAGCAGACGCTCGGGGGTGGAAAAGAGATCGTTATCGACGCGCGCCATTCCGTGGGAGAAGGCGAAATTTTCCGCCCCCTCGCCGATCAGCAGCACGTGCGGGCTCTCCTCCAGCACCAGACGCGCCGCCAGCACCGGATTACGTAGATGTTTGACCCCGGCCACCGCCCCCGCCTGCAGGCTGTAGCCGTCCATCACGCAGGCGTCCAGCTCGTGGGTTTGATCGTGGGTAAATACCGAGCCCATCCCGGCGTTAAACAGCGGACACTCCTCCAGCAGACGGACGGCCTCGGTCACGGCATCCAGCGCACTGGCGCCTGCAGCCAACATTTTCTGCCCGCTTTCGACGATAGCCGACAGCGCCGCCACGTACTCCCGCTCCCGCTCCGGCGTCATCTGCGCGCGAGAAATCGCCCCTGCGCCGCCGTGAATTGCTATAACCGCCTTGCCCATTTCGCCAGTCCTTAACGATGAAGTGGATAGCCCCCGCCCTGTCGTACCGCGTCGCGGCGCCGGTCACGTCAGGAATAAGGGTATTGATATCATTATATTGCTGAATGCCTTATACAATTTTTGAATATAGAAAGAGCGGCGGTCGATGTAAAGCCTCGTACCCAGGTGGCATACAGCCCGCGCCGCTTTTCTGCCATAATAGGCGTTTTCGCCGTTTTGCCCGCAGGAGTGACCCATGGATTTTACCGCCGGACTGATGCCGCTCGACACAGCCCTCACCCAGATGCTCGATCGTATTACGCCGCTGAGCGCGACGGAAACTGTACCGCTGTTGCAGGCCTTCGCGCGCGTCACCGCCCATGACATTATATCCCCGCTGGATGTCCCCGGCTTTGATAACGCGGCGATGGATGGCTATGCCGTCCGGTTGAGCGACCTCAACGACGGCGCGGCCCTGCCGGTCGCCGGGAAGGCCTTTGCCGGCCAGCCGTTTCACGACGCCTGGCCCACCGGCACCTGTATCCGCATCATGACCGGCGCGCCGGTGCCTGCAGGCTGCGACGCGGTGGTCATGCAGGAAGAGACCGAACAGACCGACGTCGGCGTGCGCTTTACCGCGCCGGTGAAAGCCGGGCAGCATATTCGCCGCCGCGGGGAAGATATCGCCCACGGCGCGGTGGTCTTCCCGGCGGGAACGCCGCTGACGGTAGCCGAGCTGCCGGTGCTGGCCTCGCTGGGCATTGCCGACGTCGAGGTGGTGCGCAAGGTTCGCGTCGCGGTCTTCTCGACCGGCGATGAGCTGCAGCTGCCGGGTCAACCGCTCGGCGACGGCCAGATTTACGATACCAACCGCCTGGCGGTGCATCTGATGCTCGAACAGCTGGGCTGCGAGGTCATTAACCTCGGCATTATTCCTGACGATCCGACGCAACTGCGTGAGGCCTTTATCGCCGCCGACCAGCAGGCCGACGTGGTCATCAGCTCCGGTGGCGTCTCGGTGGGCGAAGCCGACTACACCAAAACCATTCTTGAAGAGCTGGGGGAGATCGGCTTCTGGAAACTGGCGATCAAGCCGGGCAAACCCTTCGCCTTCGGCAAGCTCAGCAGCAGCTGGTTCTGCGGCCTGCCGGGCAACCCGGTTTCCGCCACCGTCACCTTCTGTCAGCTGGTACAGCCGCTGCTGGCGAAGCTCTCCGGTAAGCACGGCCCGCTTCAGGCGACCCGCCTGCGGGTGCGGGCCGCCGCGCGGCTGAAAAAGTCCCCGGGCCGCCTCGATTTTCAGCGCGGTATTCTGCAGCGCAACCCGGACGGCGAGCTGGTGGTGACCACCACCGGTCATCAGGGCTCGCACATTTTCAGCTCTTTCAGCCTCGGCAACTGCTTTATCGTGCTGGAGCGCGAACGCGGCCACGTTGAAGCGGGCGAATGGGTCGACGTCGAACCGTTCAGCCATCTGTTTGGGGGGCTGTAATGGCCGTGGAGCTGAGCGATGAAGAGATGCTGCGCTATAACCGGCAGATTGTTTTGCGCGGTTTTGATTTTGACGGCCAGGAGCGGCTAAAGGCCGCTCGCGTGCTGGTGGTCGGCCTCGGCGGACTTGGCTGCGCCGCCGCGCAGTATCTGGCCGCCGCCGGGGTGGGACAGCTCACCCTGCTCGATTTCGACACCGTCTCGCTCTCTAATCTGCAACGCCAGACGCTGCACAGCGACGCCGCCATCGGCCAGCCGAAGGTGGACTCCGCCCGCGAGGCGCTGGCGCGCATTAATCCGCACGTTCATCTGGTGCCGCTCAATGCCTTACTGGACGAAGCGGCGCTGGCGGGGCAGATTGCCGGGCACGATCTGGTGCTCGACTGCACCGACAACGTCGCCATTCGTAACCAGCTCAACGCCGGCTGCTTCCGCCACCAAACCCCGCTGGTTTCCGGGGCGGCGATCCGTATGGAGGGGCAGATCAGCGTCTTCACGTATCAGGAGGGCAAACCCTGCTACCGCTGCCTGAGCCGCCTGTTTGGCGAAAACGCCCTCACCTGCGTCGAAGCCGGCGTGATGGCCCCGCTGGTGGGCACTATCGGTTCCCTGCAGGCGATGGAGGCCATTAAGCTGTTGACCGGCTACGGCACGCCCGCCAGCGGGAAAATCGTGATGTACGACGCCATGACCTGCCAGTTTCGTGAAATGAAGCTGATGCGCCACCCGCAGTGCGAGGTATGCGGTACGCGCTAACGTTCAGCCGTCGGCGAGGGTCGTCGCCGGTGAAGTTGTGACCTCTGCCGTTGTTCTATCCCCTGGCGATTATCTCCATCCCGCTTGTTGATTTGCGTCAATATAACTTTCATTCGAAAGTGTTTTTATATTCATACGCAAACAAGAGGGTAAGCCATGATCTTCAATATCCAGCGCTATTCCACCCATGACGGCCCAGGGATCCGCACCGTCGTCTTCCTGAAAGGCTGCTCGCTGGGCTGCCGCTGGTGCCAGAACCCGGAGAGCCGCGCCCGCAGCGAAGACCTGCTGTATGACCCGCGCCTGTGCCTGGCCGGCTGCGAGCTGTGCCAGCAGGCGGCGCCGGCGGTTATCACCCGCACCCTCGAGGGTCTGATCATTCACCGGCAACACGTTAACGACAGCCATATCGCCGCGCTGCGCGACTGCTGCCCCACCACCGCGCTCACGGTGTGCGGCGAGGAGAAGAGCGTCGAGGAGATCATGGCGACGGTGCTGCGCGATAAACCCTTTTACGATCGCAGCGGCGGCGGCATCACCCTTTCCGGCGGCGAACCCTTTATGAACCCGGCCCTGGCGCAGGCGCTGTTGGAGGCCAGCCATCAGGCGGGTATCCATACCGCTGTGGAAACCTGCCTGCACGTACCGTGGAAATACATTGAGCCGGCTTTACCCTTCATCGATCTGTTTCTCGCCGACCTGAAGCACGTCGACGAGGCCGTTTTCCGGCAGTGGACCGACGGCAGCGCCCGCCGGGTGCTGGACAACCTGCAGCGCCTGGCGCAGGCGGGGAAAAACATCATTATTCGCGTGCCGTTAATCCAGGGATTCAACGCCAGCGAAGCCGACATTACCGCCATCACTGATTTTGCCGCCGACCGCCTGCGGGTCAGCGAAATCCATTTCCTGCCCTACCACACGCTGGGAATGAATAAATACCAGTTACTCAGTCAGCCCTACACCGCACCGGATAAACCGCTGGATGCTCCCGAGCTGCTCGCCTTTGCGCAGGATTATGCGCGGAGCAAGGGGCTAACGGCGATCTTACGAGGATAACCCCTATGACTACCCTGAAACTCAACACCCTCAGCGCCCGTATCCAGGCCCATAAAATGGCGCTGGTGCATATCGTCAAGCCGCCGGTCTGTACCGAACGCGCCCGACACTATACCGAGATGTATCAGCAGCATCTTGATAAGCCGATCCCGGTGCGCCGCGCCCTGGCCCTGGCTCACCACCTGGCCGAGCGCACCATCTGGATCAAGCACGATGAGCTGATCGTCGGCAACCAGGCCAGCGAAGTGCGCGCCGCGCCGATCTTCCCGGAATACACCGTCAACTGGATCGAGAAAGAGATCGACGATCTCGCCGACCGCCCCGGCGCCGGCTTCGCGGTCAGCGAAGAGAACAAGCGCGTACTGCACGAAGTGTGCCCGTGGTGGCGCGGCCAGACCGTGCAGGACCGCTGCTACGGCATGTTTACCGATGAGCAGAAAGCGCTCCTCGCCACCGGCATTATTAAGGCCGAGGGCAACATGACCTCCGGCGACGCTCACCTGGCGGTCAACTACCCGCTGCTGCTGGAGAAAGGACTGGACGGCATGCGCGCGAAAGTCGCCGAACGCCGGTCGCGCATCAACCTGACGGTGCTGGAAGACCTGCACGGCGAACAGTTCCTGAAAGCGATTGATATTGTGCTGGCGGCGGTCAGCGACCACAGCAAACGCTTTGCCGCGCTGGCGCGCGAGATGGCGACGGCAGAATCCCGTGACGCACGCCGCGATGAGCTGCTGGCGATTGCCGAAAACTGCGACATCATCGCCCATGAGCCGCCGAAGACCTTCTGGCAGGCGCTGCAGCTGTGCTACTTCATTCAGCTGATCCTGCAGATTGAATCCAATGGCCACTCGGTCTCCTTTGGCCGCATGGACCAGTACCTCTATCCGTACTACCGCCGCGACGTTGAGCTGCAGCAATCGTTGGATCGCGAACAGGCCATTGAGCTGCTGCACAGCTGCTGGCTGAAGCTGCTGGAGGTCAACAAGATCCGCTCTGGCTCGCACTCCAAGGCCTCGGCCGGCAGCCCGCTGTACCAGAACGTCACCATCGGCGGCCAGAACCTGGTGGACGGCCAGCCGCAGGACGCGGTCAACCCGCTGTCGTACGCCATTCTGGAATCCTGCGGTCGTCTGCGCTCGACCCAGCCGAACCTCAGCGTGCGCTACCACGCCGGAATGAGCAACGACTTCCTCGACGCCTGCGTCCAGGTGATCCGCTGCGGCTTCGGCATGCCGGCGTTTAATAACGACGAGATCGTGATCCCGGAATTTATCAAGCTAGGAATCGAGCCGCAGGATGCCTACGATTATGCGGCCATCGGCTGCATCGAAACCGCGGTCGGCGGCAAGTGGGGTTATCGCTGCACCGGCATGAGCTTTATCAACTTCGCGCGGGTGATGCTGGCGACGCTGGAAGGCGGCCGCGATGCCACCAGCGGCCAGGTGTTCCTGCCGCAGGAGCACGCCCTGTCGAAAGGCAACTTCGCTAACTTCGACGAGGTGCTGGCCGACTGGGACCGCCAGATCCGCTACTACACCCGTAAGTCGATTGAGATTGAGTATGTGGTCGATACTATGCTGGAAGAGAACGTCCACGATATTCTCTGTTCGGCGCTGGTGGACGACTGCATCGAACGGGCGAAGAGCATTAAGCAGGGCGGCGCAAAGTATGACTGGGTGTCCGGCCTGCAGGTGGGCATCGCCAACCTCGGCAACAGCCTGGCGGCGGTGAAAAAGCTGGTCTTCGATCAGGGCGTTATCGGCCAGCAGGAACTGGCGAAGGCGCTGGCGGAAGATTTTGACGGCCTGACCCACGAGCAGCTGCGCCAGCGGTTGATCAACGGCGCGCCGAAGTACGGTAACGATGATGACAGCGTGGACGCGTTGCTGGCGCGGGCCTACCAGACCTATATCGACGAGCTGAAGCAGTATCACAACCCGCGCTATGGCCGCGGCCCGATCGGCGGCAACTATTACGCCGGCACGTCCTCTATCTCCGCCAACGTTCCGTTCGGCGCGCAGACCATGGCGACGCCGGATGGCCGTAAAGCGCACACTCCGCTGGCGGAAGGGGCCAGCCCGGCCTCCGGAACCGACCATCTGGGGCCGACGGCGGTCATCAGTTCGGTAGGTAAACTGCCCACCGGGGCGATCCTTGGCGGCGTTCTGCTAAACCAGAAGCTGAATCCGTCCACCCTGGAAAACGCGTCCGACAAGCAGAAGCTGATGGTGCTGCTGCGCACCTTCTTCGAGGTGCATAAAGGCTGGCATATCCAGTACAACATTGTCTCGCGCGACACGCTGCTGGAGGCGAAGAAACATCCTGATCAGTACCGCGATTTGGTGGTGCGCGTCGCCGGGTACTCGGCGTTCTTTACCGCTCTGTCGCCGGATACCCAGGACGATATCATCGCCCGTACCGAGCATACGCTGTAGCCCTTCAGGCCCGCTGGCGCGACGCTTAGCGGGCCTCCCCTGTCCTGCTGGCCGGGAAAGGCAAGGCCGCCTCCCGGCATTTTCTGAATGCGTGAACTTTCATTCGAAATAAATTTGTGCTCCCCATCACATTGTAATTAGAATGTTACTGGTCGAAGTTAAGCCAGGAGCATCCCCTTATGACCGTTAAAGTTATCGTCACCGATATGGACGGAACTTTTCTCAATGACGCCAAAACCTACGACCGCTCACGGTTTCTGGCGCAATTCGCCCAGCTGCAGCAGCGCGGCATTGAATTCGTTGTCGCCAGCGGCAACCAGTACTATCAGCTGATCTCCTTCTTCCCGGAGATCCGCGAGCAGATCTCGTTCGTCGCCGAAAACGGCGCGCTGGTCTTTGAGCATGGTAAGCAGCTGTTCCACGGCGAACTGACCCGCCACGAATCGCAGGTGGTGATTGGCGAATTACTCAAAGATCCGCAGCTGAACTTCGTCGCCTGCGGCCTGCACAGCGCCTACGTGAGCGATAACGCCCCGGACGCCTTCGTCGACCTGATGTCAAAGCACTACCACCGTCTGCAGCGGGTAAGCGACTATCACGCCATCGACGATACGCTATTCAAATTTTCTCTGAACCTGCCGGACAGCGAGATCCCGCAGCTGATCGATAAACTGCACGTCTCGCTCGACGGCATTATGAAGCCGGTCACCAGCGGCTTTGGCTTTGTCGATTTGATTATTCCCGGTCTGCATAAAGCCAACGGCATCAGCCGCCTGCTCAAGCGCTGGAACCTGTCGCCGCAGCAGTGCGTGGCCATCGGCGACAGCGGCAACGACGCTGAAATGCTGAAGCTGGTGAAATACGCTTTCGCCATGGGTAACGCCGCCGACAGCATCAAAGCTATCGCCGGATACGCGACCGACGATAATAATCATGACGGCGCGCTGAACGTCATTCAGGCCGTCCTCGATAACCGCGCTCCCTTCAACGCCTGACCGCTCTCCGGGGCTGCGCGCCCCGGCTTGTCCATTTTGTGCGCCGCAGCAAGATTTTAAACTTGCATTAACTCCATTTTAACTTAAATTAACGTTTGTAAGATTTAATACTTTCGAATGAAAGATACAACGAGGTTATTATGGCTGCTCTCCCGACCCACGAAACACTCCCCGCCGACCACAAAGCGGCGATTCGCCAGATGAAGCAGGCGCTGCGGGCGCAAATCGGCGACGTCCAGGCGGTGTTCGATAAGCTCTCAGCGCGCATCAGCGAGCGCCTGCAGGAGATTGAGACGCTGAAAGCCGCAGGCCAGGAGGTCTGGCCAACCATTCCGTTCCGCGATATCGCCGAGGGAACCGTGAGCGATGCCCAGCGCGCGGCCATTAAGCGCCGGGGCTGCGCGGTGATCAAAGGCCACTTTCCGCGCGAACAGGCGCTGGCGTGGGATACCGCGATGCTGGAATATCTGGATCTGAACCATTTCGACGAGGTCTACAAAGGGCCAGGCGACAGCTTCTTCGGTACGCTTGAGGCTTCGCGGCCGGAAATCTATCCCATCTACTGGTCGCCCTCGCAAATGCAGGCCCGCCAGAGCGATAAAATGGCGGCGGCGCAGTCCTTCCTTAACCGCCTGTGGCGCTTTGAGCAGGACGGCAAGCGCTGGTTCGATCCGGACGTCAGCGTCATTTACCCCGACCGCATTCGCCGCCGTCCGCCGGGAACCACCTCGAAAGGGCTGGGCGCGCATACCGATTCCGGTGCGCTGGAGCGCTGGCTGCTCCCCGCCTACCAGCAGGTCTTCGCCAACGTCTTTAACGGTCATGTTGACGCTTACGATCCGTGGGACGCCGCGCACCGTACTGAAGTGGAAGAGTACACTGTCGACAACACCACCAAGTGCTCGGTGTTCCGCACTTTCCAGGGCTGGACCGCGCTGTCGGATATGATCCCGGGTCAGGGACTGCTGCACGTGGTGCCGATCCCCGAGGCGATGGCCTATGTGCTGCTGCGCCCGCTGCTTGACGATGTGCCGGAGGATGAGCTGTGCGGCGTCGCGCCGGGCAGAGTGCTGCCGATCTCTGAGCAGTGGCACCCGCTGCTGATCAAAGCCCTCAGTTCGATCCCGGCGCTGAACGCTGGCGATTCCGTCTGGTGGCACTGCGACGTCATTCACTCGGTGGCGCCGGTGGAAAATCAGCAGGGCTGGGGCAATGTGATGTACATCCCGGCGGCGCCGATGTGCGAGAAGAACCTCGCCTACGCGCAGAAAGTGAAAATCGCTCTGGAAAAAGGGGCCTCGCCGGGTGATTTCCCGCGCGAGGACTATGAGGCCAGCTGGCAGGGGCGCTTCACCCTGGAGGATCTGAACATCCACGGCAAACGGGCGCTGGGTATCGCGGTTTAATCGTCATACAGCCCCTGCGGCTCCACGGCGGTATGGCCTTTGCCCGGCCGGATCCGCCGTACCGAATCGCGCACCACCAGCGTGCCGTGCAGCAGCAGCGAACCGTGCGGCGCCTCCGGGCGCAGCAGGCGCTGCTGCAGGAGATGCACCGCCTCGCTGCCCAGCTCATCCCGCGGCACATGCACCGCGGTCAGCGGCACCTCCTGGATCGCCGCCAGATTAAACCCGTCGATGCTCATCACCGAGACATCCTGCGGCACCCGCAGGCCGCGCTTTTGCAATGCGCTGACCGTGCCGGCGGCCATAAAATCGCCGCCCACCAGGAAAGCGGTGGGCAACGGCTTGCCCTGTAAGCCATCAAGCCAGGCCCCCACCTGCTCTTCGGTCTCTCTGGCGCTAAAGTTGGCGACGCTGATGAGATCCCGGCTGGCGGTAAAGCGCAAATTGCGCGCGCGCCACGCCTCCTGGATCCCCCCCAGCCGCAGCTCCATGGTATAGCGGCGCAGGCACATGACGTTCATCACCACGCGATGCCCCATATCAAACAGATAGCGGGCGGCGCACAGGCCAATCAGACGATGATCGGGGGCAATGGACGGCAGCCGCATCCCTTCATCCCGACAGTTGATCAATACGCAGGGTTTGCCCAGGTCCGCCGCCAGGCCATGAATATGCGAATCGTCGATCCCCAGCAGCACCGCGGCCTGGGTCTCCGCTTCGTTCATGCGGGCAAGAAACAGATTGGCGTCGCTGTCGTTCTCGTCCAGCGCGCAGTAGCGCAGGCGCACTTCATGCGCCGCCAGCGCGTTATTGATGCTCTGGATCACCCGGTAGTAGAAGATATCCGACCGCTCATCGAAGGCGCGCTGTGGGGCAAACACCAGCAGATTATTGAGCAACAGACGTCCGGCGGCCAGTCCCTGCATGACCCCCAGCTCGCGGGCGCACTCCAGCACCGCCCGGCGCGCCTTGTCGCTGGTATTCGCCTTCCCGGCCAGGACGCGCGAAACGGTACTGGCCGACAGCCCGGTGCGGGCGGCGATTTCGGCGACGCGCAGCTTTTTATCCATTTTGTGATCCAGCTCCGATTGGAAAATGAAAGAATTTTCATAATCGCCAAAGCGCTCCCTGTAAGCAAATGACAGCGCAAAATTTGAGATCCCGGTCATTTCATGAAAAAACTTGCATAAATAGCGCTTTGCCCGACGTTTTTTCTCCCTTAGCCTGAATTGGTCCAACATCTCCCATACTAGTTATACCAATGGTGTTGAGATAAAAAAATAGACTATTCAAATAGTTAACAACACTACGTGACCGCTCACGGATTGAGAACGTCACTTTCCCCTACTAACGTCATGTGGAGTGTGCTATGAGTCAAGGCCTCAACAATGATATCGCGGTCAGCAAAACGCGCCGGGTGGTAAAAAACCTGCGCTGGTGGGTGCTGGTCCTGTTTTTACTTGGCGTCACTGTCAACTACATCACACGCAACTCGCTGGGGATTATCGCCCCGGAACTGAAAGCGACGCTCGGTATCACCACCGAACAATATTCCTGGATCGTCGGCGCGTTTCAGTTGGCTTACACGATTTTCCAACCGCTCTGTGGCTGGCTTATCGACGTCATCGGCCTGAAGCTCGGGTTTATGATCTGCGCCACCCTGTGGGCGCTGGCCTGCATCGCCCACGCCGGGGCCGGCAGCTGGCTGCACCTGGCTATATTGCGCTTCTTTATGGGCGGGGCCGAGGCGGCCGCCACCCCGGCCAACGCCAAGACCATCGGCGAGTGGTTCCCGAAGTCTGAACGGCCAATCGCCGCCGGCTGGGCTGGCGTCGGGTTCTCCATCGGCGCCATGCTCGCCCCGCCGATCATCTACTTCGCCCATGCCTCCTTCGGCTGGCAGGGGGCGTTTATGTTTACCGGCGCGCTGGCCCTGCTGTGGGTGGTGCTGTGGTGGGCCTTCTATCAGAACCCGGAAAAGCACCCCAATCTCAGCAAAAGCGAGCTCGAGTACATCAAGCAGGATAACGAAGCGCCGCCGGTGAAACAGCCCTTCTTTTCCGCACTCAAAACCGTCTCGAAGAATAAACGTTTCTACGGGATCGCCATTCCCGCGTTTATGGCCGAGCCCGCCTGGGCGGTGCTGAGCTTCTGGGTACCGCTGTACCTGGCCAAAGAGCACGGCATGGATCTCAAGCAGATTGCCATGTTCGCCTGGCTGCCGTTCCTTGCCGCCGACCTCGGCAGCGTGGTCAGCGGCTACCTCACCCGCCTGTACGTTCGCTGGTTCGGCTGTACGCGAGTCAACTCGGTGATCGCCAGCTCGGTGACCGGCGCGTTTCTGATGATCTCCCTGGCCCTCGTCGCTATCACCCGCGATCCCTATATCACCATCGTCCTGATCTCCATTGGCGGCTTCGGGCATCAGATCATCTCATGCATGCTCAGCGCGCTGGTGGTGGAGTCGTTCGACAAGGGACAAATGGCGACGGTGAACGGTATGCGCGGATCCGCGGCGTGGATCGCCAGCTTCCTGTTCTCGTTATTAATCGGGGTGACCGCCGACAAAATTGGCTTCAACCCGCTGTTCATCGCCATGGGTTTCTTTGACCTGATTGGCGCCGTTTTCCTGGTGGCATTTATTGCTGAACGTCGCGCCAAGCGCGCCTGAGAGTGGATGTAAGATATGAAGACGTTGAAACACTGGAGTTTACATCAACAGCTGGAGCATCACGTTGAACTGACGGTCGATGGCCAGCACACCCTGTGCCTGTACGTACTGGAAGAGAATCTATTCCGCGTGCTGCTGAAACGCCAGGGCCAGCTGGCGCTGGATCGCACCTGGAGCATCGCTCCGCAGCAGGATGTGCCGTGGGAAGGCCGCGCCCGGGATGACCTCAGCGGTTTTAGTCTCCCGGCCTGGCAGCTGACCCAGGAGGGCGATACGCTGACCATCGCCACCCGCCAGCTGCGCGTCACCGTCCATCAGCCGCTGTGGCTGGAGTGGAGCTATCGCGACGATGCCGGGGAATGGCAGCAGCTTGCCAACGACCGTCCCACCAGCGCCTATCTGGCCAATGCCCACGGCGACGGCGTCGCCCACTATCTGAGCCGCCGCAAAGACGAGCGTTTCTATGGCCTGGGCGAAAAGGCCGGCGACCTGCAGCGCACCGGTAAGCGTTATGAAATGCGCAACCTTGATGCCATGGGCTACAACGCCGCCAGCACCGACCCGCTGTATAAACATATTCCGTTCACCATCACGCAACGCAGCGACGTTAGCTATGGCCTGTTTTACGACAACCTGAGCAGCTGCTGGCTGGATTTGGGTAACGAAATCGACAACTATCATACCGCCTATCGCCGTTGGCAGGCGGAAGCCGGCGATATCGATTACTACCTGTTCACCGGTAAACAGGTGCTGGATGTGACCAAGGCCTTCGTCCGTCTGACCGGTAAAACCCTGTTCGGGCCAAAATGGAGCCTCGGCTACAGCGGCTCGACCATGCACTATACCGACGCGCCGGATGCGCAAAATCAGCTGATGAACTTCATCCGCCTGTGCGATGAGCACGCTATTCCGTGCGATTCGTTCCAGCTCTCTTCCGGCTATACCTCGATCAACGGCAAGCGCTACGTCTTTAACTGGAACCACGACAAGGTGCCGCAGCCGAAAGTGATGAGCCAGTCGTTCCACGACGCCGGGCTGAAGCTGGCCGCCAATATCAAACCCTGCCTGCTGCAGGACCATCCGCGCTATGGCGAGGTGGCGGAGCGCGGTCTCTTCGTGCGCGATTCGCAAACCGACGCTCCGGAGCGCTCCAGCTTCTGGGACGATGAAGGATCGCATCTCGACTTTACCAATCCGCAAACCGTGGCCTGGTGGCAGGAAGGGGTCACCAGCCAGCTGCTGGAGATGGGCATTGATTCGACCTGGAACGATAATAACGAGTATGAGGTGTGGGACGGCGAAGCGCGCTGCTACGGCTTTGGCCGCGAAATCGCCATCAAGCATATTCGCCCGGTGATGCCGCTGCTGATGATGCGCGCCTCGATGGAGGCCCAGCAGCGCTTTGCGCCGCAAAAGCGCCCGTATCTCATCTCCCGCTCCGGCTGCGCCGGGATGCAGCGCTACGTCCAGACCTGGAGCGGCGATAACCGCACCAACTGGGATACGCTGCGCTATAACATCCGCATGGGGCTGGGCATGAGCCTTTCCGGGCTGTTTAACGTCGGCCACGACGTCGGCGGTTTCTCCGGCGATAAACCTGAGCCGGAGCTGTTCGTGCGCTGGGTACAAAACGGCGTGATGCACCCGCGCTTTACTATTCATTCGTGGAATGACGACCAGACGGTCAACGAAGCCTGGATGTATCCGGCCGTCACCCCGGCCATTCGTTCCGCTATTGAGCTGCGCTACCGCCTGCTGCCCTATCTGTACACCCTGCTGTGGCAGGCGCATGCTGACGACGAGCCGATGCTGCGCCCGACCTTCCTCGATCATCAGCACGACGCGCAGACCTTCGCCGAATGCGATGACTTCCTGCTGGGGCGCGATCTGCTGGTGGCCAGCGTGGTCGAGCCTGGCGCCCGCCAGCGTGAGGTGTGGCTGCCGGATAATCAGGCCGGATGGTACGATTTCTACAGCCACCAGTGGTTCGCCGGCGGCCAGTGGGTCACCCTCGACGCGCCGCTGGAAACGCTGCCGCTGCTGGTACGCGCCGGGGCCGGACTGCCGCTCAGCGAGCGCATCCGTCATGTTGCTGCGCAACAGGACGATCGCCGCGAACTGCAGCTGTTCCCGCTGAAAGGCGTCGGGACCACTTCGGGTCTGCTGTTTGAGGATGACGGCGAAAGCTGGGGCTATAAACAGGGCGATGCGCTGTGGCTGGAGTGGGAAATGGCGTGCGACAGCAGCACTATCAACCTGAAGGTCAACGCCCGCGGCAATTATCGCCCGGCGTGGAAAGCGCTGAAGCTGTCATTACCGGCGGGAGAAAAACGCAAACTGCTGGTGAATGGCGTCGAAGGAACGGAGTGGAGGCTCTGAGCATATGCCGGGCGGCGGCTTACGCCTCGCCCGGCCTGGATTTAATAATGTTCCCGGATGGCGCTACGCTAATCCGGGCTACAAACTGGTGGCCTCAAAATCCCCGGTGGCGCTACCGCTTACCGGGGCTACAGCACTGTGCGGTTTGGTAGCCCGGGTAACGGACAGTTTCAGTAACCATGGGTACAAGATAGAGCTCTTAAGCTCACAATGGCACGGACCGTAGGCCGGATAAGGCGCAGCCGCCATCCGGCGCGAAAGTGGCTCTTTACCCGCGGTTATTGCCCGGCGGCGCTACGCTTGCGCGGGCCTACAGATCACATGCCAGGCGTAGCCCGGGTAAGGCGTAGCCGCAACCCGGGTAACGAAGCGGGATTACTCGATACCTTTGCTGCGCAGGTAGTCTTCGTAGTTGCCGCTGAAGTCGATCACCCGTTCCGGGGTAATCTCCAGCACGCGGGTGGCCAGCGAGCTGACGAACTCACGGTCGTGGGAAACGAAGATCAGGGTGCCCTGATACATCTCCAGCGCCATGTTCAGCGATTCGATGGATTCCATATCCAGGTGGTTGGTCGGTTCATCCATTATCAGGATGTTTGGCTTCTGCATCATCAGCTTACCAAACAGCATGCGGCCCTTCTCACCACCGGACAATACTTTCGCCGGCTTCTTGATGTCATCCTGGCTAAACAGCAGTCGACCAAGGATACTGCGCACCGCCTGCTCGTCGTCGCCTTCCTGTTTCCACTGGCTCATCCACTCGAAGACCGTCAGGTCGTTTTCGAACTCGTACTCATGATCCTGCGCGTAGTAGCCGAGTTGAGCGTTTTCAGACCATTTCACGGTGCCGTTGTCCGGCTGCAGTTCACCCACCAGGGTTTTCAGCATCGTGGATTTACCCACGCCGTTGGCGCCCAGAATGGCAATCTTCTCGCCCACTTCCAGCAGCAGGTTGACGTTTTTGAACAGCGGACCGTCTTCAAAGCCTTTGGTGAGGGCTTCCACTTCCAGCGCGTTACGGAACAGTTTCTTGTCCTGCTCGAAGCGGATAAACGGGTTCTGACGGCTGGAGGCTTTAACCTCTTCCAGCTTGATTTTGTCAATCTGACGCGCGCGCGAGGTGGCCTGACGCGATTTAGAGGCGTTGGCGCTGAAGCGGCTAACGAAGGACTGCAGGTCGGCAATCTGCGCTTTTTTCTTGGCGTTGTCTGCCAGCAGACGTTCACGCGCCTGGGTGGCCGCCGTCATGTATTCATCGTAGTTGCCCGGATAGACGCGCAGCTCGCCGTAGTCCAGATCCGCCATGTGGGTGCAAACCATGTTCAGGAAGTGACGGTCGTGCGAGATGATAATCATGGTGCTGTCGCGGTCGTTCAGCGTCTGCTCCAGCCAGCGAATGGTGTCGATGTCCAGGTTGTTGGTCGGTTCATCGAGCAGCAGAATGTCCGGGTTAGAGAACAGCGCCTGCGCCAGCAGGACACGCAGCTTCCAGCCTGGGGCGACTTCGCTCATCGGGCCGTAATGCTGTTCAACCGGAATGCCCACGCCCAGCAGCAGTTCGCCCGCGCGCGCTTCAGCAGAGTAGCCATCCATTTCGCCATATTTCACTTCCAGGTCGGCCACTTTATAGCCATCTTCTTCGCTCATCTCGGCGAGGGAATAGATGCGATCGCGCTCCTGCTTCACTTCCCACAGCTCGCCGTGGCCCATGATGACCGTATCCAGCACGGTGAACGCTTCAAAGGCGAACTGATCCTGACGCAGCTTACCGATGCGCTCGTTCGGGTCGAGAGAAACGTTGCCCAGCGTCGGTTCGAGATCGCCGCCGAGGATCTTCATAAAGGTCGATTTACCGCTGCCGTTGGCGCCGATCAGACCATAACGGTTGCCGCCGCCAAATTTAACGGAGATATTTTCGAACAGCGGCTTACTGCCAAACTGCATGGTAACGTTGCTGGATACTAGCACGGGGATATCCTGAAAAAAGAGTATGAGGGGTGTGATACAGCAGACATTATGCCAGTAAATGACGCACTTTTCACGGTCTGCGGTAAATTCCGCCGCGGCGCTTGTGCTAAGGTCTTTGTCAGATGCGCCAGAGACCTGCGCGCAAACCGTTATTCTGTACGTGATGATGAGGAGTCCCATGACCACCAGCCAACCGCGACATCCGGCCTTTTTATCCCTGCAGGGCGGCATTAATTTTCGCGACCTGGGCGGCCAGCGCGCCGCCGACGGACGCCGGGTACGCAGCGGCAAGCTGCTACGCTCCGGTGCGCTAAACCGGCTAACGGCAGAGGATCTCGACCACCTGGATACCCTGCCGCTCAGCCGGGTGCTCGACTACCGCGACCCCGGTGAAGTACAGCGCACGCCGGACAAACTGAGCCCGCTCACTCACTATCTCAACGCGCCGGCCAATCCGCCGATCGGCGAGGTCAACGCGAAGGTCACCGAGCTGAATGCCGCCACCCTTAATGCGCTGAACGGCGAGCAGTTTATGCTGCAACTCTATCGCCAGCTGCCGTTTAACAATCCGGCCTATCGCCAGCTCGCCGCATGGCTGACGACCCCTTTCGACGGCGCCTTGCTGCAACACTGCGCGGTCGGTAAAGATCGCACCGGCGTCGGCTGCGCGTTAACCCTGTTCGCCGTCGGATGCGACAGCGAGACGGTGATGGAGGAGTATCTCCTTACCCATGGCATGCTGACGCAGGTGGAGGCCTGGATGCTGGAGATGCTCGGCAACGACCTGACGGCCCAGGGGCGCCAGAGCCTGGCGGACATCCTGACGGTGAAAGAGTCCTATCTCGCCGCCGCGCTGTCGGCTATTCAGCAGCGCTATGGCAATGTCGACGCCTGGCTGGCGGAAGAGTACCAACTGACCGCCCCGGTCCGCGCGGCGCTGCAGGCCCGGCTGCTGGAAGACTAACCCTCGTCGCCCCGAACGCCAGGGCGCGGCAGCCGAGGCGACAGGGAAAAAAATGTGATTTCGTACACATCTGATTTACCTGTTCAGCGGAATGCACATATAATGCGCTCCCATCTACTGTCTCAATCATTAACAAAGGCCTGTGTGGCGTTGATTTCGCACACGACATTAAAAACTATGAAATTATCTACACTCTTAGCGGCAGCCTTCGCCATCGTAGGCTTTTGCAATACAGCGTCTGCTGTCACCTATCCTTTGCCAACCGATGGCAGCCGTTTGGTTGGTCAGAACCAGGTCATCACCATTCCGGATGATAACAAGCAGCCGCTGGAATACTTCGCGGCGAAATATCAGATGGGGCTTTCCAACATGCTGGAAGCCAACCCGGGGGTGGATACCTATCTGCCGAAGGGCGGTAGCGTCCTGAACATCCCTCAGCAGCTGATCCTGCCGGATACCGTCCATGAAGGGATCATCATCAACAGCGCCGAAATGCGTCTGTACTACTACCCGAAAGGCACTAACACCGTGATTGTTCTGCCGATCGGTATCGGCCAGTTAGGCAAAGACACGCCAATCAACTGGACCACCAAAGTCGAACGTAAGAAGGCTGGCCCGACCTGGACGCCGACCGCCAAGATGCATGCGGAATACGCTGCCGCCGGCAACCCGCTGCCAGCCGTCGTACCGGCCGGTCCGGATAACCCGATGGGCCTGTACGCGCTGTATATCGGCCGTCTGTACGCCATCCACGGTACCAACGCTAACTTCGGCATCGGCCTGCGCGTGAGCCATGGCTGCGTACGTCTGCGCAACGATGACATCAAATTCCTGTTTGAGAACGTGCCGGTCGGCACCCGCGTGCAGTTTATCGATGAGCCGGTAAAAGCCACCACCGAGCCGGACGGCAGCCGTTACATCGAGGTTCACAACCCGCTGTCGACCACCGAAGCGCAGTTCCAGGGCGGCGAGATCGTGCCGATCACCCTGACTCAGCCGGTACAGGCGATCACCAGCCAGTCTGATGTCGATCAGAACGTGGTCGAGCAGGCTATCCAGAACCGCTCCGGTATGCCGGTGCGTCTGAACTAAGTTCTGCATGACAAGAAAAACGGCGGGCCTGATGCCCGCCGTTTTTTTTATCGGTGTTGTGCCGGGCTGCGGCTGACGCCTTGCCTGGCGACTGAACCTGACAACACCCTGGCCCTGCTAAGCGCTGCGCCAACCGGGGCCCCCGGTCTAGCCGTTATTCACCAGAATAATCCCGCCGTGGTCGTAGCGATAGTGGCAGTGGGCGTACTCCAGCGGCGTGCCGTCTTCCAGATAGATAACCTGCTCCACCTCCAGCACCGGATCGGTGGGCTCGCAGTGAAGATGCTGTTTATCCAGTTCATCCGGCTTCATCGCCCGCACCACGCGGTAAGATCCCATCAGCTTCAGCCCCAGCGTCTCCTGGATATAGCGAAACACCGAGCTTTCCAGATGGCTTTTATTGAGCCCCGGCACCAGCCCCACCGGCATGACCGTCAGATCCAGCGACACCGGTTCCCCGTTGAGCAACCGCAGGCGAACAAAGTCATACACCGGGGCATCGGCGTCGATCAGCAGCGAACTCTGCTCCTTGTCAGTGGGAAAACGCACCTCAAAGCGCACCACTTCGCTTTGTACCTCGCCAAGATGCTCCCAGGTTTTGGTGGCGCCGAAATAGTCGCTGCCGGGCAGCTCCCACTGCGACAGCTGAAGGAAATTTTTCCGCACAAAGGTGCCCTGCCCTTTGCGGGTATAGATCAGCCCTTCGACGATTAACTGGCGCATCGCCTGCTGGATGGTCATCCGGCTGGTGCTGAACTCTGCCGCCAGCGCAAACTGGTCAGGTAACGGCGCGCTGGCAGGATACTGCTGGCTGATGATCCGTTTTTTTATTTCCCGCGCGATTTGCAGATACTTCGCCGTCATTCCCCGGTCCTTATACATTCAGTGAGTGGCTGGCGGGCAGGATCTACGGCCTGACCGCCAGAACACCATTACATCACGTCGCCATTGCTGTGGATCACCTGCTTCAGCCACGCATAGCTCTTCTTCGGCACCCGCCGCAGATCCTTGAGGTCATGGTTCTCGCGATTGACGTAGACCACGCCGTAGCGCTTACGCATATCGCCCTGTGAGCTGAGGATGTCGATTAATCCCCAGCCGAGATAGCCGATCACCTGCGCCCCATCCTCAAACATGGCCGCTTTCATGGCGTTGATATGGTCGCGATGGTAGGCGATGCGGTAATCGTCGGCAACCGGATGTTCACCGTCCCACGACTCAATCACCCCGATGCCGTTTTCAATCGGGAAAACCGGCAGGCGCCAGTCGTTATAATAGCGGGTGATAATGGTCCGGAAGCCCAGCGGATCGATCTGCCAGTTCCATTCTGTCGCGTTCAGGAACGGGTTATCCTGATTGCCAAACAGCATATAGTTGTTGACCGCCGTTCCCGGCGGGATCGCGTCGCTGTTCAGCGTCCGGCTGGCGTAATAGCTGAACGCCAGATAATCGACCTTCACCGTCGCCATCAGCGCGAGATCCTCCGGACGATAGATATCATCGAACCCTTCTGTGGCGACAAAATGCATCACCTCCGGGCTGTAGCCCTCCCCGGCGTAAGCCCGCAGCAGGTTCTGGTTTAAAAACTCGTCCAGCTGCTGGGCGCACAGGATATCGCGTGGTTTGCAGGTCGCCGGATAAACCAGGGCGTGGGCCAGCATCCCGCCCATCAGACACTGCGGCTTCGTCTGATGCAGGTGATCGGTCAGATGGACGTGCGCCATCATCACATGATGCTGGATCAGGTACAGCTCGCGCAGGGTCTTCTCCCCCTGCAGGTAGCCGGAAATCAGAAACGCTTCCGGCGAATGGTACAGATTCTGTTCATTAAAGGTGAGCCAGTATTTCACCTTGTCGCCATAGCAGGCGATCATCTTCTGGCCATAGCGAATAAAGGCGTCCATCACCCGGCGGTCGGTAAATCCGTTGTAGCGCTCCGCCAGCGAGAGCGGCATATCGAAGTGGTACAGGCAGATCATCGGCTCGATGCCGCGGGCGATCAGTTCATCAATAAACTGATGGTAGAAGGCGATGCCCTCTTCATTGAACTCGCCGTCTCCCTCAGGGCACACCCGGCTCCAGGCGATCTGAAAACGGTAGCAGTTCATGCCCAGATCCTGCATCAGATCGAAATCTTCCCTAAAGCGATGATAGGAGTCGGTCGCCACCTTCCAGTCGGAAGCGAATTCTGCCGGTTGCCGGATATCGTACACCGACATCCCCTTGCCGCCCTCGTTCCACGCCCCCTCCGTCTGCATGCTGGAGACGGAATTACCCCATAAGAAATCTGCCGGTAGTCTGTTCTTCATCCTGCGCCTCGATATATGACTAGTCATTTAAACTTCATGACTAGTCATATATCGAAAAGCGAACGGATGCGCAAAGCCAGGGATCGTTTTCTGTGAGCCGGGCAAAAAAAAGATCGCCCCGGAGAGCGATCCTGTCGAACGACGTGGAGGGCGGCGGACTGCGGCGGAAATCAGGCGCAGAGTTTGAAGAGCCAATAGCCGGTGAGGGCCGCCCACAGCAGCATGGGAATGGAGTAGAGATGGAAACGCCACCAGATCCGCCGATCGCCAGCCATGCGCAGGGCGATGATATTGGCCAGCGAGCCCGGCAGCAGACCAAAGCCCCCCACGTTAACCGCCCAGGCGAGCAGGATCGACGGTGGGACATAGTTGAGCAGCAGAATGGTCGAGGGCACATTGCTGATCACCTGCGACAGGCCGATGGCGGTCAGCCACAGCCCACCGCCGGAGAGCGTCCCGACCCCGCTCAGCACCTGGTGCAGCGCCGGAAGCTGGGTCAGCAGATGGACGTCGATAAACATCACCATAAACACCAGCAGCAGCGACCAGTCAACATGGACGATCACCGCCCGGGCCAGCGCCAGAAAGCCCAGCAGCACCAGCGCCAGTCCCCACAGCGCCTGATTCATCTCCAGCGCCGTCAGGAACACCAGATAGAGCCCCAGACAGCTCCAGACGAGCTTAGGCTGCCACGATGGCGCTATATCGCTGCTCTGGTAGGTAAGCCGCTTTGCCGGGAAACAGAACCAGCACAGCGCCAGCAGGGTCAGCATCATTGCCGCCGCCAGGGGCAGCATCTGGCCGATAAACCCAGGGAAAGAGAGACCGGAGCGTCCCCACAGCAAGATGTTCTGCGGGTTGCCGATCGGCGTCAGCAGCGACCCGGCGTTCACCGCCAGCGCTTCGAAAATAATCAGCCGGTTTACCGGGATGGCGCACCACTTCTTCAGGGTCAGGGTCAGGGGCACCACAATAAACAGCGCGACGTCGTTGGTGAGGAAGGTGGACAGCAGCGCCGCCGCCAGCACCATAAACATAGCCAGCTGACGCTCGGTGACAAAGCGGCGGGCCATTTTACGCCCCAGCACGTCAAAATAGCCGCTCAGTTCAATCCCCTTGGTCAACAACATCAGGCCGCTGAGGGTGATGATGGTATGCCAGTCAATGGCCGCCGGCCAGCTTGCCGGGACAAACGGCACCATCACGCTGAGCACGCAGGCGATAATCAGCAGCAGATGGAGAAAACGATCGCGCAGCAGCGACTGGACGAAGGGAAGAGTCATGCTTCCTGAGATCCCTGTGTTTGGGTAAATTTCAGGAACATCGCCAGCGTCTCTTCGCTCACGTGATGCTCCATCCCTTCGGCATCACGACGGGCGATCTCCGGACTGACGCCGATCGCCAGCAGGAAGTTCTCCACGATTTGATGGCGCTCGCGGCTCTCCTGGGCCAGCTTCTCACCCTCCGCGGTTAAGAATATGCCGCGCCACGGGATCTGTTCGATAAGGCCGACGCTGGCCAGCCGTTTGAGCATCTTGGCGACGGTGGGCTGCGAGACTCCCAGCCGGGCGGCCATATCCACCTGACGCGCCTCGCCCACCTCGCGGATGAGGTCGGAAATCAGTTCAACATAGTCGTCAATCAGCTCGCGCCGATGCGCTTCCCGCACCTGGCGGAACCCTTCAACGTGCTCTTCAACATTTACTAACTGCGTCACTTTTTTTGTTATTGGCTTACCTGCGCGACGGTTCATTGTGCTTCCTCATTCGTGTGACGCGTCAAGCATCATATAAAAAGATCCACATTGTAATGGATTGCGCCAAGAGCACAAAAATTTAACGTTTTAGCCATAGCTATAAAATATAGCCTGTGCTATATCTGTATATAATGCAAACATCCATCAGGGAATGATGGAGCGAACAGGCAGGAGGAGAGCAGATGAACGAATTCAAGAGGTGCTTAAACGTGTTCAGCCATTCACCCTTTAAAGTACGCTTAATGCTGCTCGGTATGCTGTGCGAGATGATCAACGGTAAACCGCAGCAGGACAAACCCCATCGCTAAGGCGGCGTCGCGGTACGCCGCTTCATTTTTCCGTCATCATCTGCCGCTAAACTGACCGGTTTATCCCGTTTCCCCCACCTTTTTTCAAGTTTTGTAAGCGTCCTCGCAAAACAATCTGTTATGTCTGGTTGACCTTACCATTTACAAGCCCTATCTTTGCACAGCCCTGCCACATTCGCGGCTCGCAGAGACCCTCTTCACGCACTGTCCAGCAGGTTTTACCCCTTGAAGCCAGGGGATGCGCATGGCCTCTTTTTGATTGTTTACTATGAATGTCACCACCCTGAAAGATACGCTGGTCGCCCGCCGACTGGCACTGAACCCATGGACAGGATTCTACTTTTTACAATCGCTGTTGATTAACCTGGCGCTGGGCTATGAATTTAGCCTGCTCTATACCGTGGCATTTACCTGCGTGTTACATCTTCTGTGGCGTGCCTTTCCGCGCGTGCAGAAAGCAGTGGTCGGCGCTTATTCTCTGCTGGCGGCCCTCTACTACCCGTTTGGCCAGGCTTACGGCGCGCCCAACTTCAATACCTTGCTGGCGCTGCACGCCACCAACGTGGAAGAGTCCACGGAAATCCTCACCATCTTCCCGTGGTACAACTATCTGCTGGCGGTATTTATCTTCGCGCTGGGGATCATCGCGGTCCGCCGCAGGATCGTCGAGCAGACCCGCTGGGGAAAAATGGAGACCCTGGGCCTGCTGTTCAGCATCGGGATCTTCTTTCTTCAGCCGGTGCAAAATCTCGCCTGGGGCGGTGTATTCAAGGTGATCGATACTGGTTACCCGGCCTTCCGTTTTGTCAAAGACGTGGTGGTGAATAATAACGAGGTGCTGGACGAGCAGGCGCGGATGGCGCAGCTGGCCGGCATGAAAGATAGCTGGCACGTGCTGGCGGTGAAGCCGAAGTACCATCTTTATGTGGTGGTGATCGGTGAAAGCGCCCGCCGCGACGCCCTCGGCGCCTTCGGCGGCCACTGGGACAACACGCCGTTTGCCAGCTCGGTGAACGGGTATCTGTTTAACAATTACGTCGCCGCCAGCGGCTCGACGCAAAAATCCCTCGGCCTGACCCTTAACCGGGTGGTCGATGGCAAACCGCAGTTTCAGGATAACTTTGTCACCCTCGCCAACCGCGCCGGTTTCCAGACCTGGTGGTTCTCCAACCAGGGGCAGATCGGCGAGTACGACACCGCTATCGCCAGTATCGCCAAACGGGCGGATGAAGTGCAGTTCCTGAAAAACGGCGATTTCGAAGCCAATAAAAACACCCAGGACGAGCAGTTACTGAAGCTGACCGAGCAGGTGCTCTCCACCCAGCGCACCCAGCCGCAGCTGATTGTTCTGCATCTGATGGGCTCGCACCCGCAGGCCTGCGACCGGACCAAAGGCAAATATACGGTTTTCGTCCAGTCGAAAGAGACCTCCTGCTATCTCTACAGCATGACGCAAACCGATACCCTGCTGGCTAAGCTCTACAGCCAGTTGCAAAATTCCGGCGACACCTTTTCCCTGACCTACTTTTCCGATCATGGTCTGGCGTTCAAGGAGCGAGGCAAAGAGGTGCAGTATCTGGCGCACGACGATAAGTTCCAGCAGAACTTCCAGGTGCCGTTTATGGTGCTCTCCAGCGATGACAAAGCGCATAAAGTCATTAAGGCGCAGCGCTCGGCGAATGATTTCCTCAGCTTCTTCTCGCAATGGACCGGCATCAAGGCGGCGGAAATCGCCCCGCGCTATCGGTTTATCTCTGAGCAGAAGGCCGGCCCGGTGTATATCACCAACTTCCAGCTGCAGAAGGTGGACTATTCACACCTCGGCAGCGATGAGTTCACCATCAACTAAAACGACGCGGTCAGCGCCGGCCAACCGGCCGGGCTGGCGGTCAGCAGGCAAAAAAAAATCCGCCCCAGGAGGCGGATTTTTTATATCACCGGAGTGATTAGAAGCGGTAACCCACGCCAGCGATCCAGGTGCCGACGTCAACGTTACGAATACGAGACTGCTCGTAGGAGAAGTCCAGAGCAACGTTTTCGATCGGGTTGAACTGCAGACCAGCACCGTAGGAGAAACCGTAGTCGCTCATATCGGATTTATTAGGGAAGTTGTTGTTCTGGAATTTACCGTAACCAACACCCACTACGCCGTAGATGCTTGCCCAGTCGTTCAGACGGTAAGCCGGACCAGCGGTGATGCCGTAGTACTGACCTTTGTTGTAAGTACCGTTGCTGTTATTATCCTTTTCGGTGTAGGTGAAGGAACCGATAACGCCCAGCGGGTTGTTATCTTGCTCGTAACGGTATTTCAGGTTGAAACCGCCAGCTTTGTTCGCTTTACCCTGCATGTCGCTCTGCGCGTAACCGCCGGTTACGGTAGAGGTTGCAGCAAATGCAGTAGTACCTACGGATGCAGCCAGAACAACGGCCAGTGCTGAAAGACGTGCAATTTTATTCATAACCACCTCAAATGTGTTTCTAATAAGTCCTAAGCTTTAAATATATCAAAAACTTTTGGGAAACTCTTTGGAGTTTACATTGTCTAACATACTTTTTCATGTAACCAAAAGTTTCCATATTTCTATAACAATATGGAAAACAACAGTTTTTGGCGTTAACTTACAGTTTAACGCTCATTAAGAAATTCGCAAGCATCCAGATTAATCCTAATCACCTGGTGAATTTCTCAGCAACTTTCGCCATTGTACTGTTTTTGCCCCTGTTTTTTTCAACATTAGCTCAACCGCCAGCAGCTAATTCCAGTACACTGGAACTTTTACCCCTTTTGACAAAAATTGACAGGAGAAAGGATGCCCGGTCCATCCCGAAAAGCGGCGGCATGGTTGCCGATAGTGGTGATTTTAATCGCTATGACCTCGATTCAGAGCGGCGCATCGCTCGCCAAATCGCTGTTCCCGGTGGTCGGCGCCCCGGGAGTTACCGCCCTGCGCCTGGCGCTCGGGACGCTGATCCTGGTGGTGGTGTTCAAGCCCTGGCGGCTACGTTTCTCTCCGGCGCAGCGCGTACCGCTGCTGCTGTACGGCCTGGCGCTCGGGGCGATGAACTATCTGTTTTATTTATCCCTGCAGCGTATTCCGCTCGGCGTGGCGGTGGCCCTCGAGTTTACCGGCCCGCTGGCGGTGGCGCTTTTCGGTTCGCGCCGCCCGCTGGATTTTGTCTGGGTGGCGCTGGCGATCCTCGGGCTGTGGTATCTCCTGCCGCTGGGGCAGAACGTGGCGCAGGTGGATTTAACCGGCGCGCTGTTCGCTCTCGGCGCCGGGGCCTGTTGGGCGGTCTATATTCTGACCGGCCAGCGCGCGGGCGAGGAGCATGGTCCAGCCACGGTGGCGATGGGGTCGCTTATCGCCTCGCTGGTCTTTGTCCCGTTAGGTATGGCGCAAGCCACCGATACGCTGTTGCAATGGTCGCTGCTGCCCCTGGGGCTGGGGATTGCCATTCTCTCCACCGCACTCCCCTACTCCCTGGAGATGATGGCCCTGACGCGCCTGCCGACGCGCACCTTCGGTACGCTGATGAGCCTCGAGCCGGCGCTAGCCGCCCTGTCCGGTATGATCTTCCTTGGCGAAACCCTGAACCTCTCCCAGACGCTGGCGCTGGGCGCGATTATCATCGCCTCAATGGGCGCCACGCTGACCATGCAGCGGCAGAGCAAAATCAAGCAAGTCGATATCAATTAACATTCTGTTACGGCGGCGGCCCGCGCCAGTTGCGGGCCTGCCAGCCTTCTCTAACCTTCTGATTGGACTTGTTTTTTCAAATAGCCAACCATTTTGCGCTATCGGAGTGATATGGCCTGCCGATGCCTCATACTTTAAAACCCTTGCTATACTTAGTCCCGAAGTTACCTGGGACAACGCTCCACATCATTCAGTTTTGAAGTGTGACGAGCATCAATATCAAGAGGATATGAAACGATGAGTACCGCTAAACTGGTTAAATCAAAAGCATCTAATCTGGTCTATACCCGCAACGATGTCGCTGACAGCGAAAAGAAAGCGACCATTGAGCTGTTGAATCGCCAGGTGATCCAGTTCATTGACCTGTCCCTTATCACCAAGCAGGCACACTGGAATATGCGCGGTGCGAACTTTATCGCCGTGCACGAAATGCTGGACGGTTTCCGTACTGCGCTCACTGAGCATCTGGATACCATGGCGGAGCGCGCCGTGCAGCTGGGCGGCGTCGCCCTGGGCACCACTCAGGTGATCAACAGCAAAACCCCGCTGCAGAGCTACCCACTGGATATTCATCATGTTCAGGATCACCTGAAAGCGCTGGCTGACCGCTACGCAGTAGTGGCTAACGATGTGCGCAAAGCGATCGGCGAAGCTAAAGACGAAGATACCGCAGATATCTTCACCGCCGCTTCCCGCGACCTGGATAAATTCCTGTGGTTTATTGAAGCGAATATCGAGTAAGGCTTTGCCGTCGGCCGCAGCGCGGTCGACGGCGCCTTTGCTTTCCCCACCCAGCCCTTGTTGTTTTTCCCTCCTCCGTTTTCCCTCACCCGCTGGCCTTGCACCATTTCAGGGCGTCAAATTGATGAAAATGCGCACAAAGGTAAAACAATTGTAATAATCACCTCACACAATCGTTACGGCGAGATTGTTTTCCCATCAGGGTTTGCGCTAAAAATGGGCTCGTTATTCAGCGACCTCAGGATGCACCAAAATAACGCCCCGTTATGGTGCACTCTTTGCCTGAAACGATCGATATTGTGCAACGGCTACCGCTTCGTTTGTTGAAAAACAACAGCTTGTAAAAGTGGCACGATTTTTTCATTAGGCTAGTCGTTCTCGCAGGGGATCGTCCCGTGGATATAAAAGGAAATGCTATGAAGTCTGTATTTAAAGTTTCACTGGCTGCACTGACCCTGGCTTTTGCGGTTTCTTCCCATGCCGCCAATAAGACCCTGGTTGTCGCCACCGATACGGCGTTCGTCCCGTTCGAATTTAAGCAAGGCGATAAGTATGTGGGTTTTGACGTTGACCTGTGGGCGGCCATCGCCAAAGAGCTGAAGCTCGACTACACCCTGAAGCCAATGGACTTCAGCGGCATTATCCCGGCGCTGCAAACCAAAAATATCGATCTGGCGCTGGCGGGGATCACCATTACCGACGAGCGTAAAAAAGCCATCGACTTCTCTGTCGGCTACTACAAGAGCGGCCTGCTGGTGATGGTCAACGCAAATAATAACGACATCAAAGATGTGAAAGATCTGAACGGCAAAGTGGTCGCGGTGAAGAGCGGCACCGGCTCCGTTGACTACGCGAAAGCCAATATCAAAACCAAAGATCTGCGTCAGTTCCCGAATATCGATAACGCCTACATGGAGCTGGGTACCGGCCGCGCGGATGCCGTCCTGCACGATACGCCGAACATCCTCTACTTCATCAAAACCGCGGGCAACGGCAAATTCAAAGCGGTAGGTGAATCACTGGAAGCGCAAAACTACGGTATCGCCTTCCCGAAAGGCAGCGACGAGCTGCGTGAGAAAGTGAACGGTGCGCTGAAAACGCTGCGCGAGAACGGCACCTACAACGAAATTTATAAAAAATGGTTCGGCACTGAACCAAAATAATAAAAACGTACATCGCCGGGCGCAGTCCCGGCGACATCACAACGGTCTTCCGGCACAGACGTTGCGGGAGACAGTATTTTGGCGGAGGCTTTCCTCTGCTCTCGACACGGTAACAGGAACGTATTATGCAGTTTGACTGGAGTGCCATCTGGCCTGCCATTCCGATTTTGTTGGAAGGCGCCAAAATGACGCTGTGGATTTCCGTCCTCGGCCTGGCCGGCGGCCTGATCATCGGTCTGGTGGCCGGTTTCGCCCGCTGCTTCGGCGGCTGGATCGCCAACCACATCGCGCTGGTGTTTATTGAAATCATTCGCGGCACCCCGATTGTGGTGCAGGTTATGTTCATCTACTTTGCGCTGCCGATGGCCTTTAGCGATCTGCGCATTGACCCCTTCTCCGCGGCGGTAGTGACCATCATGATTAACTCGGGCGCCTATATCGCGGAAATTACCCGCGGCGCGGTGCTCTCCATTCATAAAGGCTTCCGCGAAGCGGGCCTGGCGCTGGGCCTGTCGCGTCGCGAAACCATTCGCCACGTGATCCTGCCGCTGGCGCTGCGCCGCATGCTGCCGCCGCTGGGCAACCAGTGGATCATCAGCATCAAGGACACCTCGCTGTTCATCGTCATCGGCGTCGCCGAACTGACCCGTCAGGGACAGGAGATCATCGCCGGCAACTTCCGCGCGCTGGAAATCTGGAGCGCCGTTGCCGTGATCTACCTGATCATCACCCTGGTCCTGAGCTTTATTCTGCGTCGTCTTGAAAGAAGGATGAAAATCCTGTGATTGAATTTAAAAACGTCTCCAAGCACTTTGGCCCGACCCAGGTGCTGCACGATATCTCTCTGAAAATCAATCAGGGTGAAGTGGTGGTCATTATCGGCCCGTCCGGCTCCGGTAAATCGACGATGCTGCGCTGCATCAATAAACTGGAAGAGATCACCAGCGGCGATCTGATTGTCGATGGCCTGAAGGTCAACGATCCGAAGGTGGACGAACGTCTGATTCGTCAGGAAGCCGGGATGGTGTTCCAGCAGTTTTACCTGTTCCCGCACCTCACGGCGCTGGAAAACGTGATGTTTGGCCCGCTGCGGGTACGCGGCGCCAGCAAGCAGGCGGCGGAGAAGCTGGCGAAAGATCTGCTGGCGAAAGTCGGTCTGGCAGAGCGCGCGCATCACTATCCGTCTGAACTCTCCGGCGGCCAGCAGCAGCGTGTGGCCATCGCCCGCGCGCTGGCGGTGAAGCCGAAGATGATGCTGTTTGATGAGCCCACCTCCGCGCTCGACCCGGAACTGCGTCATGAAGTGCTCAAGGTGATGCAGGATCTGGCGGAAGAGGGCATGACGATGGTGATTGTGACCCACGAAATCGGCTTTGCCGAAAAAGTGGCCTCGCGACTGATCTTTATCGACAAGGGACGAATTGCCGAAGACGGCAACCCACAGGAGCTGGTGAACAACCCGCCAAGCCCGCGTCTGCGGGAATTCCTGCAGCACGTCGCCTGACCCACAACGGCTCTCTCCGTCGCGGAGAGAGCCGCTTTCCAGATTCCTCTTCCCTCCCCTTCCGCCATCGGCTTCTATACTTACCCGTTTACGTTGCAACGGAGGTGCCCATGCCGTGGATCCTGCTTTTGCTCGCTGCGCTGTTTATTCCCCCGCTTTCCGCCGCCGCCCTGCCCGGCGTGCCGACCGCTAATGCCGATAAAACCAGCGCCAGCGAACCCGATGTAGAACAGAAAAGAGCGGCCTATGCCGCGCTGGCCGACGTGCTGGCCAACGACTCCGCCCGCCAGGAGCTCATTGACCAGCTGCGTAAAGCGGCCGCCACGCCGCCGCCCGACAGCACCCCGACGCTGACGCCGCCGGCGGTGAAAGAAGAGACCACGGTGCTGGAGAACGTCACGCAGATCAGCCGGGAATATGGCGATGAGTTCTCATCGCGCTTCTCCCAGCTGTGGCGCAATATTACCGGCTCGCCGCATAAGCCCTTTAATCCGCAAACCTTTACCAGCGCCGCCTGGCATTTTTTACTGCTGGCCGGGCTGGTGTTTGCCTTCTGGTGGCTGGTACGCCTCGCGGCGCTGCCGCTGTATCGTAAAATGGGCGAATGGGGACGGCATAAAAACCGCGATCGCGGAAACTGGCTCCAGCTGCCGTTGACCATCGCCGGGGCGTTTATCATCGATCTGCTGCTGCTGGCGCTGACCCTGTTTATCGGTCAGCTGTTGAGCGATCGCCTGAATGGCGACAACCCTACTATCGCCTTCCAGCAGAGCCTTTTCCTCAACGCCTTCGCGCTGATCGAATTCTTTAAAGCCATCCTGCGGCTCATTTTCTGCCCGCGCATCCCGGCGCTCAGGCCCTTTAACCTCAGCGACGAGGCCGCCTCCTACTGGAGCCTGCGCCTGAGCGCCCTCAGCAGCCTGATCGGCTACGGCCTGATCGTCGCGGTGCCGATTATCTCCAACCAGGTGAATGTTCAGGTCGGCGCGCTGGCTAACGTCGTCATCATGCTGTGCATTACGCTGTGGGCGCTGTATCTGATTTTCCATAACAAAGCGGTGATTACGCAGGGGCTGATCCATCTGGCTGACCGCTCGCTCTCCTTCTTTAGCCTGTTTATCCGCGCCTTCGCTCTGATCTGGCACTGGCTGGCCTGCACCTACTTTGTGGTGCTCTTTTTCTTTTCCCTGTTCGACCCAGGCAACAGCCTGAAATTTATGATGGGCGCCACCCTGCGCAGCCTGGCGATTATCGGCGGCGCGGCGCTGGTGTCCGGCATTCTGTCGCGCTGGATAGCCAAAACCATCACCCTCTCCCCTGCCACTCAGCGCAACTATCCTGAGCTGCAAAAGCGGCTGAACGGCTGGATCTCCGCGTCGCTGAAGGCAGCGCGTATTCTCACCGTCTGCGTCGCCATCATGCTGCTCCTGAGCGCCTGGGGGCTGTTTGACTTCCGCGAATGGCTGCACAACGATGCCGGGCAAAAAACGGTGGATGTGCTGATCCGTATCGCCCTTATCCTCTTCTTCTCCGCTATCGGCTGGACGGTGCTGGCCAGCCTGATCGAAAACCGGCTGGCCTCGGATATCCATGGCCGCCCGCTGCCCAGCGCGCGGGCCCGGACGCTGCTGACGCTGTTTCGCAACGCGCTGGCGGTGGTGATCAGCACCATCACGGTGATGATTTTGCTCTCGGAGATTGGGGTCAATATCGCGCCGCTGCTGGCCGGCGCCGGGGCGTTGGGGCTGGCCATCTCGTTTGGCGCGCAAACCCTGGTCAAAGACATTATCACCGGCATTTTTATCCAGTTTGAGAACGGGATGAATACCGGCGATCTGGTCACCATCGGTCCCTTGACCGGCACGGTGGAACGGATGTCGATTCGCTCAGTGGGGGTGCGCCAGGATACCGGCGCTTATCACATTATCCCCTGGTCCTCGATCACCACCTTTGCCAACTTCGTGCGCGGCATTGGCTCGGTGGTGGCCAACTATGACGTCGACCGCCATGAGGATCTGGATAAAGCCAGTCAGGCGCTGAAGGCGGCGGTGGACGATCTGCTGGCCCAGGAGGAGATCCGCGGCCTGATCATTGGCGAACCGTCGTTCGCCGGGCTGGTGGGGCTGAGCAATACCGCCTTTACGCTGCGCGTCAGCTTCACCACCCTGCCGCTGAAGCAGTGGACGGTGCGTTTTGCCCTCGACACCCAGGTGAAAAAGCACTTCGACCGCGCCGGGGTTCGCGCCCCGGTACAAACCTGGCAGCAGCTGCCGATGCCGGGCGCCGACAGCCCGGCCGCGGAGTAGTTAGAACGGACGGCGGCGTTTGGCGTCGTCCATAAAGCTCCAGGCAATAAAGCGGCTCTGCTTTTGCCCCTGGGCCATCTCTTTTTTCACCACTTTCACTGCCCCGACCTCGGTCAGCAGGCGGTAGAGCGGCGGCAGATTGTCGCCGCGCGACACCAGCGAGGTAAACCATTTCACCTGGCGGGCGAAGGCCTGACTTTCGCGGATCATCTGCGAGATAAAGGCCACTTCGCCCCCTTCGCACCACAGCTCCTGCTGCTGACCGCCAAAGTTAAGCCCGCTGTCGGCGCCGAGTCCGAGATTGCGGCGCTTGCGCTCACCGCCCGCCCGGGCGCTCTCTGCGGAGTCATGGAACGGCGGATTACACAGCGTGGCGTCATAGGTCTCGTTTTTGTGGATCACGCCGTGGAAGATAGCCTGGCTCTCTTTTTGCCGACGCAGACGGATCTGCCGGGTCAATCCCGGGTTGCCATTGACAATCGCCTGCGCGCTGGCGAAGGCTTCCGGGCTGATTTCGCTGCCGGTAAAGCGCCAGCCGTACTCGTGAACGCCGATCAGGGGATAAATGAGGTTGGCGCCGGTGCCAATATCAAGGATCGTGGCTTGCTTCGGCACTTCGCCGCTGTCCCCGGCCAGCAAATCCGCCAGATGATGAATATAATCGGCCCGCCCGGGCACCGGCGGACAGAGAAAACCATCAGGAATGTCCCAGTGTTTGACCGCGTAGAAATGCGCCAGCAGCGCTTTATTCAACGCCTTTACCGCCTGCGGATTGGCAAAATCAATGGTCTGCTCACCCAGCGGATTGAGCGTAATGTATCCCTGCAGGTCAGGATGCGCCTGGCAGAGCGCGGGCAGGTCGTAGCGTTGATGGTGGCGGTTACGCGGGTGTAACCCCGGTTTCTGGGCTTTCATGACAATCTCCTTTGAACAGCCGCGTAAGATACCCGTTGACGGCCGCTCGGTAAATAAGGGAGTCTGGATATCTCCTTTATCCGTGACAGGTGCAGCATGTACTTTTATCAACCTTCGCAGGGCCACGGCCTGCCGCATGACCCGCTCAACGCAATAATCGGGCCTCGCCCGATTGGCTGGATCGCCTCGCAGGACGCCGAGGGCCAGCGTAATCTGGCGCCATACAGCTTTTTTAACTGCTTTAACTATCGCCCGCCGATCATTGGTTTCGCCAGCAGCGGCTGGAAAGACAGCGTGCGAAATATCGTCGAAACGAAGGAGTTCGTCTGGAACCTGGCGACGCGCCCACTGGCCGCCGCGATGAACGAAACCTCCGCCTCGATCCCGCACCATGAGGATGAATTCGTGCGCGCCGGACTCACCGCCGCCGCCAGCCGCCTGGTCAAGGCCCCCCGGGTGGCGGAGAGCCCGGTGAACTTTGAGTGCCGCCTGTCGCAATGTATTCAGCTCACCACCGCCGACGGCAACCTTGTCGATACATGGCTGGTGCTCGGCGAAGTGGTCGCCGTGCATATCGATGAATCACTGCTGGAGAACGGCATCTATCAAACCGCCCGCGCTCAGCCGATCCTGCGTGCCGGGGGGCCGAGCGCCTATTACAGTATTGATGACAGCCTGCGTTTTGACATGATCCGCCCGGATGCCCGCTAAATAATATCCCTGGCGCGGGGACCGCTACCCTGCGCCGGTTGCGGGCTAAACGCCTTGTTTTTGCATAAAAAATTCCCTACCGCGCGGTCTGGAAAGACCTACACTTAAGCTATGTCCCATGCTGTTTATGAGGATATGCTGATGAAAATCACCTCGCTGCTGTTTGCCGCTGCGCTTGCCGCTCAGGCCGACGCGGCCTCTTCCCTGCCGCCGCCCCCCGTACTGCCCTATGACGGGCCGCTGCGTCCTGTCGGCACCGTCTCCGCCTCCGGCGCCCGCACCCTTGACGACCTGGTGGCCGCCCTCGCGGATAAGGCCCACCGTCGTGGGGCGATAGCCTGGCGGGTCAATGCCGCCAGCAGCGGTAACCGGCTGTACGGTTCAGCTATAATTTATCAATAATCTTTTTACAGGAGGCAGACAATGGCATCAGGTTGGGCAGGCGACGGCGCCGTACAGGATCAGATCGACAGCACCATTGACGATGCGGTGGCTCGCGCCCGCCGCGAGCTTCCGCACGGCGAAAGCAACAAATTTTGTGATGAATGCGGAGAGCCGATTCCGGAGGCGCGCCGACAGGCGATACCCGGGGTGAGATACTGCGTGAAGTGCCAGCAGGAGAAAGATTTACATAACAATACATTTTCAGGATATAATCGCCGTGGTTCCAAGGATAGCCAGCTACGCTGACTTTCCTTTACCGTTCATGACAGCCTTTCGCATTATCTTTTCGCGCACACTTTTTGGCGATAAATGTCGCAATATGTGCCCTTAAGCGTGCCGGTCCCCCTCGCTCCGCCATCAGACGAAAAGAATGAGAAATAATTTATTAATAATCAGTAAATTATTAATCATTCAAAAAATTAGATGAAGACTGTGAATTTCCTTCGATTTTATCTCCCGCAAAAAAGCGTGATACTTATCACATCGACGGAACATCGTCCCCTGAACAGAACAACCTGCGAGAGATTAACTATGAAAAACATCAAATATGCTGCCGCTGCCATCGCTCTGACCGCCCTTTCCTTCGGCGCCTTTGCCGCCGAGCCGGTTACCCCCGATCAGGCTGAAAGCATGAATAAGATCGGCGTGGTGTCTGCGCAAGGCGCAACCACGTTAGATGGTCTGGAAGCGAAACTGGCTGCTAAAGCCGAAGCCGCTGGCGCAACCGGCTATAGCATCACTTCCGCTAACACCAACAACAAACTGAGCGGTACCGCGGTTATCTATAAATAATCGCAGCTCAATCCTGTAAGCCACTGAATTAACCCTGAAAAGACCTTTAATACCCTTGCCTTGCCCGTCCGAGCCACCGGACGGGCTTTTTTTTATTCTGCCGAGCCAATCACCAGCAGTCGTTGACGCGGCTGAGCCCCTGCTCCAGGGTTGAGACCTCCCCGCAGGCCAGCAGACAGCAGGCAAGCTGGATCTTCAGCGAGTGGGGTACCGGTTCGACGCCGGCGACGCAGCGCTCGATCCAGCGCGCGGTCACTTCGGGATCTTTCGAGGCCGGCAGAATGACTTCCTCCGCCGCGGCCTCGGTCTGACGGTCGCACAGCGCCCGCACGCCCTGGTCATCGATCAGGCTGATCTGCGGGCAGCGCTGCGGGTTGGCGTACACTTCGCCTTCGGTACCGTGCATCAGCAGCGCGCGGCCACCGGTCTCGCGAAAGAAGCTCGCCACCCTGGGAACATATTCCGGATGCGATACGCTGGAGAGACGTAACGCCTCCCCTTCGCCAAACGGCGTGGCCAGTTTGGCCAACGTATGGGCGCTGTTGCGCACGCCCATCCGCCAGCGCATCGCCAGCTGTTTCTCCAGCGGCGGGCAGAAGGCGCCCACCGGGATATATACCGGTTCATGCCCCTCCAGCTGCGCCTGAGCCTGGCCGGCATGCCGGGTAGCCGGAATGTCCAGCAGGGTAAAAATGGTCTCGGTCAGCACCCGGGTCGGATCGTGACTGACGCCGTGAACCACGACCGGAAACCCCAGCTTGTGCAGGAGCATCGCCAGCAGAGGCGTCAGGTTCGCCTGCTTGCGCGCGCCGTTGTAGCTGGGGATAACGATCGGCATCGGCTTGCCTGCCGGCGGGGTCAGGCGCAGAGTATGCTGCTGCATCGCGGCGTAAAAGCCTTTCATCTCCGCTTCGCCTTCGCCTTTGATGCGCAGGGCGATTAATATTCCCCCCAGCTCCAGCTCCGGCACCTCGCCGTTCAGCATCCGCGCGTAGAGCGCACGGGCGGTCTCTTCATCCAGGTCGCGGGCATGATTCTTACCGCGGCCCACCTCTTTTATAATTTTGCTGTACTCCATGGCTCCCCCTGTTGCGTCACGCGCCGGCGTCAACGACGTTTGCGGCCTGTCTGTTTTGCTGTCTGTTTTGCTTTACGTTTTACTATAACCTCCGGGACGCCCGGCTGCTCTATGGGAAAAACAGGTAACGCGTTCAGTAGACGCGCGCCGTAGTTTTTGGTCAACAGACGCTTATCGTAAATCACCACCTCTCCCCAGCAGTGATGGCTACGGATAAGACGCCCCACCTGCTGAATAAGATTAAAGGAGGCGCTGGGCAAACTCTGTACCTCGAAGGGATAACGATTGAGGCTTTTCAGCCATTCGCCTTCGGTGATCACTACCGGGCTGTCGATGGGCGGAAAGGCGATTTTATGGATATGCACCTGGCTTAACAGATCGCCTTTTAAATCGAGACCTTCGGCGAAGGACTGCAGACCCACCAGCACGCTGCGCTCGCCGCTTTCCACCCGTTTACGATGCAGCTCCACCAGCCGGTAGCGCGGCTGGTCGCCCTGCACCAGCAGCATCAGGCGCAGATCGGTCACATGCTCCAGGAAGCGATTCATTGCTCGCCCGCTGGCGAACAGCACCAGCATCCCGAGATGTTTCTTGCTCTCCACCTGCTGGCGAAAATAGGCCTCCATCTCGGCGATGTGCTGCTCTTCGTTATCCATCAGCGGTTCATAGCGCATTTGAGGAATAATAATTTTCCCCTGCTCTACGTGGTTGAACGGCGAATCCAGCGCCACGAAGCGGTCGCCCGCTTTCTCCTTCAGGCCGCTCATCTCCTGCAGGCGCGAGAAGCTGTTTAGAGAGCGCAGCGTCGCTGACGTCACCACGATATGCGGCACGCTGCGCCACAGCAGTCGTTCAAGCTGATCGCTGACACGGATGCCGACGCAGTGGAACCAGACGTGGATCTGGCCGTCGCGCACCACCCGCGTCGCCCATTTGGTCACCGGCGCGCCAGAGGACTGCGCCAGCGATGCCAGACGCCACAGCTTGCTTTGGCTTTCAAACATGCCGAGGGCGCGGTTCATCTGCAGCAGCACCCGATGCAGGCGCACCACGTCATGGCTGCCGGTCTTTTCGCTGAGATCGTTAAGGAACAGCTCCGCCAGCCCGCGCAGCGTCTCGGTGAGCTTCGCCAGCCGCTGGCAGATCTCCATCACCTCCTGCGGCAGTTCGCCCATCGGGAAGCGATGCTCCGCGTCCTGACCGGCGGGCATATAGAGATTGAGAATATTATTCAACGACGCAATCAGCTCGAACAGCTCTTCGCAATGGCCGGCGAGCCGCTCCGCATTGGCCAGCGGCGGCGTGGTTTTCGGGCGGAACTGCTCCATGCAGGTAGCCACCAGCTTGCAGAACAGATCCAGCTGCAGGCGAAACCAGGGGGCGGTGATCTCGGCGCTCATCTCCAGCGCGTCGCGGGCGACGTCCGGCAGATGATGGCCTTCATCGAGGACCAGCAGCAGGTTTTTCGGCTCCGGCAGCACCGCCTCGCTCTCCATCGCCGCCATCACCAGCGCATGGTTGGCCACCACCACTTCCGCCTCCTGAATTTCCCGCCGCGCCACAAAGAACGGACACTCCCGATAGTAGTGGCAGTTGCGGTTCAGGCAGCTGGCCTTATCGGTGCTCAACCGGCTCCACAGCCCATCGTCGATGGCTTTGTCGGTATGGTCGCGCAGGCCGTCCCAGCGGTAGCTGTCGAGATCCTGCTTCAGCGTCGCGCACAGCTTCTGCTCGGCCTGGTTGTTTGGGGTGAGATCGTCGTCGAGGAAGGCCAGCAGATCCTGCTGCGTCGGCTCGGTGCTGGCCAGCGCCGTCAGATTGCGCGGGCAGACGTAGCGTCCGCGACCGAAGGCGGCGGTGAAGCGCAGGTCGGGGATAATCTTGCGCAGCAGCGGCAGGTCTTTACTGTAGATTTGATCCTGCAGGGCGACGTTGGCGGTGCTGACCACCAGCGTTTTTTGTTCCTCACGGGCGATGGCAATGCCGGGGATCAGATATGACAGCGTTTTACCAACGCCGGTCGGCGCTTCGATAGCCAGATGCCGGCCCTCATCCCCGGCGAGGGTTTTCGCCACATCAGCGATCATCTGCCGCTGCGGGGGGCGGGGAATAAAGTCCGGGATCTGTTCCTGAAGCGCCTTATACCAGGCGGCGATTTGCGCTTTCAGCGCAGCGGTCAAAGCCATGAGAAAACCTGAATACTGTATAAACAGCCACTATTGTGCCATTTTTGCCCGCCCGGAGGTATTGCTTTCTGCTCAGTGTGGAAGCGTGCTCGACAAATAGTGTAATGGAAAGAAAAAGGCCCGCCGCCGCGTAGCGGACAGACGGGCCTGAGCCGTGCTTAACCGCATTCTCGCGGTCCGGGCATCAGCCTGTTATTCGCCAGCCGGTTTACGCGGGCGACGGCGGCGCGGCGGTTTGCCGTCCTGAGTGCGCGCTTTCGGCGCCTCGCCGTCCTGACGACGCGGGGCGCTGCTCTGGCTGCGCGGCTGTCCGCTGCGCCCCTGACCCTGGCCGCCGCGTCCCTGACCCTGACCACGACCGCCGCCGCGCTGCTGGCGACCGTTCTGGATAGGCTCGGCTTTAATGGACGGATCCGGCTCATAGCCGGCAATCGCAATGCGCGGGATCTCTTTCTTCAGCAGGCGCTCGATATCGCGCAGCAGCTTGTGCTCATCCACGCACACCAGCGACAAGGCTTCGCCAGTGGCCGCGGCGCGACCGGTACGGCCGATACGGTGGACATAATCTTCCGGCACGTTCGGCAGCTCGTAGTTCACCACGTGCGGCAGCTCTTCGATATCCAGGCCGCGGGCAGCGATATCGGTGGCCACCAGCACGCGAATGCCGCCGGATTTAAAGTCGGCTAGCGCGCGGGTACGCGCCCCCTGGCTCTTGTTGCCATGGATCGCCGCGCTGCGGATGCCGTCTTTGTTGAGCTGCTCCGCGAGGTGGTTGGCGCCATGCTTGGTGCGGGTAAAGACCAGCACCTGCTGCCAGTTGCCTTCGCCGATAAGCTGCGACAGCAGCTCGCGCTTACGGTTTTTGTCAACAAAATGGACGTGCTGGGTGATCTGCTCGGAGGCCGTGTTGCGACGCGCCACTTCCACTTCCAGCGGGTTGTGCAGCAGTTTCTCAGCCAGGCCTTTGATCTCGTCGGAGAAGGTCGCCGAGAACAGCAGGTTCTGCCGACGCGGCGGCAGTTTAGCCAGTACGCGGCGGATGTCATGGATAAAGCCCATATCCAGCATGCGGTCCGCTTCATCCAGTACGAGGATTTCCACTTTATCGAGGCTGACGGCGTTCTGGTGTTCCAGGTCCAGCAGACGGCCCGGGGTGGCGACGAGGATATCGACGCCGCCGCGCAGCTTCATCATCTGCGGGTTGATGCTCACGCCGCCGAACACCACCAGCGAGCGAACATTCAGATATTTGCTGTAATCCCGCACGTTCTCGCCCACCTGCGCCGCCAGCTCGCGGGTCGGGGTCAGGATCAGCGCGCGCACCGGGCGACGACCCTTCGCGTGCGGCTCGTTCTGGATCAGGCGCTGCAGCAGCGGCAGAGTAAAGCCCGCCGTTTTACCGGTGCCGGTCTGGGCGCTGGCCATCAGGTCGCGGCCCTGCAGTACCGCCGGGATCGCCTGCTGCTGGATAGGGGTCGGCTCAACGTAGCCCTGCTCAGCGACAGCGCGCAGGATATCGGGATTCAGGCCAAGGGAATCAAAAGACATAACAACTCCGAACCGCCCCGGCCCGGTGAAGGGCGTAGTTTTCAGGGAGATTATTGCGATAAGAGATGGCAAAAACCACAATGCCATGAAGGGGCGCAGTCTAGCAGATTTTGTGACAGGCCGCATAAAATCTGCAAAAGAATGCCGCCCCTGGCTGGCGGGGGGAAGAAGGCCGCTGAGGGCGCTCAGCGGCCAGGCGGGTCGCCGCAGCGCGGTTAACGCAGACGATACTTAATTTTTTCAACGATCTTCGCGGTGGAGATGCCGTAGCGATCGTGGAGGGTCGGCAGCGCGCCGGCTAACAGGAACGCGTCAGGCAGCCCTACGGTATCCAGCTCGCAGCGAACCCCTTTGCGCATCAGCAGGGCGGCCACCGCCTCTCCTAACCCGCCGACCGCGGTGTGGTTTTCGGCGGTGACCACCAGGCGACCCGGCTTCGACGCCTGTTCAATAATCGCTTGTTCATCCAGCGGTTTGATGGTCGGCACGTGCAGGACCGCCACGCTGATATTATCGTCCCGCAGCTTTTCAACCGCCTCCAGCGCGCGCATGGTCATTAGCCCGGAGGAGATAATCAACACGTCGTTGCCGTCCTCCAGCAGCTTCGCTTTGCCCAGTTCGAACTGATAGTCGTATTTATCCAGCACCAGCGGCACTTTCCCGCGCAGCAGGCGCATATAAACCGGGCCATGGTGATCGGCAATGGCCGGTACCGCCTGCTCAATCTCCAGCGCATCGCAGGGATCGACGATGACCATTCCGGGGATACCACGCATGATCGCCAGATCTTCGGTGGCCTGATGACTGGGGCCATAGCCGGTCGTCAGGCCCGGTAGCGCCGCGCATATCTTGACGTTCAGATGCTCTTCAGCGATCACCTGATGAATAAAATCATAGGCGCGACGGGTCGCAAAGGCGGCATAGGTGGTGGCGAAGGGAATAAATCCCTCCTTCGCCATGCCTCCCGCCGCCGCCATCAGCAGTTGCTCCGCCATTCCCATCTGGAAAAAGCGATCCGGGAAGGCCTGGGCGAAAATATGCAGGTCAGTATATTTTGACAGGTCCGCTGTCATACCGACGATCGCCGGGCGCTGCGCCGCGAGTTTCGACAGCGCGACGCCGAAGGGCGCAGAGACGGTGGCCTGGCCTTCATCGGCAATCGAAGCGATCATCGCCGACGTTTTTAAACGGGGTTTACTCTGGCTCATTACAGCACTCCTTCCGGTTTGTTAGCGTCCAGCACCGCAATCGCTTTTTGCCATTCGTCGGCATCGACGCGAATAAAATGGTTCTTATCGCGGGTTTCGAGGAACGGCACCCCTTTGCCCATCAGCGTGTCGCATAAAATGACCCGCGGCTGGTTGCCGGAATAACTTTTCGCGTTGTCAAAGGCGGCCATCACCGCCGACAGATCGTTACCGTCTACGCGCTGCACGTACCAGCCGAAGGCGGCCCATTTATCCTGCAGCGGCTCAAAGCCGAGGATTTTGCGTGAATCGCCGTCGGCCTGCTGTTTGTTGACGTCAACAAGGTTAATCAGGTTGGTCAGGCCATAGTGAGCCGCCGACATCGCCGCTTCCCAGGTCGAACCTTCATCCAGCTCCCCATCGGACATCGAGTTATAGACCCAGGCCTTGCTCTGTTTCTGCCGCAGGCCGAGCGCCATGCCGACGGCGATAGACAGCCCCTGCCCCAGCGAGCCGCCGGACATCTCCATCCCCGGGGTGTAGGTCGCCATGCCGGACATCGGCAGGCGGCTGTCGTCGGAGCCGTAAGTTTCCAGTTCCGCTTCCGGAATAATGCCCGCCTCCAGCAACGCGGCATAATAAGCGATAGCGTAATGGCCATGAGAAAGCAGGAAGCGATCGCGCCCCTCCCACTCAGGATCTTCCGGGCGATAGGTCATGGCGTAACTGAAGGCGGTAGCCAGCACATCGGCATACCCCAGCGCCTGGCCAATATAGCCCTGCCCCTGAACTTCCCCCATTTGCAGGGCATAGCGGCGGATACGCCACGCCGCCGCGGCGACTTTTTGTGATTCGGTGATGTTCATCTCTGTGCCTCGCTTAGTGAATTAACATGCCGCCGTTAACGTCCAGGGTGATACCGGTGGAGTAGGAAGAGAGGTCGCTGCCGAGGAACAGCGCGGCGCGGGCGATGTCCACCGCGTCGCCGAGGCGGTTCATCGGAATGCCGGCAAGGATATTGGCCGTCATGTCGTCCGTCAGCTTGCCGGCGGTAATGTCGGTCTGAATTAGCCCCGGGGTGATGCAGTTAACGCGGACGTTGTCCGGGCCAAGCTCGCGCGCCATCGCCCGCGCCAGGCCGAGCACGCCGGCTTTTGCCGCGCTGTAGTGCGGACCGCCGAAGATACCGCCGCCGCGCTGGGCGGAAACGGACGAGATGCAGACGATGCTGCCGGATTTTTGCGACCGCATCGTGGGGATCACCGCCTGTGACATCAGCAGCGTGCCGCGCAGGCTGACATCGAGCACCGCGTCATAGTTGACGCGCTTGATGTCCATTAGCTTCAGCGGCTGGGTGATGCCGGCGTTATTGACCAGCACATCGACCCGGCCGTATTTCGCCAAAATCTGTTCGATGGCCGCCTGCACCTGCACTTCGTCGGCGACGTTCGCCGCCAGGCCGAGATGGCCTTCGCCCAGCGCCGCCGCGGCGGTTTTACTGGCTTCGCCATTGAGATCGATAATGACCACTTTCGCGCCGTTTTCGGCGAATAATTTCGCGGTCGCAAAACCCAAACCGCGTGCGGAGGCCGCGCCAGTAATAATGGCGACTTTATCTTTTAATAACATAGTTTCACTCCATGACATTACGTCATATTAATTAACAGGATCTATTTTCGTTATTGTGGCTCATCGAGGAAAAGAATCACCACCAAACCGATTGCGGCGCAGATACCAAAATAGGTAAAGACAGAATTAAAGCTCCCCGTTTTATCCAGTAAGAAACCGGCCACCATCGGCGCCACAAATCCGCCGAGGTTGCCGCCGCTATTAATAATGGAAGAGGCGATCGGATAGGTTTTGCTGTCCGAAACGGCCATACCGTAGGCGGTAAAAGCCGGCCAGCCGATATTCAAACAGAAACCGACAAAGAATAAACCAATACAGACCGCCAGGGTGCTTGCCGGTATATTCAGCATAATTAACATCATGACGACGGTTGATACCGCTGTGAATATCATGGTTGGTTTACGCCGACGGCCTAATAATTTATCCGAAATCCATCCGCCGCCAATCGCGCCAATAAAGCCGCCGATGCACGGCATACTGGCCACGAACCCCATACTCATCACATCGAAACCGCGCTCTTTCACTAAATACAGCGGGATCCAGGTTAATAATCCATATAACACGCTGACCATCATAAAATATGCGAGGCAGTCTCCGAGAATATTTTTTGAGGTAAATAATCCCTTCGCCGTATCCACAGGCGGCATTTTTTTCACCCGGATAATTTTATCCAGCCAGGTGAAGCGATCGGCGATTAATATATTTTCACGTACACCGTCATTATGATGGCTGTCCCGCCCGGCATTAATCTCTGCCAGTTCGCTTGGAGATACGAATCCGCTTTCCGCGGGCTTTGACTTCACCAACAGGTACCACGCTATCGCTGCTACGATCCCGGGAATAGCAAAGGAGAAAAAGACCCACCGCCAGCCCCAGGTCACCGCAATCCACACCGCCAGCGGCGGCACGATAATCGGGGCAAACATGGTCGCCGCGATGTAAACGCCGGTTGCCGTGGCTTTCTCTTTCGGCGGAAACCAGTTGTTTATCGTCGACGCCAGCCCCACCGGGCAGGGACCTTCGCTTAGCCCCAAGCCCAGCCGCACCAGCTTCAGGCCAAATACGGAGCTCACCGTGCCCATCAGCCAGGTAAAAGCGGAGAAACCGAAAATAGATAGCGAAACCAGCCCTCGAGTGCCGCGTCTGGCGATGAAAAAGCCTGCCGGGATCTGGCTGACCGCATAGCCGAGGAAAAACATACTGGCAATCGCTCCGGCCTCAAAATTATTGATATGAAATTCATCAATGATAAACGGCAGTACCGCGCCGATATTCGTTCTGTCGGCGTAATTGATGGCATACACCAGGAAAATCATCGTCAAAACCACAAAACGATATTTTGTTTTCCTGGCGTCAGTACAGACCAGCGTATCTATACGTGACATAGGGTTTCCTCATCTTATACCTCATCCACTTCGCCGTAGGTTGCCGCCTGGGTTCGCCGCGTTTCACGCGCCCTGGCGCAACAAGAGAGACATGTCTTTTCGCACAGCGAAACAGGTGGTTAGGTGTTTTATTATTGCGACCCAAGCGCATCGCAGTTTGTGATCAGGCCTGTGAGGGGAATATAACAACCCAAAAATGAAAAGGTATTCAAAAAAGCTCAATTATGATTGAGAAAAATTGAGTTAGTGACTCCCCGCAAATTTTAGCGTTTACTGAGAGGCGCGATTTTAACGAGATAAATTGTTAAGCCCATCACAAATTAAAAGGTTATTTTCGCTTTTCCCTATGCTGTTCATCACGGCTGCGCCACGCTGTTCGCCATTTTCTTTTATTCGCGCCCCGCGCAGGATGCCGCCATGAGTCAACCGCTGCCCAATAAAAATCTGCCGATGCCCTCTTTACGCAATATCCAGGCTTTTATTGAAGTCGCCGCAACCGGCAGCCTCAACCTGGCCGCAGAGAACCTCAACATTACCGCCTCGGCGGTCAGCCACCAGATAGCCAGTCTGGAGCACTTGCTGGGAAAAAAACTGTTCTCCCGCAGCAGCAAAGGCGTGATGTTAACCGCAGTGGGAGAAAAATATCTCAAAGAGGTCTCCGGAGCGCTGAATATGATTGGCCAGGCCACCAGCCAGGTGATCAACGATATTCATCAGGATTATTTACGCATTCACTCAGCGCCGAGCTTCGGCCTGCTGTGGCTGATGCCGCGGCTGGATAAATTCCGTCAGGCATGGCCGGAGCTAAAAATTAGCCTGACCTGCTCTTACGAAAGCATTCAGTTCTCCCGGGATAATATTGATATCGATATTCGCCACGGGCTGTCGCAGTGGCCGACGCTGCTGGTCAGGACCATTAAAAATGAGTGCGTCCTGCCCTACAGCGCCTCCTCTTATTTAGCCCGCCATGCGGTTCGCGCCCCGGAAGATCTGCTGGCCTGCGATCTGATCCATTCCGACAGCACCTTAATTAACTGGAGCAACTGGCTGTCGTGGCACAAGGTCCGCGGCTGGCACAAAAACTTTATCTTTAATTTCGACCGGTCGTACATGAGCATCGAGGCGGCCCGGATGGGGATGGGGGTGATCCTGGAAAGCAATCTGCTGGCCGGCGGCCACGTGCGTCAGGGGCAGCTGACGCCGGTGTTTGCCGACGAGCGGAGTATGTCGGTCGGCGCGCACCACTTCGTCCTTCCCCACGCCAATGAACAGAAGGAAAAGGTCCAGCGCTTCTTCGCCTGGGTCGCCGGGGAGCTACAGGAAGACGGTTTTCATATTTAGTCCCGGCAGGTGGACAAACCGCCAGTCGGCGCCTAAAGTTAATCAATCGATTGATTAATTTTTTCAGAGCGCGATGACCAGTAAAGGCGAACAGGCAAAAAGCCAGCTTATCGCGGCCGCTATCGCCCAGTTTGGCGAGTACGGCCAGCATGCCACCACCCGCGATATTGCCGCCCAGGCCGGGCAGAATATCGCCGCTATCACCTACTATTTTGGCTCGAAAGACGACCTGTATCTCACCTGCGGCCAGTGGATCGCCGATTTTATCGGTGACAATTTTCGCCCGCACGCCGAAGCGGCGGAGGCCCTGCTCGCCGGAGAGTCGCCGGATCGCCAGGCGATCCGCGCCCTCATCCTCAGCGCCTGCCATAACATGATCCTGCTGCTGACCCAGGATGATACGGTCAACTTGAGCAAATTTATTTCCCGGGAACAGCTGGCGCCCACCGCCGCGTACCATCTGATCCATCAGCAGGTGATCGCCCCCCTGCACCACTATCTCACCCGACTGATCGCCGCCTGGACGGGTCGCGATGCCGGTGATACGCAAATGATCCTCCATACCCACGCCCTGCTGGGCGAGGTGCTCGCTTTCCGTCTCGGGCGTGAAACTATCCTGCTGCGCACCGGCTGGACGCAGTTTGACGCGCAAAAAACCGAACAGATTTTTGAGGTCATTACCTGTCATATCGATTTCATTCTGCATGGGTTATCGCAAAGGAGTTTGGGCTGATGAAAAAACCCGTCGTCGTCATTCTGCTGATCGTGATTCTTCTCGCCGCGCTGGGCGGCGGCTGGTGGTGGTACCAGAGCAGCCGGCAGCAGCCGCTGACTCTGTATGGCAATGTCGATATCCGCACCGTCAATATGAGCTTTCGCGTCGGCGGCAGACTGGCCTCGCTGACCGTCGACGAAGGCGACAGCATCCGCGCGGGGCAAACCCTCGGCGAGCTTGACCGTGCCCCCTATGAAAACGCCCTGCTGCAGGCGCAGGCCAACGTCTCCACCGCCCAGGCGCAGTATGACCTGATGATGGCCGGCTACCGCTCGGAAGAGATTGCCCAGGCCGCGGCGGCAGTGAATCAGGCGCAGGCCGCTTACGACTACGCGCAAAACTTTTATCAGCGCCAGCTGGGTTTACGCGCCAGCAGCGCCATTTCCGCCAACGATCTGGAGAACGCCCGCTCCTCGCGCGACCAGGCGCAGGCAACGCTGAAGTCAGCGCAGGATAAACTGCGTCAATACCGCGCCGGCAATCGTCCGCAGGAGATAGCCCAGGCCAAAGCCAGCCTCGAACAGGCGCAGGCGGCGCTGGCCCAGGCTAAACTGGACCTGCACGATACCGTGCTGACCGCCCCTTCCGACGGCACGCTGATGACCCGCGCCGTCGAGCCCGGCACTATGCTCAACGCCGGCGGCACCGTGCTAACCCTCTCCCTGACCCATCCAGTATGGGTCCGCGCCTACGTTGACGAGAAAAACCTCGGCCAGGCGCAGCCGGGACAAGCAGTGCTGCTCTATACCGACAGCCGGCCGGATAAGCCCTATCACGGCAAAATCGGCTTTGTCTCGCCGAGCGCTGAGTTCACGCCGAAGACTGTCGAGACGCCGGACCTGCGCACCGATCTGGTCTACCGTCTGCGCATCGTGGTAACCGACGCCGACGGCGCGCTGCGCCAGGGGATGCCGGTGACCGTCTCCTTTGACAACGGGAACGGACATGAGTGAGGCCGTCATCGCCTTAAACGGCCTGAGCCGCCGTTTCCCCGGGATGGACAGGCCAGCGGTGGCCCCGCTGACCTGTACGATCCGCGCCGGCTACGTCACGGGGCTGGTAGGCCCCGACGGCGCAGGGAAAACCACCCTCATGCGGATGCTCGCCGGGTTGCTTAAGCCTGATGAGGGCAGCGCCAGGGTGATTGGCTTTGATCCGCTAAAAGACGACAGCGCTCTGCACGCGGTGCTCGGCTATATGCCGCAGAAGTTCGGCCTGTATGAAGATCTGACGGTGATGGAAAACCTCACCCTGTACGCCGATCTACGCAGCGTCACCGGCGAGGCGCGGAAGAAAATTTTCGACCGCCTGCTGGAATTCACCGCCCTTGGCCCGTTCACCGGGCGGCTGGCGGGCAAGCTCTCCGGTGGCATGAAGCAAAAGCTGGGGCTCGCCTGTACCCTGGTGGGTGACCCGAAGGTGCTGCTGCTGGATGAGCCCGGCGTCGGCGTCGATCCGATCTCCCGCCGCGAGCTATGGCAGATGGTGCACGAGCTGGCCGGCGACGGCATGCTGATCCTGTGGAGCACCTCTTATCTCGATGAAGCCGAGCAGTGTCGCGATGTGCTGCTGATGAACGAAGGTAAACTGCTCTATCAAGGGGAGCCGACGGCCCTGACGCAAACCATGGCCGGGCGCAGCTTTCTGGTCTCCAGCCCGCAGGAGAACAACCGCCGCCTGCTGCAGCGGGCGCTGAAGCTGCCGCAGGTTAGCGACGGCGTGATTCAGGGCAAATCGGTGCGTCTGATCCTGAAAAAGGAGGCGCGCATCGATGAGGTTCAGCAACATGACGATATGCCGTCGCTGCAGGTGACCGACACCGCGCCGCGCTTTGAAGACGCCTTTATCGACCTGCTCGGCGGCGCCGGGACCGCCGAATCGCCGCTGGGGGCAATTATCCATCGCGTTGACGGCAGCAAAGACGAAACGGTGATTGAGGCGCAGTCGCTGACTAAAAAATTTGGCGATTTCGCCGCCACCGACCACGTCGATTTCCAGGTCAAGCGCGGCGAGATCTTCGGCCTGCTCGGCCCCAACGGCGCAGGGAAATCCACCACCTTCAAAATGATGTGCGGCCTGCTGGTGCCCACCTCCGGCAAAGCGCTGGTGCTGGGGATGGATCTCAAGGTCAGCTCCGGCAAGGCGCGTCAGCATCTGGGCTATATGGCGCAAAAATTTTCGCTGTACGGCAACCTCAGCGTCGAACAGAACCTGCGCTTTTTCTCCGGGGTCTACGGCCTGCGCGGCCGGGCGCAAAATGACAAAATTGCCCGCATGAGCGATGCCTTCGGTCTGAACGGCATCGCCCGCCACGCCGCCGACGAGCTGCCGCTCGGCTATAAGCAGCGGCTGGCGCTGGCCTGCTCCTTGATGCATGAACCCGACATTCTTTTTCTCGACGAACCCACCTCCGGGGTCGATCCCCTCACCCGTCGCGAGTTCTGGCTGCATATCAACAGCATGGTGGATAAAGGGGTGACGGTGATGGTCACCACTCACTTTATGGATGAGGCGGAGTATTGCGACCGCATTGGGCTGGTCTATCACGGCAAGCTTATCGCCAGCGGCACCCCGGACGCGCTGAAGGCCCAGGCGGCGGATGACAACCAGACGGACCCGACCATGGAGCAGGCGTTTATTACCCTGATTAACCGTTGGGATAAGGAGAATGACCATGAGCAGTAATCTCCTCTCCTGGCGGCGGGTCCGCGCCCTGTGCGTCAAAGAGACCCGGCAGATCGTCCGCGATCCCAGCAGCTGGCTGATTGCGGTGGTGATCCCTCTGCTGCTGCTGTTTATCTTCGGCTACGGCATTAACCTCGACTCCAGCAAGCTGCGGGTGGGGGTTCTGCTGGAGCAGCAGAGCGAAGAGGCGCTGGACTTCGTCCATACCATGACCGGCTCGCCCTATATCGACGCCACCGTCAGTGACAATCGCCAGCGGCTAATTGAGCTGATGCAGGCCGGTCGCATCCGCGCGATGGTGGTCATTCCGGTGGACTTCGACCGCCAGATGGCCCGCCCCGGCGCCACTGCGCCGCTCCAGCTCATCACCGACGGCAGCGAGCCCAATACCGCTAACTTCGCCCAGGGCTACGTGGAGGGTATCTGGCAGATCTGGCAGCAGCAGCGGGCGGAAGACCGCGGCGAGGCCTTTGAACCGCTGATCGACGTGCAGATGCGCTACTGGTTTAACCCGGCGGCCATCAGCCAGCACTTTATTATCCCCGGAGCGATCACCATTATCATGACCGTGGTCGGCGCGATACTGACCTCGCTGGTGGTGGCCCGCGAATGGGAGCGCGGCACCATGGAGGCGCTGCTGTCGACAGAGATCACCCGCGCTGAACTGCTGTTGTGCAAGCTCATCCCCTATTACTTCCTCGGCATGCTGGCGATGCTGCTGTGTATGCTGGTGTCGGTGTTTATTCTCGGCGTGCCCTATCGCGGTTCGCTGCCGATCCTGTTAGTCATCACCAGTCTGTTTTTGCTCAGTACCCTGGGGATGGGACTGCTGATCTCGACGATCACCCGCAACCAGTTTAACGCCGCGCAGGTGGCGCTGAACGCCGCCTTTTTACCGTCGATAATGCTGTCCGGGTTTATTTTCCAGATAGACAGCATGCCGGCGGTGATCCGCGCGGTGACCTATGTGATCCCGGCGCGCTATTTCGTCAACACCCTGCAAAGCCTGTTTCTGGCGGGCAATATTCCGGTGGTGCTGCTGGTGAATGTGCTGTTTTTGATTGCTTCGGCGGTGATGTTTATCGGCCTGACGTGGCTGAAAACCAAACGGCGTCTGGATTAGGTTTTGCCCGGTGGCGCTGCGCTGACCGGGCCTACGGTTTAACCAACATCGATTATACGGTTCGCCGAACCCGTACGCCGGGCGAACGCAGTACCGCCCGGCGTTGTTGAATGGGCCAAAGGAGCTAATATGTTTCACCGTTTATGGACATTGATCCGCAAAGAGCTGCAGTCGCTGCTGCGCGAACCGCAGACGCGGGCGATTTTAATAATGCCCGTGCTGATTCAGGTGCTGCTGTTTCCCTTTGCCGCGACGCTGGAGGTGACCAACGCCACCATCGCCATCTATAACGAGGACAGCGGTCGCCACGCGGTGGAACTCACTCAGCGCTTTGCCCGCGCCAAAGCCTTTACCCACGTCCTGCTGCTGAAAAGCCCGCAGGCGATCCAGCCGACCATCGATGAACAAAAAGCCCTGCTGGTGGTGCGCTTCCCGGCGGATTTCTCACGCAACCTCGACAACTATCAAACCGCCCCGCTGCAGCTCCTGCTCGACGGGCGCAACTCCAACAGCGCGCAAATCGCCGCCAACTATCTGCAGCAGGTCGTGAAAAATTACCAGCAGGAACTGCTGGAGGACAAAGCGAAGCCGAACAATAGCGAACTGGTGGTGCGCAACTGGTATAACCCGAATCTCGACTACAAGTGGTTCGTGGTGCCGTCGCTCATCGCCATGATCACCACCATCGGAGTGATGATCGTCACCTCGCTGTCGGTGGCCCGCGAGCGCGAGCAGGGCACCCTCGATCAGCTGCTGGTCTCGCCTCTCGCCACCTGGCAAATCTTTGTCGGTAAAGCGGTGCCGGCGCTGATCGTCGCCACCCTGCAGGCGACTATCGTGCTGGCGATTGGTATCTGGGCCTATCAGATCCCGTTTGCCGGCTCGCTGCTGCTGTTCTATTTCACCATGGTGATTTACGGTCTATCGCTGGTGGGCTTTGGCTTATTAATCTCATCGCTGTGCGCCACGCAGCAGCAGGCGTTTATCGGCGTGTTCGTCTTTATGATGCCGGCGATTCTTCTCTCCGGCTACGTTTCACCGGTGGAAAACATGCCGCAGTGGCTGCAGGATCTGACGTGGATAAACCCGATCCGCCACTTTACCGATATCACCAAGCAAATTTATCTGAAGGATGCGAGTCTGGAGATTGTGTGGGGAAGTTTGTGGCCGCTACTGGTCATAGCGGCCACCACCGGCTCAGCGGCGTATGCGATGTTCCGAAGAAAGATTGCGTAATTTTTTATCTTTCGCCAGCAGCGAGACCACCGCCGGGCCTGCCAGTATCACCAGCCCGGCGAGGGCCAGCAGCAGGTTGTTGTGCAGCACGCGCGACAGCAGCCACAGCGCTATCATGGCGGCGCCGAAGTACCAGGTGGTGGTGAGCTCCTCAAGGAAGTCTCCCACATCGCGCCAGCGCGCCTCGTGATGACGCTGCAGAAACAGCATCGCCAGCAGCGTGACGCTGTAGAGGACGCACAGCCCTAATCCGACGCGCACCAGCGCGCCGCTCATCCATCCCATCACCAGCACTGCCACGACCAGTAGATGCAACATAATCTGCCAGCAACTAAGACCTGTTGCGACGCGTACACGTTGTTGCCACTTCATGGCTTCTCTCCTGAAGGATTTTTCTCTGCTACTCAGAGTACCGCACTTTACGGAAAATTCCGTAACACCGCATCTTTTTGTGACGTCTACTACACTATTTTATTCAGGAAAGTGACATTTACTGGAGAATTATGGCTGAGCCAACGTCGGGATTTTCGTTGAACGTGCTGACAATTAACACCCATAAAGGCTTTACGGCGTTTAATCGGCGTTTTATTTTGCCCGAGCTGCGCGAAGCCGTTCGCAGCGTCAGCGCTGACATAGTTTGCCTGCAGGAAGTGATGGGCGCTCACGAAGTTCACCCGCTGCATATCGAAAACTGGCCAGATACGACCCATTACGAATTTCTCGCCGACACCATGTGGAGCGACTACGCCTATGGGCGCAACGCGGTCTATCCGGAAGGTCACCATGGCAATGCCGTGCTGTCGCGCTTCCCGATTGAATACTATGAGAATCGCGATATCTCGGTCGGCAACGGGGAGAAACGCGGCCTGCTGTACTGCCGCATCGTGCCGCCTCAGAGCGGCGTCACGATTCACGTCATTTGCGTCCATCTCGGACTGCGTGCCGACCAGCGGCAGGCGCAGCTGGGGATGCTGACGGAATGGGTCAACACCCTGCCCGCCGGCGAGCCGGTGGTGGTGGCCGGGGATTTTAACGACTGGCGTCAGCAGGCTAACCAGCCGTTAAAAGCCCAGGCGGGGCTGGAAGAGATTTTTACCCGCGCCCGCGGACGCCCGGCGCGCACCTTTCCGGTCAGTTTTCCGCTGCTGCGCCTCGATCGCATTTACGTCAAGAACGCCCACGCCAGCCGCCCGAAGGCGCTGGCCCTCAAACAGTGGCGGCATCTGTCCGATCATGCACCCCTTAGCGTGGAGATTCATTTGTGAAATGTCGTTGGCAGGAAGGCAACCGCATTACGCTACTGGAGAACGGCGACCAGTACTATCCGGCGCTGTTTGCGGCCATCGGTCGCGCCAGCCGGCGGGTGATCCTCGAATCCTTTATCTGGTTTGAAGATGAGGTCGGCCGACAGCTGCACGCGGTTCTGCTGAAGGCCGCCCGCCGCGGCATCCAGGTGGAAGTGCTGCTTGACGGCTACGGCTCGCCGGATCTTAGCGATGAGTTTGTCGGCGAACTGACCGCCGCCGGGGTGATTTTCCGCTATTACGACCCGCGCCCTAAGCTGATGGGAATGCGCACTAACCTGTTCCGTCGCATGCACCGTAAAATCGTGGTGATCGACGACACCACCGCCTTTGTCGGCGGCATCAACTACTCCGCAGAACATATGAGCGACTATGGCCCGGAGGCTAAACAGGATTACACGGTGCAGGTCGAGGGGCCGGTGGTGCTGGATATTCTGCAGTTCGAACTGGAGAATCTGCCCAACAGCGAAACCGCCCGCCGCTGGTGGCGCCGTCGTCGCCATCAGCCGGAGATCAACCAGACCCCCGGCGAGGCGCAGGCGCTGTTCGTCTGGCGCGATAATCAGGATCACCGCGACGATATCGAACGCCACTACCTGAAGATGCTGACCAGCGCCCGCCGGGAGGTGATAATCGCGAACGCCTATTTTTTCCCCGGCTATCGTCTGCTGCATGCGATGCGCAATGCCGCGCGGCGCGGGGTGCGGGTGAAGCTGATCGTCCAGGGCGAACCGGATATTCCAATTGTGAAATTTGGCGCCCACCTGCTCTATCACTACCTCGTCAAAGGCGGCGTGCAGATCTACGAATATCGCCGCCGTCCGCTGCATGGCAAAGTCGCCCTGGCGGACGACCACTGGGCCACCGTCGGGTCGAGCAACCTGGATCCGCTCAGCCTGTCGCTGAATCTGGAAGCCAATCTGATCATCCACGACCGGGTGTTTAACCAGACGCTGCGCGATAACCTTAACGGGCTTATCGCCCGGGATTGCCAGCGGATCGATAAAGCAATGCTGCCGAAACGCAACTGGTGGCGGCTGGGGGTGAGCGTGATGGCCTTCCACTTTCTGCGCCACTTTCCGGCGTGGGTCGGCTGGCTGCCGGCCCATACTCCGCGGCTGGCCAGGGTTAGCCCGCCGGTGCAACCGGAAATTGAAACGCAGGATCGCGTCGAGTCACCGACCAGGGATAATCCACTATGAGCAAATCGCACCCGCGCTGGCGGATGGCAAAAAGAGTGCTCACCGTGCTCTTTTTTATCGCCGTGATCGTCCTGCTGGTGATTTACGCGCAGAAGGTCGACTGGCAGGAAGTGTGGAAGGTGATCCGCGGCTACGATCGGCTGGCCTTGTTCAGCGCCATTGCGCTGGTCATCGTCAGCTATCTGATCTATGGCTGCTACGATCTGCTTGGCCGCGCCTGGTGCGGACACAAGCTGGCGAAACGCCAGGTAATGCTGGTGTCGTTTATCTGCTATGCCTTCAACCTGACCCTCAGCACCTGGGTCGGCGGCATCGGCATGCGCTACCGGCTGTACTCCCGGCTGGGGCTGAACAATAGCACCATCACCCGTATTTTTTCCTTAAGCATCACCACCAACTGGCTGGGCTATATCCTGCTCGGTGGGGTGATCTTTACGGCGGATCTGGTGAAGCTGCCGTCGCACTGGTACATCAGCCAGACCACCCTGCGGATTATCGGCGGAGCGATGCTATTTCTCACGCTGTGCTATCTCTTCGGCTGCGCGTTCGCCAAACGCCGTCACCTGACGATCAAAGGCCAGCGGCTGGTGCTGCCCTCCTGGCGATTCGCGCTGCTGCAGATGGGGGTCTCGGCGGCGAACTGGATGGCGATGGGGGCGATCATCTGGCTGCTGTTGGGCAGCGAGATTAACTATTTCCTGGTATTGGGAGTGCTGCTGGTGAGCAGTATCGCCGGGGTGATTATCCACATCCCGGCCGGGATTGGCGTGCTGGAGGCGGTGTTTATCGCCATGCTCTCCGGGGAAGAGATTTCGAAGGGGGCGATCATCGCCGCCCTCCTCGCCTGGCGCACGCTCTATTATTTCCTGCCGCTGCTGCTGGCGACGGTGGCCTATCTGCTGCTGGAGAGTCGGGCGAAAAAGCTGCGGCAAAAGAACCAGCGCAAGCTGGCCCGCGAGTGAAATCGCCCGGCGGCGCTGCGCTTGCACGGGCCTACGGGGTGTGAGCCTGTGAGGGGGGTCCTCCAGGCCGGGTAAGGCGCAGCCGTCACCCGGCAACATCCCGGGTACCGCGCCTGGCGTCTCGCCCGGCGGCGCTGCGCTTGCGCGGGCCTACGGGGTGTGAGCCTGTGAGAGGGTCCTCCAGGCCGGGTAAGGCGCAGCCGTCACCCGGAAACATCACGGGTACCGCGCCTGGCGTCTCGCCCGGCGGCGCTGCGCTTGCATGGGCCTGAACGCCAGCCGGACTGTTTCCGGGAGAGGGGAAGCACTGCCGTGGGGTTGTTTATGTTATCTGTGGCTTCACCGTAGTTTGCGCTCCCGGCTAGTCTTCTGCGTTATGTCTCTTACGGCGCGGGGAGCGCACAGGGGGCGGCCAGTCGCCGCCGCCCCCTGTACCCCCGGGCTCCGGCCAGCAAAATCGCCACTGCGTGGTCCCTTCGACTTATCCCTGCAGGCTTCGGGTCGGGCCGAGGCAGCGTCCGTGCAAAACACGGCCCTCAGCCCGCATCCATGCGGGCTGCCCCGGCCTTCCGGGAACGTCTCAGCGATTTTGAGGCCGTCAGCACCGGCAGTTTCAGCAACAATGGTGAATAAATTAACGGCAGGTCGTACGAACGTAGGCCGGGTAAGGCGCAGCCGCCACCCGGCAAAAAAACGGCGCAACAGGGTTGCCTGGAAGGTAATCAATGCTTGCCCGGCGGCGCTGCGCTTGCCGGGCGTTCTGAGATGCAACCCCTTGATATAAAGAGGTTAGCGGCGATTGCCCATAATACGCAGCAGCATCAGGAACAGGTTGATGAAATCCAGATACAGCGTTAAGGCGCCGAGGATCGAGTATTTACGCAGCGTGGCGCTGTCGCGGGTATCAATCTGCTCGCCGATATTTTTCAGCTTCTGGGTGTCGTAGGCGGTCAAGCCGACAAACAGCACCACCCCAATGTAGGTCACGGCCCACATCAGCGCCTCGCTCTTCAGCCACAGGTTTACCAGCGACGCCAGCACGATGCCAATCAGCCCCATAAACAGCATGCTGCCGAAGCCGCTCAGGTCGCGTTTAGTGGTGTAGCCGTAAAGGCTCATCGCCCCGAACATCCCGCCAGTGACCACAAAGGTGCTGGCGATGGAGGAGTAGGTATAAGCGATAAAAATGCTCGACAGCGTCAGCCCGGTGAGCGCCGAATAGAGCATAAACAGGGTGGTCGCCATCCCGGCGCTCAGCCGCTGTACCATCCCCGACAGCACAAACACCAGCGCCAGCTGGGCGATGATCAGCCCGAAGAAGGTGATTTTGCTCGAAAAGACGAACATCATCACCGCCGGGGTGTTAGCCGCAAACCACGCGATAAACGCCGTCAGCAGCAGGCCAACCGTCATCCAGCCGTACACCTGCGCCATATAAGTCTGCAGGCCGCTGCGGCCCTGCACTATTGAATCGGAACGCGGATATCTGTCCATGACTCTCTCCTGATTAACAAAGTTTCACTCTGTAAGCGTATCACACTACCAGCGCTCTGCCGCCTGGCGATCGCTGTCGCGGGCGTCGACCCAGCGCTCGCCCTCCGGCGTCGCCTCGCGTTTCCAGAACGGCGCGCGGGTTTTCAGGTAGTCCATCATAAACTCGCCGGCGGCGAAGGCGCTGCCGCGGTGGGCGCTGGTGACGCCGACAAACACAATCTCTTCCCCCGGCCACATTTCGCCGATGCGATGGATAATGGTCACCCGGCCCAGCGGCCAGCGCTCGCGCGCCTGGTCGACGATCTCCGCCAGCGATTTCTCGGTCATCCCCGGATAGTGCTCGAGGGTCAGCGCTTTCACGCTGTCGCCGAGGTTGTGATTGCGCACTTTGCCGGTGAAGGTGACCACCGCGCCGTCTTCATCGCGTTCGGCCAGCCAGGGATACTCCTCGCCGACGCTAAAGCGCGCCGGGCTAACGACGATACGAGTTTGCGTCATGTCAGCCTCCGGTGACCGGCGGGAAGAACGCCACTTCATCCCCGCTGGCGACAGGATGGTCAAAGGCGGTCAGCGTCTGGTTAACCGCCGCCAGCAGTTTGCCCTCCTCCAGGGCCAGCGCCCAGCGATCGCCGCGAGCGGCAAGCTGCTGACGCACAGCCTCAACGGTGGCCAGGTCGCTGGCGTCGAGAGTCAGCGAATCAGTACCCACCAGCTCGCGCACCTGGGCAAAAAACAGAACCTTAATCATGGCGTTCGTCCACCTTAAAATCGCCGGATTTGCCGCCGCTTTTCGCCAGCAGACGCACCGGGCCAATCACCATATCCTTCTGCACCGCTTTGCACATATCGTAAATGGTCAGCGCGGCAACCGAGGCGGCGGTAAGGGCTTCCATCTCAACGCCGGTTTTGCCGGTCAGGCGGCAGAGCGATTCGATGCGCACCCGGTTATGTTCCGGCTGCGCCTGCAGATTGACTTCCACTTTGCTGAGCATCAGCGGATGGCACAGCGGGATCAGCTCCCAGGTGCGCTTGGCCGCCTGGATCCCGGCGATACGCGCAGTGGCGAAAACGTCGCCTTTATGGTGGCTGCCGTCGATAATCATCGCCAGGGTCGTCGCCTGCATCTCGACATAAGCCTCAGCGCGCGCTTCGCGCACCGTTTCCGCTTTGCCGGAGACATCCACCATATGGGCTTCGCCCGCGGCGTTAATATGGGTCAGTTGTGACATAAATTATTTCTTCAGGTGAGGAATAAAATTACAAGGACGGGTGCGGGCATCCAGCTGCGGGGCAATAATGTTGTCCCACGCGGTGCGGCAGGCTTTCGTCGAGCCCGGCATGGCGAAGATCAGCGTGTGGTTGGCGACGCCGGCCACCGCCCGGGACTGCAGCGTCGAGGTACCGATCTCTTCGAACGACAGCATGCGGAACACTTCGCCAAAACCTTCCACCTCACGGTCAAACAGCGGCAGCAGCGCTTCCGGCGCCTGGTCCCCTTCGGTGAACCCGGTCCCGCCGGTGATCAGCACCACCTGCACCTCATCGCTGGCGATCCACGCCGATACCTGGGCGCGGATGGCGTAGCGGTTCTCTTTGACTATCGCCTTATCGACGACATGGTGCCCCGCCTCCTGCGCCGCCTCACGCAGCCAGTGGCCGGAAGTGTCGTCTTCTTCGCCGCGACGACTGGAAACGGTAAGAATAGCAATACGGGTCGGAATAAACTCAGCGCTAGCCTGGCTCATCTGAATGCTCCTTTCGAATACGATTATCCGCCAATATAGGACAGGTTCTGCGTAATGCCGGTGTTGCCCTGATGCAGGAAATGGGTCTGCTTTTTGTGGGTTAAGGCTTCGGCGATCCGCGCTTCCAGCGCCGCCTGCTGCCGATCATCGGCCATCAGGTCGCGCAGGTCGACGCCGCCTTCGCCAAACAGGCACAGGTGCAGTTTGCCGACGGAGGAGACGCGCAGACGGTTGCAGGTGGCGCAGAAGTCTTTTTCGTACGGCATGATGAGGCCGATCTCGCCGGCGTAATCCGGATGACAAAAGACCTGCGCCGGACCATCGCTGCGCTGGCGGATCTGGTGGATCCAGCCGCGGCGCAGCAGTTCGTCGCGCAGCACCATGCCGGAGAGATGGTGACGGCGGAACAGGTCGCTGCCCTCGCCGGTTTCCATCAGCTCAATAAACCGCAGCTGAATTCGACGCGGCTGGATCCACGCGAGGAAGGTATCAAGCTGGTGATGGTTAACATCGCGCATCAGCACGGTATTCACCTTCACCTTGTCAAAGCCCGCGGCGAAAGCGGCGTCAATCCCGTCCATCACCTGGTGGAATTTGTCCTGGCCCGTGATGGCATGGAACTGGCGGGCGTCGAGGCTATCGACGCTGACGTTGATCGCCGTCAGCCCGGCATCGCGCCAGCGTTCGACATCGCGCGCCAGGCGGTAACCGTTGGTGGTGACGGCAATCTGACGGATCGCCGGGTTTTCACGCACGGCGGCGACGATCTCGGTGAAGTCACGGCGCAGGGAGGGTTCCCCACCGGTGAGGCGCACTTTTTCAGTGCCCAGCGCGGAGAAAGCGCGCGTAACCCGGCGCACTTCGTCTACGCTGAGAAAGCCGTTGTTATTGACGGCGCCGGGCTTGTAGCCATCCGGCAGGCAGTAGGTGCAACGGAAATTGCACACATCGGTAATCGACAGACGCAGGTAATAAAACTTACGCGCGAATGCATCGGTAAGCTGTGAGGCCATATACACCTTTCCAAATACGGGAGACGCGGTCATTTCTTCCCACGCCCTGGCGACAACCGGCGGCGTCGCGGCCAAACCGCCATATCTTTTGACACAGGCGAAGAGGCTAGAGTGTTAACAGGTTATGCCGATAGTAGCGCGTTCCAGGCGGTTTCGCCATTTGCGATTTCGCTATATATTCTTGTATATATCGCTACCTTCGTGCATTTTCGTTACAGAATAGCCATAAATCATCTTTTTGCCTTGATATCGGTCAGTTTGTCGGGCTCCTCCCATCGTCTTTTAGGGGTAGATCGGGTAGTGTGTGGCCGTTTATGTGAAATAAGGAATTTCTATGCGCAATCGTACATTCGCTGACCTGGATCGGGTGGTGGCGCTCGGCGGCGGGCATGGTCTGGGTCGGGTGATGTCCTCCCTCTCCTCGCTGGGCTCACGGCTGACCGGCATTGTGACCACCACCGACAACGGGGGATCCACCGGGCGGATCCGCCGCTCGGAAGGCGGCATTGCCTGGGGCGATATGCGCAACTGCATCAATCAGTTAATCGCCGAGCCGAGCGTGGCGTCGGCGATGTTTGAGTACCGTTTTAGCGGCAATGGCGAGCTTTCCGGCCATAACCTGGGAAATCTGATGTTAAAGGCGCTGGATCACCTCAGCGTGCGGCCGTTAGAAGCGATCAATTTGATCAGAAACCTGCTCAAAGTGGACGCTTTTCTTATTCCGATGTCGGAACAACCGGTGGATTTAATGGCGCTCGATCATGAAGGCCATGAAGTATACGGTGAAGTGAATATCGATCAGCTGGATAGCGTGCCGCAGGAGTTGATGCTCACCCCGCCGGTACCGGCCACCCGCGAGGCGGTAGAGGCCATCGCCGAAGCCGATCTGATCCTCATCGGCCCGGGCAGTTTCTATACCAGCCTGCTGCCGATCCTGCTGCTTGACGAGATGGCCCAGGCGCTGCGCCGCACTCCGGCGCCGATGGTGTTTATTGATAACCTCGGCAAAGAGCACAGCCCGGCCGCGAGGCTCTCGCTGGCGGAGCGCATCGCGATTATGGAGCGCTACGTTGGCAAGCGGGTGGTGGATGCAGTCATCGCCGGCCCAAAAGCCGATATCAGCGGCATCGACGACCGGCTGGTGATCCAGACGCCGCTGGAAGCCAGCGACGTGCCCTATCGCCATGACCGGGCGCTGCTTCGCGGGGCGCTGGAGAAAGCGCTCCAGCTGCCGGGCTGATCCTGCGCGCCGAAGGCTCGGCTTTCGGCGCACCTTAAAATCTTAAGGTTGTCTTAAAACAGAGCTGGCACTATACCCTTATCTCTTCCTGTGGGTATGTACTATGTCGTTATTGCCTCTGCGTCGGCCGGTCGTCAGCCGCACGACTTATCTGATTATTTTCGCGGTCTATATCGGGCTTTTTCTTAACCTCGCCTTCTACCGCCAGGCGTATACGCTGCTGCCGGTGAACAACCTGCACACCGCGCTGGTGTTTCTGAGTATGCCGCTGGTGGCATTCAGCGTGATGAATATCCTCACCACCCTCGCCTCGTTCCTCAAGCTTGACCGGCTGGTGATTAGCCTTTTTATTCTGCTCAGCGCATCGGCGCAGTACTTCATCTGGAGCTTCGGCGTGGTGATCGACCGCAGCATGATCACCAACATCCTCGACACCACCCCAGCGGAGAGCTTTGCCCTGCTCTCCGGCGAAATGATCGTTGTCCTTGGACTCTCCGGGGTGCTGGCGGTGCTGGTCGCCTGGTGGGTTAAAATTCGTAAACCGGCCACGCTATGGCGCGGCGTGGCCTGGCGCCTGGTGAATATGGTGGCCTCCGCGCTGCTGATCGTCCTGATTGCCGTCCTCTTTTATAAAGACTATGCCTCGCTGTTTCGCAACAACAAGGAGCTGGTGAAATCCCTGAGCCCCTCCAACAGCATTGTGGCGGTGAACTCCTGGTATGCGCACCATCGCATGGACAACCTGCCGCTGGTGAAGATTGGCGAAGATGCCAAACAGAACCCGGTGATGCATAACGGTCCCCGTAAGAACCTGACGATTGTGGTGCTGGGCGAAACTTCCCGGGCGGACAACTTCTCGCTGGGCGGATATCCGCGCGACACCAACCCGCTGATGCAACAGGACGGGGTGATCTACTTCCCGTACACCACCTCCTGCGGAACCGCCACGGCGGTCTCGGTGCCGTGCATGTTCTCCAATATGCCGCGCGCGCACTATGACGAAGAGCTGGCCCATCATCAGGAAGGGGTGCTGGATATTCTGCAGCGCGCCGGCATTCAGGTGCTGTGGAACGACAACGATGGCGGCTGTAAGGGGGCCTGCGATCGGGTACCGCACCAGAACGTGACCGATCTGAAGCTAACCGGGCAGTGCATCGACGGCGAGTGCTACGATGACGTGCTGTTCCATCATCTCGACAGCTATATCGATAACCTGCAACAGGATGGCATTATTGTGCTGCATACCATCGGCAGCCATGGGCCGACGTACTACAATCGCTATCCGGCTGAATTCAAAAAATTCACCCCAACCTGCGACACCAATGAGATCCAGGGCTGTACCCGGGAGCAGTTGACCAACACGTATGACAACACCATCCTGTACGTCGACCACGTGGTGGATAAAGCGATAAAACTCCTGCAGGCGAAACAGGACAAATTCACTACCAGCCTGGTCTATCTTTCCGACCACGGCGAGTCGTTAGGGGAAGATGGGGTCTATTTGCATGGTCTGCCGTACTCTATCGCGCCGGATACGCAGAAACACGTGCCGATGGTGATGTGGCTCTCTGCCGACTACCAGCAACGCTACGGCATTTCCGCGCAGTGTCTGCAGCAGCGAGCGAAAAAAGAGAATTACTCGCAGGATAATCTGTTCTCCACCCTGCTCGGCCTGCTCGGCGTCAGCACCCACGAGTACCAGGCGGCAGATGATATTTTAACGCCATGTAGAGAGGCTGGTTGATGAAAATCTTAGTCATTGAAGACGATGCGCTGCTGTTGCAGGGGTTAATCCTGGCGATGCAAAGTGAAGGATACGTGTGCGACGGCGTCTCCACAGCGCACGAAGCGGCGCTGTCGCTGGCCAGCAATCACTATAGCCTGATCGTGCTCGATCTTGGCCTGCCGGACGAAGACGGCGTGCATTTTCTCGCCCGCATGCGACGGGAGAAAATGACCCAGCCGGTGCTGATCCTCACCGCCCGCGATACCCTTGAGGATCGCATTAGCGGTCTCGACACCGGCGCGGATGACTATCTGGTGAAACCCTTTGCCCTGGAAGAGCTGAACGCGCGCATTCGCGCCCTGCTCCGTCGGCATAATAATCAGGGCGATAACGAAATCAGCGTCGGCGACCTGCGCCTCAACGTCACCCGTCGCCAGGTGTGGCTCGGTGAGACGGCGCTGGATCTGACGCCGAAGGAGTATGCCCTGCTATCGCGACTGATGATGAAAGCCGGCAGCCCGGTACATCGCGAGATCCTCTACAACGATATCTACAGCTGGGACAATGAGCCAGCGACCAATACCCTGGAAGTGCACATCCACAACCTGCGCGATAAGATTGGCAAATCGCGGATCCGCACCGTCAGGGGCTTCGGCTATATGCTGGCTAACCACAACGAGACGGAATAGACCATGGCTCTGTTTGCAACCGAAAACTGGACCATGCGCCACCGGCTGCTGTTGACCATCGGCGCCATTCTGGTGGTCTGTCAGCTGATCAGCGTCTTCTGGCTATGGCATGAGAGCAAAGAGCAGATCCAGTTGCTGGTGGCCAGCGCCATCGAAGGGCACAACAATCAGAAGCATGTGGAGCATGAGGTAAGGGAAGCGGTCGCCAGCCTGCTGGTGCCGAGCCTGCTGATCGTGGGTCTGGCGCTGTACATCAGCATGCTGGCGGTACGTAAAATCACCCGCCCGCTTTCACGTCTGCAAAGCGAGCTGGAGAGTCGCACGCCGGACAACCTCACCCCCATCGTGCTCAGCGAATCGGTTCCCGAGGTGACGGCGGTGACCACCGCCCTGAATCAGCTGGTTTCCCGCCTCAATCTGACCCTTGACCGCGAACGGCTGTTTACCGCCGACGTGGCGCACGAGCTGCGCACCCCGCTGGCCGGGCTGCGGCTGCACCTTGAGCTGCTGGCGAAAGTGCATGGCATGGGCGTCGACCCGCTGATCCAGCGCCTCGACCAGATGACCACCAGCATTTCGCAGCTGCTGCAGCTGGCGCGCGTCGGTCAGTCCTTTTCCGCCGGCAGCTATCAGCAGGTGCTGCTGCTGGATGACGTGGTCAAACCGCTGCAGGATGAGCTGGAGACCATGCTGGCCGAGCGCCAGCAACGGCTGCTGCTGACGGATGTCGAAAGCGAGGCCGTCGTCTCTGGCGACGCGACGCTCATCCGCGTCATTCTGCGCAATCTGGTGGAGAATGCCCATCGCTACAGCCCGCAAGGGTCGACGATCCGCGTGTCGGTGAAAGCGGGTCTGATGCCGGTGATGGCAGTGGAAGATGAAGGACCGGGGATTGATGAGGCGAAAAGCGGCGAACTCAGTAAGGCCTTTGTACGCATGGACAGTCGCTACGGCGGCATAGGGCTCGGACTGAGCATCGTCACGCGCATCGCTCAGCTGCATGACGCCCAGTTCTTTTTGCATAACCGCCAGCCGGGGCCAGGGGTCCGCGCGTGGGTGTTATTCCCGCGGCGTGCGGGTCAGAACGTCAGCACCCACTGATGGAAGAAGGCAACAATAATGACCAGGGCGGTGGCGACCGCCAGATATTCACGGAAGTTGATTTTTTGCATGGGCGCTATCCTCATCAGGTTGAGGATAGTGTCGCCTGGCGAGATTAAGCAAACATTAAGAAGGCCGCTTTGCGGCCTTTTTTCTTCTCCGCCGTGGGTTATCTGGCTGCGGAACGGTCAGCGCAGCGCCGTACCTTCACTGCGCCCTCGCCTATCCCCGTCCGGCGGTATGCGCCAACACTCAGGAGGCGGCGATAAACAGTTCGCGCAGCTGATGCAGCTGGTCGCGAATTTGCGCCGCCTCTTCGAACTCGAGGTTCTGCGCGTGCTGCATCATCTGCCCTTCCAGCTCGTGGATTTTCTGCTGCAGCGCTTTTGGCGTCATATCCACGCCGCTGAGCCCGGCAGGCTCGACGGCCTTCGCTTTACCGCGCCCTTTGGCTTTGGTTTTCGCCAGGCTCTGGCCCAGCTGCAGGATATCCACCACTTTCTTGTTGAGCCCCTGCGGCACGATGCCATGCTCTTCGTTGTAGCGCTGCTGTTTCTCCCGTCGCCGCTCCGTCTCGCCGATGGCTTTCGCCATCGAGGGAGTGATCTTATCGCCGTACAGAATAGCCTTGCCGTTGACGTTGCGCGCCGCGCGGCCGATGGTCTGGATCAGCGAGCGTTCGGAGCGCAGGAAGCCCTCTTTGTCCGCATCGAGGATCGCCACCAGCGACACCTCCGGCATATCCAGCCCCTCACGCAGCAGGTTGATCCCCACCAGCACGTCAAACTCGCCAAGACGCAGGTCGCGGATAATCTCCATACGTTCGACGGTGTCGATATCCGAGTGCAGATAGCGCACCCGCTCGCCGTGCTCCTCAAGGTACTCGGTTAAGTCTTCCGCCATCCGCTTGGTGAGGGTGGTGACCAGCACGCGCTCGTTGATGGCCGTGCGCAGGCGGATCTCCGACAGCAGGTCGTCGACCTGGGTGGCCACCGGCCGCACTTCGATGATCGGGTCCAGCAGACCGGTCGGACGCACCACCTGATCCACCACCTCGCCGCCGGATTTATCCAGCTCGTAGGCGCCGGGGGTCGCCGACACGTAGATGGTTTGCGGCGCCAGCGCTTCGAATTCTTCAAACTTCATCGGCCGGTTATCCAGCGCCGACGGCAGGCGGAAGCCGTACTCCACCAGCGTCTCTTTGCGCGCCCGGTCGCCGCGGTACATGCCGCCGATCTGCGGCACCGTGACGTGGGATTCGTCGATCACCAGCAGGCCGTCTGCCGGCAGGTAGTCGAACAGGGTGGGCGGCGGCTCGCCGGGCCCGCGCCCGGAGAGGAAGCGCGAGTAGTTTTCAATGCCCGAGCAGTAGCCCAGCTCGTTCATCATTTCGAGGTCGAACTGGGTGCGCTGGGTTAAGCGCTGCTCTTCCAGCAGCTTGTTGTTGGCCAGCAGCACCTTGCGCCGCTCCGCCAGCTCCAGCTTAATCTCTTCCATCGCCTGGACGATGCGTTCCCGCGGCGTCACGTAGTGCGTCTTGGGATAAATGGTGTAGCGCGGCACCGTCGATTCCACATGGCCGGTAAGCGGGTCGAACAGCGACAGGCGCTCAACCTCTTCGTCAAACAGCTCAATGCGCAGGGCGATATCGTCGGATTCCGCCGGGAAGACGTCGATCACCTCGCCGCGCACGCGGAAGGTGCCGCGCTGGAAGGCCTGATCGTTGCGGGTATACTGCAGCTCGGCCAAGCGGCGCAGGATCGCCCGCTGGTCAATCAGCATCCCCACCGTCAGATGCAACATCATTTTCAGATACAGGTCCGGGTCGCCGAGGCCGTAGATAGCCGAGACCGAGGCCACCACCACCACATCGCGCCGCTCGAGCAGCGCTTTAGTGGCCGACAGGCGCATCTGCTCGATATGTTCGTTTACCGAGGCGTCCTTCTCAATGAAGGTATCTGAGCTGGGGACGTAGGCTTCCGGCTGGTAGTAATCGTAGTAGGAGACGAAATACTCGACGGCATTCTCGGGGAAAAATTCTTTCATCTCGCCGTAGAGCTGGGCCGCCAGGGTTTTGTTTGGCGCCAACACCATCGTCGGCCGCTGCAGATCGGCAATCACGTTGGCGATGGTAAAGGTTTTACCGGAGCCGGTGACCCCCAGCAGCGTTTGATGCGCGAGCCCATCCTCCAGCCCCTCTTCCAGGCGGCGGATGGCTTCCGGTTGGTCTCCGGAGGGGCGAAAGGCGGAATGCAGAACAAACGATTTACTCATCAATCAGAACCTGAAAAAGATTTAGCGGCCGGTGTTTAATTCTACCCCTAGGGCCGTTTTTTGCCAACAAAATATACTGGATATTTAAACAGTGCGTGATTATGATAGCGCCACAATATGGCCTTTTTTGCCGGCAACCGGGGGATAAAACGCGCGCCGGGCGGAATAATCCTCCGGCCGTCAGGGTTATCCCCAGAAATTTTTACCTTTTAACATTTGTCAAGCGGACGGGTGAAAGTTTTATGGCAGCAGATGACGCTTTTCTTACACCCATTGATTTTATCTAACAAGCTGATATTTAATGCCTTTAAAGAAAAGACGCCTTTCGCGCCAATTCAGCCGCAAGCCGCGTACGCTCTAGCTTACCGCAGGTTTTCTAACTCTAATACACAAGGTTATCCACAGGAATAGTGGATAACTGTCTGCAGCCCAAGACCACCGCCGCCCGGCGCAAATCGTCTGGCGGCCTAAACCGCGCGGCGAAAAATTTTTATCGAACTATTTTTGATAACTATCCGCTTAAAGCCGCTCGATTTTTGCTGCTTTTTGCACCACCCTTTAGCGTCGGGCACCGGAAAAGTGCAGCCCCGGCGCTGGCTGTGCCTGATGGTATCGGCGTTTAGCGTTTTTTTCCGAGCGTTCTTTTTCCTGGCAAGAGTTTTGCAGCATCTTTCTGTCGCCCTGACGCCAGGATAAGGAGAAAACGTCCATGTTGAATTTACAGGCAGTAAATCACTTTTACGGCAACCAGCATTCGCTGTGGAATGTCGATCTTGAACTACGCCCGGGGGAGTGCATTGGCGTACTGGGACGCGAGGGCATGGGAAAAACCACCCTGGTTAACTGCATTGCCGGGCACCTGCCGGTGGCCAGCGGCCGGATGACCTGGCATGACATTGGCGCCCCGCCGCAGGATCTCACCCCCCTGTCGGCCCAGTCGCGCAGCGCCATCGGTATCGGCTATGTGCCGCAGGATAAACGCATCTTCTCCCAGCTCAGCGTGGAAGAGAATCTACATATTGCCCTCGCGGCCGGGAAACCCGGGGCTAACGCCAGCGGCGGCGAAATCTATGAACATTTTCCCGAACTCTATGCCCTACGGCAGCGCAAAGGCGCCTCGCTGAGCGACGACGATCAGTACCAGCTGGCGCTGGCCAGGGCGCTGATTGTCCAGCCGCGGCTGCTGATCCTTGATGAACCCTCGCGCGGCAGAGGGCCGCGCTGTCTGCAAAAGCTGGCGGATCTGCTGCTGCGGTTGAATCGCGATATCGGCCTGACGGTGCTGCTCGCCGAGCAGCACCTGCCCTTTATCCGCCGGGTGGCGGATCGTTTCTGTGTTTTGCACCGGGGCCGTAACGTCGCCGAAGGCGATATTATGGCGCTGGATGAACCGCTGCTGGCGCAGTGGATGACGCCGGATCCAGCGCCCTGAGGTCCAGATACTGGCCGAGATCGTCGCGCTGCGCGATATCGGCAAGCCACGGTATTTCACCGAGGAACGGCGCGGCCAGCCGGTTTTTCAGCGTCGCCAGATACTCGGCGTGGCGCTTGCCCGGCGGCAGCACGTCATTGGCGATCCACCCCGCGAGCGGCAGCCCCGCCTGGCGTACCGCCTGGACGGTAAGCATCGCGTGGTTGATGCAGCCGAGCTTGACGCCCACCACCAGAATCACCGGCAGCTGCTCCGCCTGCGCCCAGTCGGCGAAGGTCAGGGTTTCCGAAAGCGGCGTAAACCAGCCGCCGGCCCCTTCCACCAGCACCCAGTCGGCGAGGCGTTCTAACTCGCGCAGCCCGCTGGAGAGCCTCGCCGCGGCGATCGGCCGTCCTTCGTCGGCGCTGATGATATGCGGTGAGGTCGGCTCGGCGAAGGTATACGGGTTAACCTGCTCATAGCGCAGCGCGACCCGGCTATGACGCTGCAGCGCCAGCGCGTCTTCATTACGCAGCCCGGCGGCGGTAAGCTCGCTGCCGGAAGCCACCGGCTTGTAGCCGGCGGTGTGAAAACCCAGCTGATTCGCCGCCTGCAGCAGGGCGCTGCTGGCGATGGTTTTCCCGACTTCAGTGTCGGTCCCGGTGACAAAAAAACGTTTAGTCACGCTCAATGACTCCTGTAAAAAGAGAATACGTCAGCGGGCAGACGCCCTGCCGCTGCGGCCAGGCCAGCTGTAGCTCGCGCAGTTTGCTGCGGCTAAGCGGGGCCGATGCCCGCCCCTGGTGCAAATGGGTGGCGCCGATGCCCTTCAGCGATCGCATGGCGCTCAGCGCATCGACGAACGGCAGGCTAATCTGATGCACCTCGCCGGACGCCCGCAGGCCGCTCAGCGCCTCGCGCACCGCCGCTTCGCTGAGAAAACGGTTGGCATGCGGCCGGTCGTCGATGGCCTGCCACGCCTGATTGAGCTCCGGCAGCGAGTCGGCCAGCAGCGTGCTAAACGCCACGCTGCCGCCGGGACGCACCACCCGGTACAGCTCGCCAAGGGCTGCGCGCAGATCGTCGCACCACTGCACCGCCAGATTGCTCCACGCCAGATCGACGCAGGCATCGGGCAGCGGCAGCGCCTCAATGTCGCCCAGCAGGTAATGCTGGGCGGCGTCGTTACGCTGCGCCTGGGCCAGCATCCCGGGGGAGAGATCCAGCGCGGTCACCACGCTGCCCGCCTCACGCCAGCGGCGGCTCATGCTGCCTGGGCCGCAGCCGGCATCCAGCACCCGGGGAAAATCGCGATGCGCCAGCTGGCGCAGCAGCAGTTCCGCGCTGCGCCGCTGCAGTTCATCATGTTGCGAATAGCCGCTGGCCGCCCGGCCAAACGCCGCGGCGACCGCCTGCTTATTCACCGTGGCCATGCAGCACCTCCAGTAAACGGTTAATGTCCTCAGCCTGATGGGCGGCGGTCAGGGTCAGGCGCAGACGAGCGCTGCCGACCGGCACCGTCGGTGGACGGATCGCCGTTGCCCAGCAGCCCGCGTCGCGCAGACGGCTGGCCAGGCTCAGCGCCCGCCCGTTATCGCCGACGATCAGCGGCTGGATCGCGCTGACGGAGTCGGTCAAACCCAGCGACGTCTCGCCCATCCCCGCGCGGAACTGACGGATACGGGCGGCCAGGGTGTCGCGGCGGCGCTGGCCTTCATCGCTGCGAATCACCCGCAGCGCGGCGCTCAGCGCCACCGCCTGGGCGGGCGGCATCGCGGTGCTGTAGATCAGATGACGGGCAAACTGCAGCAGATAATCGGCCAGCGCGTCATCGCACAGCACCGCCGCGCCGCTGACGCCGAACGCCTTGCCGAAGGTAACCACCAGCAGCTCAGGGCGCACCGCCTGCGCGGCGCAGCTCCCGCGTCCTTCGTCGCCGACCACGCCGACGCCGTGGGCGTCATCCACCAGCAATAGCGCCCCGGCGGCCTGCGCCGCGGCGTGAATGGCCGCCAGCGGCGCGCTGTCGCCGTCCATGCTGAAAATGCCTTCGGTGACCGCCAACTGTTCGCCCGCCAGCGGCTTAGCCAGCAGTTGAGCGAGCTGTTGCGGATCGTTGTGGCCGAAACGGCGTAGCTGCGCCGGGCTCAGACTGGCCGCCTCCAGCAGGGAAGCGTGGCTCAGGCGGTCGGCCACAATCCGATCCTCTTTATCCGCCAGGGCGGCGATCAGCGCCTGATTGGCGGCAAAGCCGGAGATAAACAGCAATGCGCGCGGGTAGCCCAGCCAGTCGGCAAGTTCCTCTTCCAGCGCACGGTGGGCCTCGCTATAGCCGCTTACGTGTCCCGAGCCGCCGGAACCGACGCCATAACGTTCCGCCCCCTGCTGCCAGGCGGCGATAATCGCCGGATGCTGGCTCAGGCCGAGATAGTCATTGCTGGAGAAGTTAAGCCAGCGCTCCCCTTCCCGCTCCAGCCAGCGCCCGGCGCCGTGCGTCACCGGCAGGCGGCGGCGAAGGGCATCCGCCGCCCGTCGCTCGTCCAGCGCCCGATCGATTCGCTGCTGCCAGGTCATAGCGCCGCCGCGTTGTAATATTCCTCAGTGTCCGGGGTGAGTAAGGCCTGCTCCAGACGCTGCTGCTGCTCATTGTCGCCTTCCAGCACCGCCGTCTGTTGCGGGTTGATCCCCAGCTTGCGGAACAGCTGCAGATCGTTGTCCTCTTCCGGGTTCGGCGTGGTCAGCAGCTTGCAGCCGTAGAAAATGGAGTTCGCCCCGGCCATAAAGCACATCGCCTGGGTCTGCTCGTTCATCTGCTCGCGGCCGGCGGAGAGACGCACGTAAGAGGTGGGCATCATGATGCGCGCGATGGCGATAGTGCGAATAAAATCGAAAGCGTCGACGTCGTCGTTATCCGCCAGCGGCGTACCTTTGACTTTTACCAGCATGTTGATGGGCACGCTTTCCGGCGGCGTGGGCAGGTTGGCCAACTGCAGCAGCAGGCCAGCGCGGTCTTTCACGGTCTCCCCCAGCCCGACGATACCGCCAGAGCAGACTTTGATCCCGGCGTCACGCACTTTGTCCAGGGTATCCAGGCGCTCCTGGTAGGTGCGGGTGGTGATGATGTTGCCGTAAAATTCCGGCGAGGTATCAAGGTTGTGGTTGTAGTAATCGAGGCCCGCCTCGGCCAGGCGCTGCGCCTGGCTGTCGGTCAGGGTGCCGAGCGTCATACACGACTCCAGCCCCAGAGCCTTCACCCCTTTCACCATCTGCTCCAGATAGGGCATATCGCGATCGTGGGGGTTTTTCCACGCCGCTCCCATGCAAAAACGCGTGGAGCCGGCGTTTTTTGCCTGACGGGCGGACTCCAGAACCTGCGCGACCTCCATCAGGCGCTCGGTTTCGAGACCCGTTTTATAACGCGCGCTCTGCGGACAATATTTACAATCTTCCGGGCAGGCGCCGGTCTTGATCGACAGCAGGGTGCTGACCTGCACCTGGCGCGGATCAAAGTGTTGACGGTGGATTTGCTGCGCTTCGAATAGCAGGTCGATCAGCGGTTTATTAAATAATTCCGTAACTTGCGACATTGTCCAGCGGGGTTGGTGAGCCATTTTCCTCTCCAAAGGTCGTACACTACCTGTTTCACACAGCCTCTTTGTTGGCTGCACTCGCACACCCCTGTCAGATAGTGAACTATGCTGCTGGGGATGTTCTCGCTTGCCGCCTCGATGCTGCGCGAAATATTTTGTGTACGTTTCATTGTAAATAAGTTCAGTGTAGACTTGTAAACCTAAATGTTTTCAAAATGGTTTACAAGTCACTTATGACCCTGGACGATCTCGCCTTCGATCGGCGCCACATCTGGCACCCCTACACTTCTATGACTTCCCCCCTGCCGGTCTACCCGGTGGTTTCCGCCCACGGTTGCGAGCTGTCCCTCGCCAGCGGAGAACAGCTGATTGACGGTATGTCCTCCTGGTGGGCGGCGATCCACGGCTACAATCACCCGCGTCTTAATGCGGCGATGAAAGCGCAAATCGACCAGATGTCGCACGTGATGTTCGGCGGGATCACTCACCCCTCGGCGGTGGCGCTGTGTCGTCAGCTGGTGGCAATGACCCCGCAATCGCTGGAGTGCGTTTTCCTCGCCGACTCCGGTTCGGTAGCGGTTGAGGTGGCGATGAAAATGGCCCTGCAGTACTGGCAGGCGAAAGGCCAACCGCGTCGTCGTTTCCTGACCTTCCGCAACGGCTATCACGGCGATACCTTCGGCGCGATGTCGGTCTGCGATCCGCAGAACTCGATGCACAGCCTGTGGCAGGGCTATCTGCCGGATAACCTGTTTGCCCCCGCGCCGCAGAGCCGCTTTGACGGCGAGTGGGATGAAATGGATATGGTGCCCTTTGCCCGCCTGATGGCCGCGCACCGTCACGACATCGCCGCGGTGATCCTCGAACCGATCGTTCAGGGCGCGGGCGGGATGCGGATGTACCATCCGGAGTGGCTGAAGCGGGTGCGTAAAATGTGCGACCGGGAAGGGATACTGCTGATCGCCGATGAGATTGCCACCGGCTTTGGCCGCACCGGCAAGCTGTTCGCCTGCGAGCACGCCGGTATCGCCGCCGATATTCTGTGTCTGGGCAAGGCGCTGACCGGCGGCACCATGACCCTCTCCGCCGCGCTGACCACCCGCGAGGTGGCGGAAACCATCAGCAACGGTGAAGCCGGCTGCTTTATGCACGGCCCAACCTTTATGGGCAACTCGCTGGCCTGCGCGGTGGCCAGCGAAAGCCTGCGCCTGCTGGAGAGCGGCGAATGGCAGCGGCAGGTGGCGGCGATTGAAGCCCAGCTGCAGACCGAGCTGGCTCCGGCGCGGGGATCCGCCCTGGTCGCCGACGTCCGCGTGCTGGGCGCTATTGGCGTGGTTGAAACCTGTCGCCCGGTCAATATGGCTGCCCTGCAGCGCTTTTTCGTCGAGCAGGGGGTGTGGATCCGACCGTTTGGCCGCCTGATCTACCTGATGCCGCCGTATATCATCACGCCTGAACAGCTGTCCCGCCTGACCCGCGCCGTTAACCTGGCGGTGCAGGACGAAACATTTTTTAGCGAATAAATAGCGGAATTGCGTCGTGGTGCAGGCTACACTTCCTGGTTAATCAGCGCATTATCAATGAGGATGAAGCATGAAACTGATCAGTCACGATCTCCAGGACGGCGGTAAGCTGCCTAATCGTCACGTCTTCAACGGCATGGGCTACGATGGCGACAATATTTCGCCGCATCTGATGTGGGATGATGTGCCCGCAGGAACCAAAAGCTTTGTGGTGACCTGCTACGATCCGGATGCGCCGACCGTCTCCGGCTGGTGGCACTGGGTGGTGGCTAACCTGCCTGCGGATACGCGCGTCCTGCCGCAGGGGGCCGGTTCCGGTCAGGCGGAGTTGCCGGAAGAGGCCGTTCAGACCCGCACCGATTTTGGCAAGGCGGGATACGGCGGCGCGGCGCCGCCGAAGGGCGAGACCCACCGCTATATCTTTACCGTCCACGCCCTGGACGTTGAGAAAATTGAGGTGGATGCCGAGGCCAGCGGCGCAATGGTCGGCTTTAACGTCCATTTCCATTCCCTCGCCAGCGCCTCCATCACCGCCCTGTTCAGTTAATCTTCCCCCGGATAGCGGCTTGCGCCTTATCCGGGCTACCTGCTAACAGGCTCATACCTCGTAGGCCCGGTAAGCGCAGCGCCACCGGGCGATGACAGCAGGCACGGAGCCGATTTTGTGCCGGGTGGCGGCTGCGCCTGACCCGGCCTGGAGTTCGTGCGACCTGTCGTTCATTTATTCACCAGCCTTGCTGAAACTGCCGGTGCTGACGGCCTCAAAATCGCTGAGACGTTCCCGCAAGGCCGGGGCAGCCCGCATGGATGCGGGCTGAGGGCCGTGTTTTGCACGGACGCTGCCTCGGCCCGACCCGAAGCCTGCAGGGATAAGTCGAAGGTACCGCGTAGCGGCGATTTTGCTGGCCGGAGCCCGGGGGTACAGGGGGCGGCGGCGACTGGCCGCCCCCTGTGCGCTCCCTCCGCCGTAAGAGACATAACGCAGAAAATTAACCGGGAGCGCAATCTGCCCGGAATTAACATAGAAGTTGTAGCCCTGCCAGGCGCAGTGCGAACAAGGACATTTCCGCTTGTACCGTTATTTTGCCGGGTGGCGGCTGCGCCTTACCCGGCCTGGAGGGTCCTCTCCCAGGCTCATACCTCGTAGGCCCGGTAAGCGCAGCGCCACCGGGCGATGACAGCAGGCACAGAGCCGTTTTATGCCGGGTGGCGGCTGGCGCCTGACCCGGCCTACGGGGTCCTCTCACAGGCTCATACCTCGTAGGCCCGGTAAGCGCCGCGCCACCGGGCGATGACAGCAGGCACAGAGCCGATTTTGTGCCGGGTGGCGGCTGCGCCTTACCCGACCTACAGGGTCCTCTCCCAGGCCAACACCTCGCAGACCCGGCAAGCGCCGCGCCGCCGGGAAAGTATTGATTACCTTCCAGGCAACCCTGTTGCATGGTGATTTTGCCGGGTGGCGGCTGCGCCTTACCCGGCCTGGAGGGTCCTCTCCCAGGCCAACACCTCGTCGCCCCGGCAAGCGCAGCGCCGCCGGGGAGATCTGATTTACTGCTCAGTGACAACCTGCAGCGCGGTTTTACGCACCCGCGCGTACCACACCACCGTCAGCAGCCCGAGCCAGACCAGGCCGGCGATCAGCGCCATCCGCGTCTCGGCAAACATCCCCAGCACAGCGATGACCAGCCCCATAAACAGCAGCGTTAACAGCGGCGCCACCGGCCAGAACGGAACGGGGAAGGCAATCTGGCTGCGCTCTTCGGCAGACAAACTACGGCGCATGGCGAAATGGGACAGCAGGATCATCAGCCATACCCACACCGTGGCGAATGCCGCCAGCGAAGCAATCAGCACAAATACCTGCTCGGGGATCAGATAGTTCAGCACCACCGCCGCCAGCAGCGCGCCGCCCATGACCACCACCGTCATCCAGGGTACGCCGTTGCTGGCGATGCGCTGGAAGCTTTTCGGCGCCAGCCCCTCCTTCGACATGCCGTACATCATGCGTCCGGCGCCGAAGATATCGCTGTTAATCGCCGAGATGCTGGCGCTGATCACGATGATGTTAAGGATTGTCGCCGCCGCCGGGATCCCCAGACCGTCGAAAATCAGCACAAACGGACTCCCCTGCTCGCCAAAGCTGTTCCACGGGAAAATCGCCATCAGCACCGCCAGGGTGCAGACGTAGAACAGGATAATGCGCAGCGGAATGGTATTGATGGCCTGCGGGATGACCTTCTTCGGATCCTTCGCTTCCGCGGCGGTGACGCCGATAATCTCCACCCCGCCGAAGGCGAACATCACGATACCAAGCGAAGCGATAACGCCCTGCCAGCCGTTAGGGGCAAAGCCGCCGTGGCTCCAGAGATTTTCCAGCCCGGTGGCCGGGAAGCTATGGCCGAAGCCAAAGAAGATGATCCCCGCCCCCGCCAGCATCATGGCGATAATCGCCACCACCTTCACCAGCGACAGCCAGAACTCCATCTCGCCGAACACCCGCACGTTGCACAGGTTCATGGCGCCGATAAAGAAGATGATGCTGAGGATCCAGATCCAGCGCGGGACATCGGGATACCACAATCCCATATAGATGCCGAAGGCGGTCACGTCGGCCAGGGCGACGATTACCATTTCAAAAGTGTAGGTCCAGCCGGTAATAAACCCGGCCAGCGGGCCGAGATACTGGCGGGCATAGCTGCCGAAGGAGCCGGACACCGGGTTGCGCACCGCCATCTCGCCCAGCGCGCGCATGACGATAAACACCGCCGCGCCGCCAATCAAATAGGCCAGCAGCACCGCCGGGCCCGCCGCCTTGATGGCGGAAGCCGAGCCATAGAACAGCCCGGTGCCGATCGCGGAGCCGAGCGCAATAAATCGAATGTGTCGGGCATTGAGCCCGCGCAGCAGATGTGGCTTGTGTTGTTGTTGCATATACAGGTGTCCTGGTTTTTTTATTTGACGACAAATATGCGATGTAGGGCGGTCGGGGGAATGATTTCCCCCGACGCGGGTACAGAGAACAACGGTGATTAGTGCAGGCCTGGCAGTACGGCAGGCAGCAGACGCGTCAGGTGACGGGCCGCCAGAAGCGCAATGGCATTATCGATATCCGGGGCGAAGTAGCGATCCTGCGTATAGTGAGGGACGCGTTCGCGCAGCAGATGGCGCGCCTCTTCCAGCAGCGGGCTGGTGGTCAGCCCTTCGCGCATATCCAGCCCCTGCGCCGCCGCCAGCCACTCGACGGCCAGTACGCCGCGGGTATTCTCGGCCATCGCCCACAGGCGGCGACCGGCCGCCGGCGCCATCGAGACGTGATCTTCCTGGTTGGCGGAGGTCGGCAGGCTGTCGACGCTGTGCGGGTGCGACAGCGCTTTGTTTTCACTGGCCAGCGCCGCCGCCGTGACCTGGGCAATCATAAACCCGGAGTTCACCCCGCCGTTTTTGACGAGGAACGGCGGCAGCTGCGACATATGGCTGTCCATCATCAACGCGATGCGACGCTCGGAGAGCGAGCCGATTTCGGCAATCGCCAGCGCGATATTATCCGCCGCCATCGCCACCGGCTCGGCGTGGAAGTTACCGCCGGAGATCACGTCATTCTCGGCGGCGAAGACCAGCGGGTTATCGGACACCGCGTTGGCTTCGGCCAGCAGCACCTCAGCCGCCTGGCGGATCTGGGTCAGGCAGGCGCCCATCACCTGCGGCTGACAGCGCAGGGAGTACGGGTCCTGCACCTTGCTGCAGTTATGGTGCGACAGTGAGATCGCGCTGTCGTCGGTCAGCAGATGGCGATACAGCGCCGCCGCGTCAATCTGCCCGCGCTGGCCGCGCACTTCATGGATGCGCGCATCAAACGGACGACGGGAGCCCAGCGCCGCTTCGGTGGTTAACGCCCCGCAGACGACCGCGGAGGCGAACAAATCTTCGGCTTCGAACAGACCGCGCAGGGCAAAAGCGGTCGACGCCTGGGTGCCGTTGAGCAGCGCCAGCCCCTCTTTCGCCGCCAGGGTAATCGGCTCCAGCCCCGCCTGACGCAGCGCTTCGGTGGCCGGCAGCCAGTCGCCGCCGCGTACCCGCGCTTTACCTTCGCCAAGCAGGGTCAGCGACATATGGGCCAGCGGCGCGAGGTCGCCGGAGGCGCCGACGGAGCCTTTCGCCGGGATCCACGGCGTCACGCCGGCATTCACCAGGCCAATCAGCGCCTGGATCACGCTCAGGCGGATCCCGGAGAATCCGCGGGACAGACTGTTAATCTTCAGTACCATAATCAGGCGCGCCAGGTCATCGTCCAGCGGCTCGCCTACGCCCGCCGCATGGGACAGCACCAGCGAACGCTGCAGGTTCTCCAGATCTTCCGTCGAGATACGGGTCTGCGCCAGCAGGCCAAAACCGGTGTTGATGCCGTAGGCGGTCCGCCCTTCGGCAAGGATAGCGTTGACGCAGGCCACGCTCTCGTCAATGGCGGCAAACGCGCCGCTGTCGAGGGCAATATTCACCGGGTGGCTGTAGATGTCGCGGAGCTGCGACAGGCTGAGTTGACCCGGGATCAGAGTTAAAGATTTCATTTCGCGTTCCCCTGCGTTGCCGCCACCATCGGAAGATTCAGACCCTGTTCTGCCGCGCATTCAATGGCAATCTCGTACCCCGCGTCGGCATGACGCATCACGCCGGTGGCCGGGTCGTTGTGCAGGACGCGGGCGATACGCGCTGCCGCTTCATCGGTGCCATCGCAGACGATAACCATCCCGGAGTGTTGCGAGAAGCCCATGCCTACCCCGCCGCCGTGGTGCAGCGACACCCAGGTCGCGCCGCTGGCGGTGTTGAGCAGCGCATTCAGCAGCGGCCAGTCAGAGACCGCGTCAGAGCCGTCGCGCATCGCTTCGGTTTCGCGGTTCGGGCTGGCGACGGAGCCGGAGTCAAGATGATCGCGGCCAATCACGATCGGCGCGGAGACTTCGCCGCTGCGCACCATTTCGTTAAACGCCAGGCCCAGCTTCTGCCGCCATTCCAGACCGACCCAGCAGATACGCGCCGGCAGTCCCTGGAAGCTGATGCGCTCGCGCGCCATATCCAGCCAATGGTGCAGATGCTTATCATCCTTGATGATCTCTTTCACTTTCGCGTCAGTCTTGTAGATATCCTGCGGATCGCCGGAGAGCGCCACCCAGCGGAACGGACCGATACCGCGGCAGAACAGCGGGCGGATATAGGCCGGCACGAAGCCCGGGAAATCGAAGGCGTTGCTGACGCCCACTTCCTGAGCCATCTGGCGAATGTTGTTACCGTAGTCGAAAGTCGGCACCCCCATCTCATGGAAGGCCAGCATCGCCTGCACGTGGTCGGCCATCGAGCGTTTCGCCGCCAGAATGGTGCCCTGCGGATCGGATTCAGCTTTCTGCTGATACGCTTCCCAGCTCCAGCCTTTCGGCAGATAGCCGTGCAGCGGGTCGTGGGCGCTGGTCTGGTCGGTGACCATATCCGGGCGCACGCCGCGTTTCACCAGCTCCGGCACGATCTCCGCGGCGTTGCCGCACAGCGCGATGGAGATAGCCCGGCCTTCGGCGGTGTATTTCTTGATACGCGCCAGGGCGTCATCCAGAGAAGTGGCTTGTTCGTCCACGTAGCGGGTGCGCAGACGGAAATCGATGCGGCTCTGCTGGCATTCAATATTCAGCGAGCAGGCGCCGGCCAGCGTCGCGGCCAGCGGCTGCGCGCCGCCCATGCCGCCCAGCCCGGCGGTTAGCACCCAGCGGCCTTTCAGGCTGCCCTGATAGTGCTGGCGACCGGCTTCGACGAAGGTTTCGTAAGTGCCCTGGACGATGCCCTGGCTGCCAATGTAGATCCAGCTGCCGGCGGTCATCTGGCCGTACATCGCCAGCCCTTTGGCATCCAGCTCGTTAAAGTGTTCCCAGGTCGCCCAGTGCGGAACCAGGTTGGAGTTAGCGATCAGCACGCGCGGCGAGTGTTCATGGGTTTTGAAAACGCCCACTGGCTTGCCGGACTGGACCAGCAGGGTCTCGTCGCTTTCCAGGTTCTTCAGCGCCTTCACGATAGCGTCATAGCATTCCCAGTTGCGCGCTGCGCGACCAATACCGCCATAGACCACCAGTTCGTGCGGGTTTTCGGCGACATCGGGATCGAGGTTATTCATTAACATACGCAGCGGGGCTTCGGTCAACCAGCTCTTCGCGGTCAGCGTCGTGCCTCTTGGCGCACGGACGTCCAGCTGGCGATATTTGCTTTGCGACATCGGGGTTTCTCCTGACAATGAACGTTGTTTACGTAGATACATATACTTGTCTATACAAGCATGCGCAAGCCAGGATTTAACAGAAATGATACAATTTTGTTATATTGCGTCAGCAATCACGTTTTGCTGACGCCAGCGTGGATCAGGAGCCAAAGCGGCCCTGCAGACGATAGCGGCTACCGGGGAACAGCAGGCGCGCGTGGGAGACGATGTGGGTTGTCGACCAGGTGCGCCGGCGGATCAGCAGGCAGGGATCGTGGGCGTGAATATGCAGCAGCGCGCACTCTTCCGTCGTGGCCTGCACCGCTTCAACAATATGTTCACCTTCTGTTAACGGGGCGATCAGCGACAGATAATCATGGGGCGTGGTGGCGGTATAATCCTGCTGGAGATAGTCCGGCACCACCGCGGCATTGACGCAGCGATCTTCGATTTGCACCGGCACCTCGTTTTCGTAATGCACCATCAGCGAGTGAAAGATGCGGGTGCCTTCCGCTACGCTGAGCGCCGCCGCCTGAATATGATCCGCCCGGGTCTCCTCCAGCAGCAGCACCTCGCAGCGGTGCTGATGGTGACGGGCAATAATTTCTTCGGCAATGCTGCGCACCTCAAACAGCGCCGACTGCCCTTTCGGCTCGGCGACAAAGGTCCCCACCCCTTGCAACCTGACCAGCAGGCCTTCATCCGTTAGCTCGCGCAGCGCGCGGTTGATGGTCATCCGGCTGAAGCCGAACTGGGCCACCAGCTCCGCTTCGGAAGGGATACGGTCATGCGGTCGCCAGACGCCGCTGTGAATTTTTTCACCGATAGCCTGCTTCACCTTCTCATAAAAAGGCGCGGGCGCGGAACGGGGTTGCTGTGAAAACATAGCCTGGCTTTCCTTTTGCAAAATGGGCGGCGAAACACCCAGAATATACCGGAATGGCTACTGCCACCAATGGACGATTTGCCATGCCAGACGGGCGGCCGCGCGGGCGCCCTGACCGTCAATGTCAAACTGCGGGTTGAACTCCACCAGATCCACCGCCTGCAGCTTACCGCTGCGGCACAGCGGCTCAACGATGCGCAGCAGGGTCGCCAGCGGCACGCCCAGCGCCGCCGGGGCCGACACCGCCGGCATTTCCCGCGCCGGGAGCACGTCGAGATCGATGGTCAGATACAGACGATCGTACTGCGCGATGTTGCGCTCAAGCTCCGCCAGCACCCGGGTTTCGAAGGCCTCCAGCACCTGGAGATCCTCCACGATAGCCACCTCGCGCCGCGCCGCTTCCTCCCAGAGCGCCTGGGTGTTGGCCGCCCGACTGACGCCGATGCAGGTATAGTGAAAAGCGCGCTGCTGCGCGTCACACTCCAGCGCCAGCTGGCGAAATGGCGTCCCGGAGCTGGCGCGCTCGGCAATGCGCAGATCAAGATGCGCATCGAGATTAATAATGCCCACTTTTTCGCCCGGGAAGGCATCCAGTACCCCCGCGCCATGACCGAAGGCGGTCTCGTGGCCGCCGCCCAGAACCAGCGTGCGTTTCCCGGCGCGCTGGCAGGCGGTCACCGCCTCGCGCAGCGCCTGATGCGCGGCTTCCAGCTGTTCGCCATCGACGCTAATCGTGCCCATATCCACGCAGCGGTCGTGGCCCTGATGGCTGGCCATATTGGCCAGCGCCCGGCGTAGGGTCGCCGGGCCGTCAGCCGCTCCGGTACGCCCTTTGTTGCGCCGGACGCCTTCGTCACAGGCGAAGCCAAGCAGCGCGATATCGCCGGGCAGCGCCTGCGGCGCGAAGCGTTCCGCGCGGGGGATGGTCTGAAACAGGCGCAGCGCATTCGGCGCTTCCGCGCTATCATCGCGCCCCTGCCAAAGGTTGGCGGGCGTAGCTTGCCACAGCGTCATTGCCATTCTCCTTGTACCACGCGTCCCCAGAGCGGACTGCGCCCCGGCTCATACACCATCTCGACCGGATGCTCGGCATCCCAGATGGCAAAGTTCGCCGCAAAGCCCGCCGCCAGCTGACCGTGGCTGTTCTGCCGCCCCAGCGCCCGCGCGGCATGGCGCGTCACACCGGCCCACGCCTCCTCCGGCGTTAAACCAAACTTGACGCAGGCCATATTCATCGCCAGATGCAGGCTGGCGAAGGGGCTGGTGCCGGGGTTGAAATCGGTCGCCACCGCCATCGGCACCTGGTACTTGCGCAGCAGTTCCACCGGCGGTTTGCGGGTTTCATTGAGGAAGTAAAACGCGCCGGGCAGCAGGGCCGCCACGGTGCCGCTTTCGCGCATCGCCGCCACCCCCTCTTCCGTCAGATATTCAATATGGTCGGCGGACAGTCCGTGATAACGGCTCACCAGCTGGGCGCCGCCCAGCGAGGAGAGCTGCTCAACGTGACCTTTAACCGGAATGCCCAACGCCTGCGCCGCCTGAAACACCCGCTCGGTTTGCTGCGGGCTGAAGCCGACGTTTTCGCAGAAGACGTCAACGCTTTCAAACAGTCCCTCCCGCCACAGCGTCGGCAGGATAGTGTCGCAGACCAGCGTAATATAGCCGTCGGCGTCGCCTTGATATTCCGGCGGCGTGGCGTGGGCGGAGAGCAGCGTCGCCGAGAGTTCCACCGCGTTATCGCGCGCCAACTGGCGGGCGACCCGCAGCATTTTGCGTTCGTTTTGCAGATCGAGACCGTAGCCGGATTTGATCTCCAGGGTGGTCACCCCTTCACGCAGAAGGCGGGCCAGACGCGGCTGCGCCAGCGCCAGTAATTCGGCTTCGCTGCTGTCGCGGGTGGCGCGCACGGTGGCATTAATCCCCCCGCCGCTGGCGCTGATGGTCTGATAGGAGACGCCGTTCAGCCGCTGCTCCCACTCCTGCGCCCGGCTGCCGCCGAAGATCAGGTGGGTATGGCAGTCGATTAATCCCGGCGTGACCAGCCGGCCTTCGAGATCGATCCTGCGCCCGCTGGGGAGGTCATCTTCGGGGACGATTGCCGCAATGCGACCGTCGCGCACCAGCAGCGCGTGGCGCTCCAGCAGACCGTACGGTTGGGAAGCATCAGGGTTCAGGGTGGCGAGACGGGCGTTTCGCCAGATAACGCGTTCGGAGGTGGCTTCAGTCATAGCGCTTAACTTGTCATGGGTTGTATAGACATTTATTTTCATAACGCCGGGAATGTCAACAAAAGCGCGAGTAAATGTTATTTATTTGTGACTGGAGACCGTCCGGCGACGCGGCGTATTGCGTAAAGAAGGTAAGTTTTTCAGCCCACGTCTTCCCGTTTCGTTCAAGTTAGTATAAAACAGCAGGTTTTAAAGGACTTATACCCTGGCGTCTCAGCCGGGGTATTTCACTACGCTTAATTTTGCCCGGAGCAACATGAACACATATTCCGTTTCCCGTCTGGCGCTGGCGCTGGCCTTCGGCGTGACGCTGTCCGCCTGTAGCTCGACGCCTGCCGATCAACAGCCCTCAACGCAGACTGCACCGGGCACCACCGCGCGTCCCATTCTGAACGCCGATGAAGCGAAAAACTTTACCCAGGCGGCCTATTTCCAGTCGCTGACCCCCAATGCCGCGGCCTGGACGCCGTCCGCCATCAGCCTGCCGGCGCAGCCTGACTTTATCGTCGGCCCGGCGGGAACCCAGGGCGTGACGCATACCACCGTCCAGGCGGCGGTGGATGCGGCGATTGCCCGCCACTCTAACCGTCGTCTGTTTATCGCCATCATGCCGGGCGAATACCCGGGCACCGTCTACGTTCCGGCGGCGCCGGGCGCCCTGACCCTGTATGGTACCGGCGATAAACCGATCGACGTGAAGATCAGCGAAGCCATTGATTCCGAAATGGATCGCAACACCTGGCGTCGTCTGGTCAATCCGGGTGGCAAATACATGCCGGGCAAACCAGCGTGGTATATGTTCGACAGCTGCCAGAGCAAATCCACCGCCACCGTCGGCGTGATGTGCTCCGCGGTCTTCTGGTCGCAGAATAACGGCCTGCAGCTGCAGAACCTGACCATCGCCAACAACCTGGGCGACAGCGTCGATGCCGGCACCCACCAGGCCGTTGCCCTGCGCAGCGATGGTGACCAGGTGCAGATCGATAAAGTGAACATTCTTGGCCGCCAGAACACCTTCTTCGTGACCAACAGCGGCGTGCAGAACCGTCTGCAGGACAACCGTCAGACCCGCACCCTGGTGACGAACAGCTATATTGAAGGCGACGTGGATATCGTTTCTGGCCGCGGCGCCGTGGTGTTTGATAACACCGACTTCCGCGTGGTGAACTCGCGTACTCAGAAAGAAGCCTACGTCTTCGCGCCGGCCACCCTGAAGAGCGTGACCTACGGCTTCCTGGCGACCAACAGCCGCTTCACCGCCTCCGGGGATAACGTCGCGCAGCTCGGCCGCGCGCTGGACGTTGACGGCAACAGCAACGGCCAGGTCGTGATCCGCGACAGCGCCATCAATGAAGGCTTTAACATCGCCCAGCCGTGGGCGGCGGCGGTAGGCTCCGGCCGTCCGTTCAGCGGCAACACCGGCAGCGCGGATGACAAAGGCAATCTGCAGCGCAACCTCAACGACAACGGCTTCAACCGTATGTGGGAATATAACAACCGCGGCGTGGGAAGCAGCGTGGTCGCCGAGCCGAAACAATAAACCGCGATACCGGCACAGCACAATAAAAAGAGGGGGCGATGCCCCCTCTTTCCTTTTTCGTTCAACGCTTCACGCCGTCAGGCGGTTCGCCATTTGCGGGTCAGCGGTTTTTCCAGCTCCACAATCAGGAACATGGCGAAGCCGATGATAAAGGTGATCACCCAGTAGCGGAACGGCAGCCCGGTGGTGCCGAACAGCAACTGCATAAACGGCGCATAGATAATCAGCAGCTGCAGCACCAGCAGCACGCCGCTGACGATCCAGATCCCTTTGTTAGCCAGCAGACCTTTGGTCAACGAGAAACCATCCGACACGCGGCAGTTCAGCATATAGAACCACTGGGCGGTGACCAGAGTCTGCAACAGCACGGTACGGATAAACTCCGGCGAATAGCCGCGCGGCTGCAGCCAGGCTTCGAGAATAAAAGCGCTGACCGCAATCATCGACCCCACAAACGCCACGCGCCAGATGGCAAAGCCGTCCATCACGTGCAGTTTCGGGTCGCGCGGCGGCCGTCGCATAATATTTTTCTCACCGGCTTCAAACGCCAGACCAAACGACAGCGTGGCGGAGGTGGCCATGTTCATCCACAGGATCAGCACCGGCGTCAGCGGCAGTACGTTGCCCGCCAGCAGCGCGATCACGATCAGTAACCCCTGCGCAAGGTTGGTCGGCATGACAAAAAGAATGGTTTTTTTCAGGTTGTCATACACCCGGCGCCCCTCGCGGACCGCGCTGGCGATGGTGGCGAAGTTGTCATCGGTCAGCACCATATCGGCGGCTTCCTTGGTCACCTCGGTCCCCTTGATCCCCATCGCCACGCCGACGTCAGCCTGCTTCAGCGCCGGGGCATCGTTCACCCCGTCTCCGGTCATGCCGACAATCTCTTTCTTGCTCTGTAGAGCCTGCACCAGACGGAACTTATCTTCCGGGCTGGTGCGGGCGAAGATATCGAACTGCTGCGCGGCCACGCTCAGCTGCGCGTCGTCCATCACCTCCAGCTCGCGCCCGGTAATGGCGTTCCCCGCATTGCCAATCCCCAGCATTTTGCCGATGCTCATCGCCGTTTGCGGGTGGTCGCCGGTGATCATCTTCACGCGGATCCCGGCCTGCAGGCAGTCGGCAATCGCCGTGATCGCTTCCGGACGCGGCGGATCCATCATCCCGGCAACCCCTAATAAAATGACCCCCTGCTGTAGATCCTGATGGGTCAGCTCGGTCTGGCCTGCGGCAGCCGGCTTCCAGGCCGCGGCCACCATTCGCAGCCCCTCCCGGGCGTACTCTTCAATTTTGCTTTCCCAGTACGGGAGATCCAGCGGCTGCAACCCGCTGTCGCTCTGCTGATACTGGCACAGGCGGAACAGAACATCCGGCGCGCCGGTGACCAGCACCACCTCCTCTTCGCCCAGCCGGTAAAGCGTCGACATGTATTTATATTGCGAATCAAAAGGAATTTTACTGCGCAACTCGCTGGGCTGCGGCGACAGGGTTATCTTCGCCGCCAGCACCTTCAATGCCCCCTCGGTGGGGCCACCGGTGATTTTCCACAGCCCGCTTTCCTCTTTGATAAGCTGGCTGTCGTTACACAGATCGATGGTGCGCAGATAGCGCTCAAGAAGCGATCCTGGCGCCACCGCAACCGGCGACGGGTCGTCGATAGCATGGATTTTACCGACCGGCTCATAGCTGTCCCCTTCCACCCGATAGACGCTGTCCGCGGTGATCACCGCCTTCACCGTCATTTCGTTCATGGTCAGGGTCCCGGTTTTATCCGAGCAGATAACGGTCATCGCGCCGAGGGTTTCTACCGTCGGCAGCTTGCGGATAATCGCTTTCTGGCGGGCCATCGCCTGCACGCCGAGCGACAGAATAATCGAGATAATCGCCGGCAACCCTTCCGGGACCGACGCCACCGCGAGGCTAATCAACGACAGCATCAGTTCGGAGACCGGCATATCGCGGAACAGCAGGCTAAAGACGAACAGCGCCGCCATCATCACCAGAATCAGGATGAAGATGGCTTTGCCCAGCTTGTCCATCTGCACCAGCAGCGGCGTGCGGTGCTTCTCAATGCCCGCCATCATTTGGTTGATGTGGCCCAGCTCGGTATCGCCGCCGGTGGCCACCACGATCCCTTTCCCCGCCCCTGAGCTGACGGTGGTCCCGGAAAACAACAGGTTGCTGCGATCGCCGAGCGGTAAATCGCCGCTTAGCGGCTCGGTGGTTTTTTCCACCACCGTCGACTCGCCGGTGAGGATCGCCTCTTCCACCCGCAGGTTGTGCGCCTCAATCACCCGTAAATCGGCGGGGATACGGTCGCCGGTGCGGATCACCACGATATCGCCGGGTACCAGCGAGGTGGTGGGGATGGTTTCATGGTTGCCCTGTCGGATCACCACCGCCTCGCTGGACAGCATATTGCGGATACTCTGCAGGGATTTTTCAGCATTACTTTCCTGAATGAAGCCGATCAGCGCATTGACCACCGCCACCGCGAGGATCACTGACATGTCGATCCAGTGGCCCATTACCGCCTTCAGCAGCGCCGCCGCCAGCAGGACGTAGATCAGCACATCGTTAAAATGCACAATAAAACGCAGCCAGGCGGGTTTACCCGGCTTCTGCGGCAGGGCGTTTTCGCCATACTGCTGCAGGCGCGTGGCCGCCTCTGTTCCGCTAATCCCGTCCGGCGAACTCTGTACGCTGGCGAGCGTCTCCTCGACGGAGCGCTGATAATAGGGCGCCCCCGGTTTATCTGTATTCATACTCTCTCCCTCGATTTCTGAAGCGGAAGTCAGGACGACATCCCGCCGTCATCAGCGCACAACGAAAACCGGTACATGGGCATAGCGCACGATATTGGCCGCTTCCGAGCCCAGCAGGTGAGTCTGAATCCCCGGATTGCGCGAACCGACAATCACCACGTCCGCTTGTAGCTCATCGGCCAGAGCAATCACTTGATCGCGAACATTGCCACTGCGCACATAAAGATGGCTGGCGTCTTCCGCAAGGCCATTTTTTTTGACCAGCTCAGTCAGTTTTTCCTTAGCGGTATTAATCAAATGGTCTTCCATCTTTCGGGCATCAGAGATAAATCCGCGCGTTAACACCGGAGAGAATGCCGGAATGACATGGACAAGATGAATTTGCCCGGAAGAATGCTGGGCGAGGAATTTCGCATGAGAGAGGGCTTTGTCGGCCAGGCCTGCATCAAACACGTCAACGGGAACAACGATATTTTTATACATGAGATAATCCTTTTATTACCAATACAATGCGTAGTGATGAATAACCCCATACTTGGGGAGGAACGAAATCTCAACAACAGAAGCGGCGAGCGGAATAGATGTTATTAAACGTAGCACAGGAAAATTAACATTAGAAAATGACGGATTAATAGACTGAAAAATATTATAAAAACCACATATTCCCTGCAGTTCTCCTGCGTTTTCCCCAACCGTGCCGCTGCCGCTCGCGGTATGCTCTTTTTTAACACTTCACCTTTTCTCCGACTATGCTGATTACAAGCAGGAGTGCCGCTCCGAATGTCCGGTGGTCACCGTGGGGGCCGAATTAAATGACATTCGCGGTTCGGGTGGGAGTAAAGGGAGAAAATCATGTTTGGTTATAGCCTGTTACGTCTGGGATTATTTGTCGCGCTGGCCATTGTCGCCTGCACGCTGGTGGGACTATTCACCTATCTGGTTGTCGCCGCCCTCGCCGAATAAGCGTGCGCCGCGTAATAAAAATGTAAAATAAATCCTGAATCTGAGGGGAATACTGTGAACCGTTATTTTTCTCTCATCCCGGTTGTTATTTTATTTACAACCGCTTGCGATCAGAAATCGCCGTCCGTCGAGTCCGCCCCGCGCATGGTCAAGGTGGCGCAGGTGACCGCCGTGGGCAATACCCAGCAGCGAACGTTTCCGGCACGTATCGAGTCTGGCGACTCCACCGAGCTGTCGTTTAAGCGGGGGGGCCAGGTGGAATCGCTGGATATTCGCCAGGGGGCGACCATCGCCCAGGGGCAAACGCTGGCGCGCCTGAATGCCCGCGAGGCCCAACAGCGGGTCAATGAACGACAAACGGCGGCTACCCTCGCCCAGCGTCAGTTTGATCGCTTCCAGACCCTGGCGGGACGTCAGGCGATTTCCCAGGCGGAGATGGACGTGCAGCGCGCCAATCGCGATGCCGCCAACGCGGCCTTAAAAATCGCCCGTGAAGAGCTGGCGCAAATGAGCCTCACCGCGCCCTTCGGCGGGATTGCCGCCGGCGTGCATATCCGCAACCATCAGGTGGTCGCCGCCGGCCAGCCGGTGATCACCCTGACGCGTACCGACCTGCTGGATGTGGTCTTCAGCATTCCCGAAAATCTGTTCACCTCCCTGGATATCCGCAATACCGCCTACCGCCCCGTCGTCAGGATCAATACCCTGCCGGGCCGCGAATTTACGGCGGAATACAAAGAGCATACCGGCAGCAGCGACAACAGCACCCTTACCTGGCAGATCATTTTAACCATGCCGCGGCCGGATGATTTTCCCACCGTCGGCGGGGTCAGCGGCACCGTGACGGTCAATCTCGGCAATTTACCGGCCAGCGCCGGAAGGGAAACGCTCATGGTGCCGGTAGAGGCGGTGTTTAACCCGGATAACCGGCCGAAGAATGAACCGGTCGTCTGGGTGGTGAAAGGCGACAACGCGCATCGGTTTCTTGAGGAGCGCAAGGTCACGGTCGGCGAGGTGACCTCGCAGGGAGTGGCCATCACCGACGGTCTCCGCGCGGGTGAAGAGGTGGTCGCGGCGGGCGTGAGCGAGCTGCATGCCGGGCAGCCGGTGCGGATCTGGACGCGTGAACGAGGATTATAAATGGACATTTCCCGTCAGTTTATTAATAACCCGACCCGCGTCTGGTTAGCCATTCTGCTGCTGGGGGTGGGTGGTCTGTTCGCCCTGCTCAATATCGGCCGTCTGGAAGATCCTGCCTTCACCATTAAAACGGCGGTGATCGTGACCCACTACCCGGGCGCGTCCGCTCAACAGGTGGAGGAGGAGGTGACCCTGCCGCTGGAAAACGCGATTCAGCAGCTTCCCTCACTGGATAACGTCAGCTCCATCTCCTCAAATGGCTTATCGCAAATTACGGTGAATATCGCTTCGCAGTACCATTCCAGCGAGCTGCCGCAAATCTGGGATGAGCTACGTCGCCGCGTCGGTGACGCCAGCCGACTTTTCCCCCCTGGCGTAGTGACCCCCTTCGTCAACGATGACTTTGGCGATGTGTTTGGCTTTTTCTTCGCTATCTCGGGCGACAGTTTTACCAACCCCGAGCTGGTGCGCTATGCCGAACAGCTGCGTCGGGAGCTGGTGCTGGTTCCTGGGGTCGGTAAAGTCGCTATCGGCGGTGTCATTCCGCAACAGATCAATGTTGATATCTCGCTGGCGAAAATGGCGGCGCGCGGGATCACGCTCAACCAGCTCGCCGCTATCCTGACCCGGCTCAACGTGGTGTCCAGCGCCGGAGAGATCCGCGTTGGCAGCGAATCGATCCGCCTACACCCCACCGGGGAGTTTCAAAGCATCGATGAACTGGGGGATCTGCTGGTCAGCCCTCACGGCGCCAGCGCCACCACTCGACTGCGGGATATTGCCACGCTGTCGCGCGGGCTGACTGACTCGCCGTCCAGTATTTATCATGCCAACGGCCGCCAGGCGGTGACCATGGGGGTCTCTTTTATTCCTGGCGTCAACGTCATTGACGTCGGGCACGCCCTTGAAGCCCGCCTCCAGCAGATGGCCGTCGACAAACCGGCGGGTATCGATATCGCCATTTTTTACGATCAGGCGGCTGAGGTCGCCCACTCGGTCAATGGCTTTATTACCAACTTCCTGATGGCCCTGGCGATCGTGGTCGGCGTGCTGCTGGTGTTCATGGGAGTACGCAGCGGGATCATTATCGCCCTGTCGCTGGCGCTCAACGTCCTCGGCACCCTGCTTATCATGTTTGTCTGGGGGATCGAGTTACAGCGGATCTCCCTCGGGGCGCTGATCATCGCCCTGAGTATGCTGGTGGATAATGCCATTGTCATTGTCGAAGGGGTGCTTATCGCCCGCCAGCAAGGATCGCCGCTGCTGGGCGCCATTAACTATGTGATCCGCCGCTCCGCCCTGCCGCTGCTCGGCGCCACGGTCATCGCCATCCTCGCCTTCGCGCCGATTGGCCTCTCGCAGGACTCCACCGGAGAGTATTGCAAATCCCTGTTCCAGGTGCTGCTGATCTCCCTGATGCTCAGCTGGTTCTCCGCCCTGACCATCACTCCGGTGCTCATTAAGTGGTGGTTGTTTAAACACGCCCCGCCGGCCGCCGCGCCGGAGGAAAAAGCCGATCCCTACCGCGGCCGCTTTTACCGTGGCTATCAGCAGACGCTGCGAATACTGCTGCAGCAAAAGACCCTGACCCTGGTGCTGATGGGCGCCCTGCTGGCCGCGGCGATCTGGGGCTTCACCTTCGTGCGACAGAATTTCTTTCCGTCATCGAATACGCCCATTTTCTTTGTCGACCTGTGGCTGCCCTACGGTACCGATATTAACGCCACCGAGCAGATGACCCGCGATATTGAGCGGTCGATCGCCGGCCAGCCGGGGGTGGTCACCACCGTCGCCACCATTGGCCAGGGCAGTATGCGTTTTATTCTTACCTACAGCGGTCAGCGGCAGTACAGCAACTACGCGCAGATTATGGTGCGGATGGACGACCAGCGCGGCATCGCCCCCGTCACCCGCCACGTCGAAACCTGGATCGCCAGAAACTACCCGCAGGTGAACGCCAGCACCAAACGCATTATGTTCGGCCCCTCCGGCGATAGCGCGATTGAAGTGCGCATTAAGGGCCCTGACCCGGATACGCTGCGCGCGCTGGCCAGTCAGGTGAGCGATATTCTCGCTGAGGATCCGGCGACCGACAGCGTGCGTAACGACTGGCAGAACCGCAGCAAGGTGATCCGCCCGCAGTACTCCCTAGCCCTGGGGCGCGAGCTGGGGGTGGATAAACAGGACATAGATAACGCGCTGGAGATGAATTTCTCCGGCAGTCGCGCCGGGTTATATCGCGAGGGCGCCGATCTGCTGCCGGTGATCGTCCGGCCGCCGGCAGCGGAGCGACAGGATGCCAACCATCTGCATAACGTGCTGGTCTGGAGCCAGAGCCGCCAGCAGTATATCCCGTTGAGTAACGTCATCCATGGCTTCTCCCTGGAGTGGGAAGATCCCTTGATTCTCCGCCGGGATCGCACCCGGGTGCTGACGGTCCAGACCGATCCCAGCCCGCAAAGCGGCCAAACCTCGGGTGATATTCTCGCCCGGGTGAAACCGCGCATTGACGCATTGACGCTGCCGCATGGCTACCGCATCGAATGGGGCGGCGATGCCGAGAACTCAAGTGAAGCACAGCAAGGGCTGTTCACGACCTTGCCGCTTGGCTATCTGGTGATGTTTATCATTACGGTGCTGATGTTCAGTTCGCTGAAAAACGCCGTCGCCATCTGGCTGACCGTCCCGCTGGCGCTGATCGGCGTCACGCCCGGCTTTTTGCTGACCGGCATCCCCTTCGGCTTTATGGCCTTAATCGGCCTTCTCAGCCTCAGCGGCATGCTGATCCGCAACGGCATTGTGCTGGTGGAAGAGATAGAGCAACAAAAACAGGAGAAAGATCAACGACAAGCGATCATTGATGCGGCAACATCTCGTCTGCGGCCGATCCTGCTGACCGCCTTCACCACCGTGCTTGGCCTTGCCCCGCTGCTGCGCGATGTTTTTTTCCAGAGTATGGCAGTGGTGATTATGTTCGGTCTGGCCTTCGCCACCGTGCTAACGTTGCTGGTTCTGCCGGTGATTTACGCCTGCTTTCACCATAAGGATATGACGCCTCAACGATGAACAGTACCGGCCTGAGCATTATTAAGACACTCGGCTGTATGACAGCGGTGACTTTTTTCACCATCTATAATACCTGGGATCGCTTTGATTATGACTATCACTGGATCCTCGGGCTGCTGACCTTTGTCTCGACCATCGCCACGCCGCTGTTTTTTGTGGTGGCCGGCTATCTTGATGCGCAAACGCGACACGACGCCAACTGGCAAATTGGTAAAATTAAAAGCGTGGTGATCGTCTTTCTGTTTTGGGTGACGGTCTATTATGTCTGGGAGCCTTACCAGCGCGGCTACCTGATCCAGCCCTGGTTTATTTTCGCCCTGATTGTCATCTATACCTTCCATCCCCTGATTGCCTGGCTCAGCCAGCGGCGCGGTCTGTTTTTCACCGTGGTCCTGACGCTACTGTGCTGCTCTTATGGTTACGACCTGCTCTCGGTGCTCTACCCGGAAAGACATCTTTTCAGCCTGGCGCCGCAGTATCGTCTGTGGACGTGGCTACTTTTTTATTTAACCGGGCAGTTATTTAACGATCCGCGGGTCACGGAGTGGATACGCGACCCGCGGGTGATTAAAGCCGCCATTATCGCCCTGCCCTTTGTCTATTTATTTACCTGGTTTTATGAACGCCACTTTTTCTTCGCGCTGTTTAAAGCCGATCGCAATGCGTTCATTCTCACGGGGTCGCAGATTTATATTCTAATCGTCCTGCTGGTGATCGCCGCTAACGCCGTGCAGTTTAAAAAGAACCGCGAACTGAAGGAGGCCGTGCTGGCGACGGTTAGCAAAGCGATGACCGGGGTCTATATTTTGCACTACTCCGTTTTTCATCTGCTGGTGATGCTGATCCCTATTCACTCGTTAGCCACCAAGCTGGGAGTGATTGCGCTAACGTTTGTCCTGTCGGTGCTCATTTCCCTCGCCGCGCTCTCCAGTACGCTGCTCAGGAAGGTGATAACCCTGTAACAAACGACGCGGTAACTTAGCGGAAGCTCCACTGGATGCTGATCACAAACACGCTGGGAATAATAATGCCGCTCTCAAGTGCGAAATAGTCGGTAAAGTTGTACTGGATAGCATGGTAGATATAGGGTGAAAAGCCGATCCCGGTGGCGTCCTTAAAATCTTTATAGGAGCCATGATCGCCGCAATGCTCGAAGGCGTTGAAGAAGAATTCGCCGGTATAGCCGTAAACGCCTTTGAACGTCCACCCGCTGCCGTTGTGGTACCAGTCTCTTCTCACCCCCAGCGCCAGACAGCGATCGTCGAAACTGTTATTCATGGTGCCAATCAGCAGGCTGTATTTCGAGTCGTCAGAGAATTTCCGCTCCACCGAGAAAAAGTGGTTCTCGAAATTCTCAGTATATTGACCGTGATTATTGGTCAGATGGTAAACATAGGAACCGGTATTCACCGAATAGAGGTTAATCTCTTTCGCCTGCGCGAGAGTCGCTAACCCGGCCAGGAGCATCACGCTTTTACCGCGCATTTCCCCTCCTCACACCTCTACGCCTGTCCATAGACAGACTGCCTTTGCCGTATTTACCGGCCGTGACAGGGGTAAAAGACCCGACAGGGAAATGGGGGAAAGATAACGATGCCGAACCATCGCATCGCTAGTAAAAAGCGTAGCACACGCCTTATCCGCCAACAAACCGACCGAAGGATTAACGAAATGGCCGATGTGTTGCTCTTTACCTGATTGTGCAAAAAACAGACAAAACCTCACCTGATATCCGCTATGATCAGCGTCCGACGCGGAAGAAAGCCACCTGTCGACGACAGAGTTGCTGTGTACCCCTTCCTGCGTCGGCGCGATTTCATCCAACACGCCAGCCAGCACAACACCTTCCCATTGAGCTCACGCCTGTCGTCAGCCTCTTCCCGCTAGTTTTACAAGTGGAACCTGCACAAACCGGCTTTAATGTACAAGTTATGCAGCTATTCAAATCCTTTAAAATCAATAAGTAAAAACACACATTAAAAATAAGCCGTTCCGTTGTACATATACTTCTGAAAAAAGTTGTACATAGTGGGATCACCGTCTATAGTTTGGAGTGTTAACTGCTTGTTGCGCAACGAAGCGGGGATGTTTAACGGTGGCGCGGCAAGTCAGGCGGTGGTTCCTGGTTTTGCATTTCCTGTTCGTGACTTGGCGCGTACCGATGGTACGTAGCGACTTTTATTGTCAGTTTGCGTTATACGTGGGAGAGTTCGAGCTATGCATATTAAAAATACCATTCCAGCAGAGTTTGTCTTCAATTCGGCCCTGATGAAGAATATTGAAAATACGCTCATTAAGCAGCACAGAACGATAAATAATGAGCGGATGATTACGGAAATTCAGCATCGCCTGCAAACGGAAAGTAATGAAATACTCTCCGACCTCTATTTGCAGGCGCTGGATATGCTGTACAGCAAACCTCATCATTAATTAAACTCGCGGAGCTGGCAGCAGACTTAAGCCTGCGGCGCCGGCACGCCTGGGTCTCTATCGGCTAACTGAGGCAAATAAAATGTCACACCATAATACCTGCTATCGTACTGAACATTACGATCTGTGGTTTGATAATCGTTTTCTTCTCTATGGGATGTCGCTGATCCTGAATAGTCTGCCGGCATCTTACTTTCGCAAAAAACATGTTTTCTTTACCAGCGACAATTATTTCGCGGTACTACAGCACAACTATAATCGTCGGGATACGTTATTTATTCTGTTAACCGAAGGCAACGATCTTAATTTTCTTAGTGAACTGCCTATGCTGCGCTTACCGGCCAATTCAACGCCGGAAGAGTTAAAGATATTTCTGCACCAGCCAACCCGCTACTATAAAACCCACCCGGCGCCGGGCGCCTCGGTGCAGTTTACCGAGCGGGAAAAGAAAGTGATTCAACTTATCAGCAATGGCGAAGCGGTCGCCAGCATTGGCCGGTCGCTGAATCTGCATATTAAAACCATTTATCAGATCCGGCTGAATCTGATTAAAAAGCTCGGCTGTAGCGGTAGGACCGATTTTTTTAATATCAGCCGCAGCGAAACCTTTAAATCCTGGAGCCAGATCCACCTGTAACCCGGCGCGTTAGCCCCGGTCTGCTTTGCGGATCGGGGCGATTAATTATTACCGTGAAAATGGATGCTGAAGCCCTGCTCCTGCCAGTGGCTGAGCAGCTCTTCCTGGAGAGGGGTGGCGGCGCGTCCGGTCCAGACGAAGATATGCTGCCCGGGGAACAGCTCGGGCCGCGGCGACTCCAGCGGTTCGGCGAGGACGTTGACGTGCCAGCCGCGCTGGGAAAGACGCCATGCCTCCAGCCACAGACGCGTCCTGTCCTCATTGCTCCAGCCCACCAGCAGCGTCTCCCTGCCGTTCTTTTTACGCGCTTCGGCGAGAAACAGCGCCACGCAGTCAATCAGCAGACCATCCAGCAAACTACTAATCACCAGAGAGGTATTCTGATCGAGCTTCAGACGCTGACGTACCGGCACTAACAGGCTGTCGATGAGCGTGTCGACGGGGTGTTGATGGCTTAGCGCCAGTAATTTGGCACGGATTCTGGCGGGCTGCATATAACGCAGAATGGACATCATCTCTTCCTGAAGATGCGCGGATTCGTCGCGCGCCGCCGGCAGGTTACCCTCCAGAAGCGCTTTGACTTTCCCGACGGATACGCCGCGCTCGATCCAGCGCTTGATCTCTTCAATGCGCAGGATATCTTCTTCATCAAATTGCCGATGCCCGCCTTCGCTACGCTGCGGTTTCAGTAGACCGTAACGACGCTGCCAGGCGCGCAGTGTGACCGGATTGATTCCGCAACGTTCGGCGACTTCACCGATACTGTAAAACGCCATAGCAGCCTCACATCAACCTGATACTTTAATACCTAAACTAACGAATTCAGGCATCCTGTACAACTCTATTTTCTTGTACAGATAAAGATAACAGGTTGTGGCTCACAGCGCTTGGGAAAAAGATGAAAAAATAGTTGACTGATTTCGCGGTGGATTATTTTTTTTCCGGCCAGGCGACGGCGGGTAAGCCCCCCAGGCGCGCGCTGGCGAACAAATTCCCCTGAAACTGCGAAATACCGGCTGATTCCAGCCACATCCACTCTTCAGCACGCTCAACGCCGACGGCAGAGACAGCAATCTCCAGCGAAAAACAGCATTTGATAATCGCCTGTACAATTGACTGGCGCGGTCCATCCTGGTGGATATTGCGGATCAGCTCATGGTCGATTTTAATTCTGTCGGGCTGGTATTGCGCCAGCAGCGACAGCCCGGCAAACCCGGCGCCGAAGTGATCGATGGCAAGATTGATACCCGCCCCTTTTAGCTTTCGCACCGCATCGGTAAAATCATCCATCCGCGAAATCACTTCCCGTTCGGTAAACTCGACAATAATCTGTTCAGGAATAAGATCATTACGCTGAATTTGATCGAGCAGGAAACCCACCGCGTTCGGCGCTTTAACCAGCGTCATCGGCAGTAAATTAATACTTAACGCCTTATTACGTAAGCCTAATTGCCCGGCCAGCGACAGCGCGACGCGTTTACTGTGCAGATCGGCGAGATAAATATCGTCCCCGGAAAGCCCGGCAAAATAGGCGCCAGGCGACTGGCCGTCCGGTGTGCGTAACAGCGCTTCCCACGAAATAATTTCGCAAGCGAAAGGGTCGACAATCGGCTGGAAGGCAAAGGACCAGCTTTCCTTATTATCAATTATCGGCGTATCAGGATAGAAAGTATTCTGATCGGGGATAAATACCCAGCTGTCAGCGGAAGGAATCTCAAAATAGTTCGCTTTTTCCGTTGATTCGACAAAGGTGCGGAAAAATTGCAGTGCCCGGTCATCATAGGTGAGCTGATATTTTGTGGTCCCGCGGTCCATCACCGCCTGCAGCACCTCCTCGCGATCATGTTCCCGTAAATCAAACAGTTCCATGCCGACCTTACCGAAACGGCGGGACGGCGCATAATCGCACAGAAGCTCCACCAGGTTATAATGGCGGGGATCCCGGCAAATATGCTGATAAATATCCTGAACCTTTTCTTCAGGTCCCTCAATGAGTTGAAAAAAATGCGTCCCGTTAAAAAGTAAAATACCGGTGACGTCCGCCTGCCCATTTCTTTCGTTTGCCCTGGCAACCATGGCCTCGATCGATTTGAATGAGACATTGTCGCAAATATGGCTGCGATAAATGATGGTGGTTAGCATAGTGATTCCAGATGGGAGGGTAAGCATTCACAGTAGCAGTTATCAGGCTAATCGTCTTGTAAAACTACGTTTTGTCTTAACAAAAAAGATACACTAAAAATCCCTTTTTTGTGCAAGGCTTTTTCATTTTTCTTTTCTTGTACAACGTGCACCGTTAAACCCTACCTTTACAAGCCAGAACCGCACAAAACACATAAAAATAAATTATTAAAAATCAATTAGTTAACGATGCCTGAATCATTATTGTTCAACTTTGTGTGTACAGGTTAACAGTTATTGTATAAGTTTAATGGCAGTTAACAGATGAGTGAAATGTAAGGAGCAGATATGCAGCAGAATGGTTACATTCCAGATACAGCGAACGCAATTGCCCAGTATTTCAACAAAGCATCGTTACCTTCCCAGCAGGAAACGCTGGGTCAGATTGTGATGGATATTCTCAACGAAGGGCGTCATCTCAACCGCAAGGCGCTGTGCACTAAACTGTTGAGCCGCCTCGACCGGGCCCGTGCCCCCGAGGAAGAGAGTCACTATCAGACCTTAATTGGTCTGCTGTTTGCCGATCAGGAATAACGTCATCGATCGTCGCCTGTTGCGCCGCAGTAGCAGATGAGGGGCGATCGCTTCCATAAACCTGCTGCTGACCTGAATGTCCGTTCGCAGATTCAGGGAGAGAGTGGCATGCAGTGAGACGGTTATGAATAGCAGTGAAACTGAGGAAATCACCGATGAGATCATCGGCGAGGCGGTACTCGCGCTTCTGAAAACGAATCGCCCTATTACCACCCCGACCCTGCTGGTTCGACTTCGGTTGATGCAGGCGACAGAGTCAGACCGACAGCGAAGAAAGGTTATCGCTGCCGTGATTGAAGAAATTTGCGCAAAGCTTGCCCGTCAGCGGAAGCAAGCGCCTTTGCAGGTAAAGAAAATCAATGGCCGTTGGGAAACCCGAGGATCGCCGGCGCAAAGCGCCATGGCGCCGGAAGGTAAAAAGATCCACTGAGTATCCTAACCGTGGTGAATAACACAGAGTGAGAATGTGATGAGACAGACTATGCATCAGCAACCCGATATTTACGCAGGACTGCAGGACACCGCGCTCTCCGACTATTTCCGTAACGCCGGTGATAAGCTGGTTGATGAGTCCGCCGTGATGTCGCTGGCCATCAACAGTATTCTCCAGTCAGAAGGTCACCTGAACAATAAGGCCATTATTTTATGGCTGATTCAGGCGCTGGAAAGCACCGATGACGTGGTGACCGCAGACGTGATCCGTAAAACGCTGGAGATTGTCGTCGGCTACACCATGGACGATATCTAAGGCCGTCACGCTTCAGGCCCGCCAGGGCAACCCCTTTCCGACAGAGCCTGTCCGCTCTGTTAAAAAAAACCTCGCTGACGCGAGGTTTTTTCATTTACGCCTGACGGATCAGTGGGCGTTGACTACCACCCACATCGGCCCCTGCCCGACCGCATAACGCCCCTTCTCCTGCAGCAGTCCCTGCTCGCCGGTAATTTCGTATACCGCGATATGGTGCGACTTCTGCCCGGCGGCAATCAGATACTTACCGCTGTGATCGAGATTAAAGCCGCGCGGCTGGGTTTCGGTCGGCTGATAGCCTTCCACCGCCAGCACGCTGCCATCTTCCGACACGCTGAACACCGTGATGATGCTGGCGGTACGATCGCAGGCGTACAGGTGACGACCGTCCGGAGTGATATGAATATCCGCCGCCCAGCGCACGCCGGTGAAATCAGACGGCATCATATCCAGAGTTTGTACACATTCGATATTGCCATTCGGGTCTTTCAGCTCCCAGACGTCAATTGAGCTGTTTAGCTCATTGACGCAGTAACCATACTGCTGGTTCGGATGGAACACCATGTGGCGCGGACCCGCCCCTTCGACGGTGGTGACTTCCGCTGGCTCCTGGGCGGAGAGGAAACCATCCTCGCTGAGGGTAAACAGGCAGATGCGATCCTGCTTCAGCGCCGGCACCCACAGGGTACGATTGTCCGGGGAGATATTGGCCGAGTGGCAGCCTTCCAGCCCGTCCACCACGGTGATGGTTTCGCCCGGCAGACCATCCTGCAGCGGGGTCACGCTGACGCAGCCCTGATTGTAAGAGGCGCTGAAGACAAAGCGACCATGATGATCGGTAGAGATGTGGGTCGGGCTGCCCGGCAGCGCCGCTTCCCCTGCGAAGGTCAACGCCCCGTTATCCGGCGTGATGCGATAAGCTAACACGCGAAACTCCGGACGAACGCCAACGTACAGATACTCCTTATTGGGGCTGACCACCATCGGCTGGACCTGCCCCGGGGCATCAACCACCTGCACCAGCGTCAGTTTGCCGTCCGCTTCAAGACTCCAGACGTGGATTTGTTGGCTTTCCGGGCTGGCGGTATAAACGGTTTGTTTCATGACTACTCCTTCCCTCACTGCACGTGGATTTTTCATTTTCAGGATAACTGCACCCCGAAAATTATAAGACATCCGCCCATGATACTCGCATCGCCCGCCGAATTACCGACTGACGGCGGCACAAAGGGCATACAGACATTCACGGCAGATGTGGAAAAATTGGTCCTGACGCCACGGCGGTGTACCATCATGGCCAGGTCACTTTTCAACATCAACCGGAAATAACACATGACAACACGCGTGATTGCCCTGGATTTAGACGGCACCCTGCTCACCAGCAAAAAAACCATCCTGCCCGCTTCGCTGGAAGCGCTGGCCCGCGCCAGAGAGGCGGGCTACCAGGTGATCGTCGTTACCGGACGTCATCACGTCGCTATTCATCCTTTTTATCAGGCACTGGCTCTCGATACACCTGCAATTTGTTGTAATGGCACTTATTTGTATGATTATCACGCAAAAAAGGTTTTGGCGGCCGATCCTATGTCGGTGGAACACGCGGTAAGCCTCACCGCCATGCTCGCCGAACAGCAGATCCACGGCCTGGCCTATGTGGATGACGCGATGCTTTACGAACAGCCCACCGGGCATGTGATCCGCACCCGCAACTGGGCGCAGGCGTTACCGGAGGATCAGCGCCCGGTCTTCAGCCAGGTCGACTCGCTGGCGCAGGCGGTCCGCGAGGTCAAGGCGGTATGGAAATTCGCCCTCACCGACGACGACATTCCCCGTCTGCAGCGCTTTGCGCAGGAGGTCGGCGAGACGCTGGGCCTCGAGTGCGAATGGTCGTGGCACGACCAGGTGGATATCGCTCGCGCCGGCAACAGCAAAGGCAAACGCCTGGCGCAGTGGGTCGCTGACCAGGGGCTGTCGATGCAGAACGTGGTGGCCTTCGGCGATAACTACAACGATCTGAGTATGCTGGAAGCGGCAGGCACCGGGGTGGCGATGGGTAATGCGGTGGACGACGTCAAAGCCCGCGCCAACGTGGTCATCGGCGACAATGAGTCCGCCAGCATCGCCGAGTTTATCTACCGTCAGCTGCTGTGATCAGGCGGCAATCGACACGCTTTTGATCTGGGCAAATACCTGCTGGCCTGGCGCTATCGCCAGGTCATCCCGCGCCCACGGGCTGATTCGAGCCCACAGCGGATGGCCGCTCACCCTGAGCTGAACCTCAATCTGCCCGTTGACCTCCAGACACTGAACCACCTCGGCGCGTAAGATATTGCGGATGCTGGTTGCGGACGGCTGGGCCAGCACCAGCGAGACGTCCGACGCCTGGATGCGGATCCGCGCGCTCTCCCCGGCGGGACGATCGAGCCGGTTAACCCACAGCATTTGATCCCCCAGCGTCAGCGCGGTCATCGCGTACTGCGGATGCTGCGCGGCGACGGTGGCGCTGAGGATCGTACTCTGCTGTTCCGCCGGCAGCCAGGGGTGCATCACGCTGCTGCTCCAGACCTCCTCCAGCGGACCGAAAGCCTTCACCTTACCGGCCTCCAGCACCAGCACGCGATCGGCCAGATGCTGGATCTCATCCAGCGAGTGGCTGACGTAGAGCATCGGAATATGGATCTCCTGCGCCAGCCGCTGCAGATAGGGCAACAGTTCGCGTTTGCGCGGAATATCCAGCGAGGCCAGCGGCTCGTCCAGCAGCAGCAGCTCCGGCGCGGTCAGCAGGGCGCGGCCGATGGCCACGCGCTGCTTTTCGCCGCCGGATAACCGGCCCGGCAGCCGATCCAGCAAGGGCGCAATTCCCAGCAGTTCCACCAGCTTATCGAACTGGCTGACCATGGATTTCGCCATTCCGTACTGCAGATTGCCGCGCACTTTATAGTGGGGAAACAGGCGCGCATCCTGAAATACATAGCCGATCCGCCGCTGCTCCGGCGCCAGGCAGATACGCTGCGCGGTGTCGTTCAGCACCCTGCCGTTGAGGACGATCCGCCCCACCTGCGGCCGGGTCAGGCCGCTGATAGCGTTGATCAGCGACGTTTTCCCGGCGCCTGAGACGCCAAAGATGGCGGTGATCCCGCTGCTGGGCAGCGTTTCACGGATCTGCAGACAGTGGCTGCCGAGGGTTTGGGTGAAGTCCAGCTCGAGCATCATGATCCTCCCATTCGCTGGCGGCTCACGCGGGCCAGCCATTCTGAAATCAAGAGCGAGACCAGCGCCAGGCCGATAGCAATGAGGCAGAGGCGGGCCGCCGCCCCCTCCCCGCCCGGGGTCTGGATCAAGGTGTACATCGCCGAAGGCAGGGTGCGCGTTTCACCGGGAATATTGGAGACGAACGTGATGGTCGCGCCAAACTCCCCTAACGAGCGGGCGAAGGCCAGCACCGTGCCGACAATAATTCCCGGCAGAGTCAGCGGCAGCGTAATGGTGAAAAATACCCGCCAGCGGCTGGCCCCGAGGGTTCTCGCCGCCTGCTCCAGTTTGATGTCCACCCCCTCCAGCGCCAGGCGGATGGCGCGCACCATCAGCGGGAAAGACATCACCGCCGCCGCCAGCACCGCCCCGCGCCAGCTGAAGGCAAAGCTGATGCCGAACCAGTCATACAGCCAGCTGCCAATAAACCCGCGCCGCCCCATGGCCACCAGCAGCAGATACCCCACCACCACCGGCGGCAGCACCAGCGGCAGATGGAGAAGACTGTCGAGCAGCGCCTTGCCGGGGAAGGTGCGCCGGACCAGCAGCCAGGAAAAAAAGATGCCAAAGGGCAGGCTCAGGGCCACCGCCAGGGAGGAGACTTTCAGGCTCAGCAGCACCGCCTGCCATTCGGGTTCGCTCAGAAACATCAGCGGGTGGTAAATCCGTAACGTTGAAAAATCGCCGACGCTTCCGGCCCTTTCAGGTAGTCATAGAAAGCGCTCACGGCCGCGTTGCGGTGGCCATCGACAATCGCCAGCGGGTACTCGACTTTCTGATGCGACGCCTCAGGGAAAGTGCCAACCACTTTCACCCCTTTGCTGGCCACGGCATCCGATCCGTAGACGATGCCCAGCGGCGCTTCGCTACGCTCCACCAGCGCCAGCGCGCCGCGCACGTCTTCCGCCGGGGCGAGCTTCGGCGACAGGGTCTCCCAGGCGCCCAGTTTCTGCAGCGCTTCTTTGGCGTAGATACCTGCCGGAACGTGCTGCGGATCGCCCACCGCCAGACGGCCCCCTTTCAGCAGGCTGGTCCAGTCGGTTTTCTCATCAATGGTTATCGCCCCCTGCGCGCTGGCTTTCGGCGCCACCACCACCAGGCTGTTGCCAAGCAGGGTGGCGCGGGTCGCCGGATCGATGGCCTTTTTGTCTGCCGCGTAATCCATCCACTTTTGATCGGCGGAGATAAACAGGTCCGCCGGGGCGCCTGCTTCAATCTGCCGCGCCAGCGTTGACGACGAGGCAAACGACGAGACGACCTCGACGTTTTTCGCTTTCTTATACGCCTGGGCGATATCCTGCATCGCGTTGGTTAACGACGCGGCCGCGAAAACGGTCACTTTCCCCTCTGCCGCCAGCGCCTGACCCGCGACGCACAGCGTGAGCGATACCCCGACCACCCCGCGTAACCAAGAACCTGTCATCTGAATCTCCTGTCAATGCGTTATGTACTCGACAATATAACGATATGCGAAGCGTTTTTATAGTGACGCAGGACAATAAAATGAAGGGAAATGATACAGGAGGGAAATAGCACAGCGCCCGGTTAAACCGGGCGCCGGGAAATCAATGATTTTGCTGGCTGCGATCTTTGTGGCCGACGCCGGAGAAGAGGTTGAACACTTCGCCAAGACCGTAAATCAATCCCAGGATGACCGCCATCACCACCGGTACCATGATGACCGCAAAAACCAGACTTTTCAAAAGCTCTAACATGGTTCACTCCAGATAGTATGATTCCCTGATTGTAACGGTTTCAGCCGAAAAAACACGCCCCATTTGTGCGGTGGTTAATGACAAACCGCGCAGAGAGGTTTTGCAACGGGGTGACTATCGGTCACAATACGCTTTTTTGTCAGGAAACGATTATGCAGGCCGAAATTCTTCTCACCCTTAAGCTTCAGCAGCGCCTGTTTGCCGACCCCCGGCGGATCGCCCTGCTCAAACAGATTGACCAGACCGGTTCGATAAGCCAGGGGGCGAAGCACGCGGGTATCAGCTATAAAAGCGCGTGGGATGCCATCAACGAGATGAACCAGCTCAGCGAACAGCCGCTGGTGGATCGCGCCACCGGCGGCAAAGGCGGCGGCGGCGCGGTGCTGACCCGCTACGGGCAGCGTCTGATCCAACTGTACGATCTGCTGGCGCAGATCCAGCAGAAAGCGTTTGATGTGCTCAGCGATGACGACGCCCTGCCGCTGGACAGCCTGCTGGCGGCCATCTCGCGCTTTTCCCTGCAAACCAGCGCCCGCAACCAGTGGTTCGGCACTATCACCGGCCGCGATCGCCAGCAGGTGCAGCAGCACGTCGAGGTGCTGCTGGCCGACGGGCAGACCCGCCTGAACGTCGCCATTACCGCCCAAAGCGCTGAAAAGCTGGGGCTCGATGAGGGCCAGGAGGTGCTGGTCCTGTTGAAAGCGCCCTGGGTTGGCATCACCCTCGACCCGGCGGTGGCCCGCCAGGCCGAGAACCAGCTGTCGGGTCGCATCAGCCATATCGAATGCGGCTCCGGGCAGTGCGAAGTGCTGATGACCCTTGCGGACGGCCAGACCCTGTGCGCCACCCTGCCGCAGGCCCAGACCTCTGGCCTGACGGAAGGGACGGAGGCGATCGCGTACTTCAACGCCGATCGCATCATTCTCGCTACGTTATGCTGACCCCATTGACATTGCGCGCCTGAAGTCGTATCCCTGATGCACATCGCTGCAAAAAATGGGATACATCATGTCATCATTGCAAATTTCGCAAGGCACGTTTCGCCTGAGCGATACAAAAACCTTAAAAATAGACCACCTGAGCGTGGCGGCGGGTGAAAGCTGGGCGTTCGTCGGCAGCAACGGCAGCGGCAAATCCGCCCTCGCACGGGCCCTGGCCGGCGACCTGACCCTGCTCAGCGGCCAGCGCGAAAGCCTCTTCTCCCGCGTAACCCGCCTCTCCTTCGAACAGCTGCAGAAGCTGGTCAGCGACGAGTGGCAGCGCAATAACACCGACCTGCTCAGCCCCGGAGAAGAAGATACCGGACGCACTACCGCGGAGATTATTCAGGATGAGGTGAAAGATCCGGCCCGCTGCGCGCAGCTTGCCGAACAGTTTGCCATCAGCGCCCTGTTGGACCGCCGCTTTAAGTATCTGTCCACTGGCGAAACGCGTAAGACCCTGCTGTGTCAGGCCCTGATGAGCGATCCGCAACTGCTGATCCTCGACGAGCCGTTCGACGGCCTCGACGTCAACTCCCGCCAGCAGCTGGCCGCCCTGCTGGCCGACCTGCATCGCGCCGGCATCACCCTGGTGCTGGTGCTCAACCGTTTCGATGAGATCCCGGACTTTGTGCAATACGCCGGCGTGCTGGCTGACTGCCTCCTCAGCGAGACCGGCGAGAAGCACGCTCTGCTGCAGCAGGCGCTGGTCGCCCAGCTGGCGCACAGTGAAAAACTGGACGGTATCACCCTGCCGGAGCCGGATGCCCCACCGGCCCGCCATACGCTGACGGAGACGGCGCCGCGTATCGTCCTCAATGACGGGGTGGTCTCCTACAACGATCGCCCGGTCATCAACCACCTCTCCTGGACCGTAAACCCTGGCGAACACTGGCAGATCGTCGGCCCCAACGGCGCGGGTAAATCCACCCTCTTAAGCCTTATCACCGGCGATCACCCCCAGGGCTACAGCAACGATCTCACCCTCTTTGGCCGTCGGCGCGGCAGCGGCGAGACCATCTGGGATATTAAAAAGCATATCGGCTACGTCAGCAGCAGCCTGCATCTGGACTACCGGGTCAGCACCAACGTCCGCAACGTGATTCTGTCGGGCTATTTTGACTCGATCGGCATTTATCAGGCGGTGTCGGATAAACAGCATAAGCTGGTGCAGCAATGGCTGGATATTCTCGGCATCGATAAGCGCACCGCCGACGCGCCGTTTCACAGCCTGTCGTGGGGCCAGCAGCGGCTGGCGCTTATCGTCCGCGCGCTGGTGAAGCATCCAACCCTGCTGATCCTTGATGAACCGCTGCAGGGGCTGGATCCCCTCAATCGCCAGCTGGTGCGCCGCTTCGTCGACGTCCTGATTGGCGAAGGCGCCACACAGCTGCTGTTTGTCTCGCACCATGCGGAAGATGCCCCGGACTGTATTACCCATCGCCTGGCGTTCGTTCCCAGTGGAGACGGTTACACTTATCAGCTCGGCCCCGTGGCCTGACGCCCCCTGCCGGGGATCGCAAGATCCCTGGTATTTTTCAGAAAAATAGCGCCTTTCTCACCTAACCAGATGTATTTAAAACAAAATATATTAAACGATGCCGTTTCACTCTTGAGTGTAAACGATTCCACTAACTTGTTCTGTGTCACACTTTTCACTTCTTTGATATGCTATCTTCCTCATACACGATAAGCCGAATGGAGCGAATCATGAAAGTTCTGGTTACAGGTGGTAGCGGTTACATTGGAAGTCATACCTGCGTTCAACTGCTGCTGCAGGGGCATGAGGTGGTAATCCTCGACAATCTCTGCAACAGCAAGCGCAGCGTACTGCCGGTGATTGAGCGTCTCGGCGGCAAAGAAGCCACCTTTATTGAAGGCGATATTCGTAACGAAGCGCTGATGACCGAGATCCTCCACGATCACGCCATTGAAGCGGTGATCCACTTCGCCGGGCTGAAAGCCGTCGGGGAGTCCGTCGCCAAGCCGCTGGAATATTACGACAATAACGTCACCGGCACACTGAAATTAGTCTCCGCCATGCGCGCCGCGGGCGTGAAGAACTTCATCTTTAGCTCCTCCGCCACCGTCTACGGCGACCAGCCGAAAATCCCGTATGTCGAAAGCTTCCCGACCGGCACCCCGCAAAGCCCCTACGGTAAAAGCAAACTGATGGTGGAGCAGATCCTGACCGACCTGCAAAAAGCGCAGCCGGAGTGGAGCATTGCGCTGCTGCGCTACTTCAACCCGGTCGGCGCCCACCCGTCGGGCGACATGGGCGAAGACCCGCAGGGGATCCCGAATAACCTGATGCCCTACATCGCCCAGGTCGCCGTTGGCCGTCGCGAATCGCTGGCCGTGTTTGGTAACGACTACCCGACCGAAGATGGCACCGGCGTGCGCGATTATATCCACGTGATGGACCTTGCCGACGGCCACGTCGCGGCCATGGAAAAACTGGCTGACAAAGCCGGGGTCCATATCTACAACCTTGGCGCCGGCGTCGGCAGCAGCGTGCTCGACGTGGTCAATGCTTTTAGCAAGGCCTGCGGCAAACCAATTAACTACCATTTCGCGCCGCGCCGCGATGGCGACCTCCCGGCCTACTGGGCGGATGCCGCCAAGGCCGACCGCGAGCTGAACTGGCGCGTGACGCGCAACCTGGACGAAATGGCGCAGGACACCTGGAACTGGCAGTCCCGCCATCCGCAGGGTTATCCAGACTAAGGAACCTTCATGAGCGTATTTAACCCCGTTGACCATCCGCATCGTCGTTATAACCCGTTAACCGGGCAGTGGATTCTGGTTTCTCCGCATCGCGCCAAGCGCCCCTGGCAGGGAGCGCAGGAGACGCCGGCAAAACAGACCTTGCCGGCCCACGATCCGGACTGTTTCCTGTGCCCGGGCAACACCCGGGTCACCGGCGACACGAATCCGAATTACACCGGCACCTACGTGTTTACCAACGACTTTGCGGCCCTGATGACCGACACCCCGGATGCCCCGGAGAGTGACGATCCGCTGATGCGCTGCCAAAGCGCGCGCGGCACCAGTCGGGTGATCTGCTTCTCGCCAGACCACAGCAAAACGCTGCCGGAACTGAGCCTTGAAGCGCTGGAAGGCGTGGTTAAAGCGTGGCAGGAACAGACCGCGGACCTCGGGAAAAGCTACCCGTGGGTGCAGGTCTTTGAAAACAAAGGAGCAGCGATGGGCTGCTCCAACCCACACCCGCACGGTCAGGTATGGGCCAACAGCTTCCTGCCTAATGAAGCGGAACGGGAAGACCGTCTGCAGAAAGCGTATTACGCCAGCCAGGGCCAGCCGATGCTGCTGGACTATGCCCGGCGCGAACTGGCCGACGGCAGCCGCACGGTGGTCGACACCGATCACTGGCTGGCGGTCGTGCCTTACTGGGCCGCATGGCCGTTCGAAACGCTGCTGCTGCCGAAAGCGCCCGTGCAGCGTATTACCGATTTAACCGACGCCCAGCGCAGCGATCTGGCGCTGGCGTTGAAAAAGCTGACCAGCCGTTACGACAACCTGTTCCAGTGCTCATTCCCCTACTCCATGGGCTGGCACGGCGCGCCGTTTAACGATGAAGACCATAACCACTGGCAGCTTCACGCCCACTTTTATCCGCCGCTGCTGCGCTCCGCGACGGTCCGCAAGTTTATGGTTGGCTACGAAATGCTGGCCGAAACGCAGCGCGATCTCACCGCCGAGCAAGCTGCCGAACGACTGCGCGCCGTCAGCGACGTCCATTTTCGTGAATCCGGAGTGTAATGATGAGTCTGAAAGAGAAAACCCAAACCCTGTTTGCTGAGGCCTTCGGCTACCCGGCCAGCCATGTCATTCAGGCACCAGGCCGCGTCAACCTGATCGGCGAGCATACCGATTACAACGACGGCTTTGTGCTGCCCTGCGCCATCGACTACCAGACGGTGATCAGCTGCGCGCCGCGCGACGATCGTACCGTGCGGGTGATTGCCGCCGATTACGACAATCAGACCGACGAATTCTCTCTCGACGCGCCGATTCTCAGCCACGACACCCAGCAGTGGTCGAACTATGTCCGCGGCGTGGTGAAGCATCTGCAACAGCGGAACAGCCACTTCGGCGGCGCGGATCTGGTGATCAGCGGCAATGTGCCGCAGGGCGCGGGCTTAAGCTCCTCAGCCTCGCTGGAGGTCGCCGTCGGCACCGTGTTCCAGCAGCTCTACCACCTGCCGCTCGACGGCGCGCAAATCGCCCTCAACGGCCAGGAGGCGGAAAATCAGTTCGTCGGCTGCAACTGCGGGATCATGGATCAGCTGATTTCGGCGCTGGGCAAAAAAGACCATGCGCTGCTGATCGACTGCCGCTCGCTGGGCACCAAAGCCGTCTCGATGCCGAAAGGCGTGGCGGTGGTGATCATCAACAGCAACTTTAAGCGCACCCTCGTCGGCAGCGAGTACAACACCCGTCGTGAACAGTGCGAGACCGGCGCGCGCTTCTTCCAGCAGCCCGCTCTGCGCGATGTCACCCTTGAGCAATTCAACGCTGTCGCCCATGAGCTGGATCCGGTGGTGGCGAAGCGGGTACGTCATGTGCTGACGGAGAATGCCCGCACCGTGGAAGCCGCCAGCGCCCTTGAAAAAGGCGACCTGAAGCGGATGGGCGAGCTGATGGCCGAATCCCACGCCTCGATGCGCGATGATTTCGAGATCACCGTCCCGCAGATCGACACCCTGGTGGAGATCGTCAAGGCGACAATCGGCGATAAGGGCGGCGTGCGCATGACCGGCGGCGGTTTTGGCGGCTGTGTGGTAGCGCTGGTCCCGGAAGATCTGGTCGATACCGTTCAGCAGGCCGTTGCCAACGAGTATGAAGCGAAAACCGGAATTAAAGAGACGTTTTATGTCTGCAAACCGTCACAGGGGGCTGGTCAATGGTAACGCAAACTACCGCGCAGGCGCCGGACGGCCAGCCATGGCAGCAGGTAACCCTGCGCAATAAGGCGGGGATGACCGTCACCGTGGCGGACTGGGGCGCGACGCTGCTCAGCGCCGAGGTGCCGCTGGCCGATGGCAGCGTGCGCCATCCGCTGCTGGGCTGCGCAAAGCTGGAAGACTATGCCCGCCAGGCCGCGTTTCTTGGCGCCTCGGTAGGCCGCTACGCCAACCGTATCGGCAATAGCCGCTTCCCGCTTGACGGCCAGCTCGTCACCGTCACGCCGTCAAACGACGCGGGCCACCAGCTTCACGGCGGCCCGGAAGGGTTTGATAAACGCCGCTGGCGCATCGTCCGCGCCGACGAGCAGGAAGCGCTGTTCGCCCTGACCTCGCCCGATGGCGATCAAGGCTTTCCGGGCACTCTGCAGGCCACCGCGCACTATCGTCTGACCGACGATAACCGCATCGCGATTACCTATCGCGCCACCGTGGACCAACCCTGCCCGGTGAACATGACCAATCACGTCTATTTCAACCTCGACGGTGACCAGGGCGACGTGCGCCAGCACCAGCTGCAGATCCTCGCCCATCGCTATTTGCCGGTGGAAAGCGATGGTATCCCGGGCGGCGGACTCAAAGACGTCGCCGGCACCAGCTTTGATTTCCGCCAGCCGAAAACCATCGCCGCCGACTTCCTCGCGGATGCCGATCAGCAAAAGGTGAAGGGTTATGACCATGCCTTCCTGCTGGACGCCAGAGGCGACGCCAGTCAACCTGCGGCGCAGGTCTGGTCGCAGGACGGTAAGCTGCAGATGACGGTCTATACCTCCGCTCCGGCGCTACAGTTTTATTCCGGCAACTATCTCGGCGGCACCCCGTCGCAGACGACGGAACCCTACGCCGACTGGCAGGGGCTGGCGCTGGAGAGTGAATTCCTGCCGGATTCGCCGAATCATCCGGAATGGCCGCAGCCGGACTGTGTGTTACGTCCAGGCCAGGAGTACGTCAGCCTGACGGAATATCAGTTTATCGCCCGCTAATCGCCAGCGCCCTCCGCCGGGGGGCGCTGAGTTTCGTCCCCGCCCTCCTCTCCGCCGCCTCTTTTTTCAGCAACCTGCTCTATTTTCCATCATCAAAGGACAAAAAAATAACCTGTGTTTTACAAGCACCTTACACTGAGCCACTATTTTCGCTATGGTTAGGGATAAGCATTGCCGTGAGCCAAATCACGGCAATATAATGAGAATAGTTATCAATCAATAACACATACACCAACATATTCAGCGCACCGTTCGCGGCGCGAGGGATGGCGTGTAGAGAGGAGTAAGAGAATGGCTGTAACTAAGCTGGTACTGGTTCGTCATGGCGAAAGCCAGTGGAACAACGAAAACCGCTTCACCGGTTGGTACGACGTTGATCTGTCCGAGAAAGGCGTTAGCGAAGCGAAAGCAGCAGGTAAACTGCTGAAGGCTGAAGGCTTCAGCTTTGATTTTGCTTATACCTCCGTGCTGAAACGTGCCATCCACACCCTGTGGAACGTGCTGGACGAACTGGATCAGGCCTGGCTGCCGGTTGAGAAATCCTGGAAGCTGAACGAGCGTCATTACGGCGCGCTGCAGGGCCTGAACAAAGCGGAAACTGCTGAGAAATACGGTGACGAGCAGGTTAAACAGTGGCGTCGCGGCTTCGCCGTTACTCCGCCGGAGCTGACCAAAGACGACGAGCGCTACCCGGGCCACGATCCGCGCTATGCAAAACTGACCGACGCGGAACTGCCGACCACTGAAAGCCTGGCGCTGACCATCGACCGCGTCGTGCCTTACTGGAACGAAACCATTCTGCCGCGCCTGAAAAGCGGTGAGCGCGTGATCATCGCCGCTCACGGTAACTCCCTGCGCGCGCTGGTTAAATACCTCGACAACATGGGCGAAGACGAGATCCTCGAACTGAACATCCCGACCGGCGTACCGCTGGTGTATGAGTTCGATGAAAACTTCAAGCCGATCAAACATTACTATCTGGGCAACGCGGAAGAGATCGCGGCGAAAGCGGCTGCCGTCGCCAACCAGGGTAAAGCGAAGTAATTTCCCCCGGTGAAAATAAAAAAGCGTGGAAATCTCCACGCTTTTTTTATGACCTGCGCGAGCGCAACGTAGCTTAGCCGCGGCGGGTTTTCACCGCTTCCGCCAGCTGACGCAGGATCGCTTCGGTATCCTCCCAGCCGATGCAGGCGTCGGTGACGCTCTTGCCGTAGGTCAGCGGTTCACCGCTCTCGAGGCTCTGGTTGCCTTCCACCAAATGGCTTTCAATCATCACGCCCATAATGGCGCGCTCGCCGCCGGCAATCTGCTGGCATACGTCGGCGCCTACTTCCATCTGCTTCTTGAACTGCTTGCTGGAGTTGGCGTGGCTGAAGTCGATCATCACCTGGGCCGGCAGGCCCGCTTTCGCCAGACCGATTTTCACCTCCGCCACGTGCTTCGCGCTGTAGTTCGGCTCTTTGCCGCCGCGCAGAATAATATGGCAGTCGCCGTTGCCGCTGGTATTGACGATAGCGGAGTGGCCCCACTTGGTGACCGACAGGAAACAGTGCGGCGCGCCGGCGGCGTTAATCGCGTCGATAGCCACCTTGATGGTGCCATCGGTACCGTTTTTAAAGCCCACCGGGCAGGAGAGCCCCGAGGCGAGCTCGCGGTGCACCTGGGATTCGGTGGTGCGCGCCCCGATGGCGCCCCAGCTCATCAGATCGGCGACATACTGCGGGGTGATCATATCGAGGAATTCCCCCGCCGCCGGCAGGCCGCTGTCGTTAATATCCAGCAGCAGTTTGCGCGCAATGCGCAACCCGTCGTTGATGCGGAAGCTGTTATCCATATGGGGATCGTTGATAAGCCCTTTCCAGCCGACGGTGGTGCGCGGTTTCTCAAAATAGACGCGCATGACGATCTCGAGCTCGCCCTTCAGCGCCTCGCGCAGGGTCAGCAGACGGGAAGCGTACTCTTTCGCCGCCGCCGGGTCGTGAATAGAACAGGGCCCAATCACCACCAGCAGGCGGTCATCATCACCTTTGAGGATCTGGTGGATCGCTTTGCGAGCATGTGCAACGGTGTTTGCAGCATTTTCGGTAGCAGGGAATTTTTCCAGGAGCGCAACGGGAGGTAATAATTCGTTGATCTCTTTAATGCGTAAATCGTCGTTCTGATAATTCATCTTCTTTCCAGCGTTGCCATACTTATTCAATGAAATGCAATCCCTCCAATCTATCTCTTCGCTGAAATAGTGTAAACGTGATTTTACAGTAGTGATGGAATAATCCTGGAAATAGGCAAAAATACGCCATAAAGTAGCGAAACCAGACTCATGAACTACAATATTTAACTGTTAAAGCTAATTAAGTCTTACGTTTCAGGATTATATAGTGACACTGCGATCGTCTGCGGAGTCTTTAACCATAGCGAGTCAGATCCCTGGCACACTTACCGCTGGAGGCGTAGTTACCGCTTCCCGACCCAACAGGAGTATCCGATGAACATGAAAAAACTGACGACCCTTTTGCTCACCGCCACCTTAGGTCTTGCCAGCGGCGCGGCCCTGGCGGCAGACACCGGCGCCCAGTCCAACAATGGCCAGGCCAACTCTTCCGCTGATGCCGGTCAGGTGGCGCCGGACGCCCGTGAAAACGTGGCGCCGAATAACGTCGATAATAGCCAAATCAATTCTGGCTCTGGCACTGGCGGCACCATGCTTCATCCTGACGGCTCGACGATGAGCCAGGACAATATGTCGAGCGATGAGGTCCATAAAAACTCGATGTGTAAAGACGGCCGCTGTCCGGACACCGGTAAGAAGCTGGACAACGGCGACAGCATGAACCATGACAACAGCAAAACCGACGGCACCACCCAATAATTGATGCGGTGAGTGCAAACAGAGAAAAGGCGAGCCGGGCTCGCCTTTTCTCTGTTTGTTATCGTTCTCTGTTTATGATGTCATAGCGTGATAATGATAACTATCAAGGGACGACACTATGGCGCACTCGCATTCGCACTCCCCTGCCCAGGCTCCGGATAACGGCAACGCCCGCCGGCTGCTCTGGGCGTTCATCGTCACCGCCGGTTTTATGCTGGTAGAAGCCATCGGCGGCGCGATCTCCGGCTCGTTGGCCCTGCTGGCGGATGCCGGCCATATGCTCACCGACTCCGCCGCCCTGCTGTTTGCGCTGCTGGCGGTTCGCTTCGCCAGCCGTCCCCCGAATGCCCGCCATACCTTTGGCTGGCTGCGTTTGACCACCCTGGCGGCGTTTCTCAATGCCATTGCTCTGGTGGTGATCACCATGCTGATTGTCTGGGAGGCCATTCAGCGCTTCCAGCACCCGCAGCCGGTTGCCGGCGTGACGATGATGGTGATTGCGGTCGCTGGCCTGCTGGCCAACGTGCTGGCTTTCTGGATCCTGCATCGTGGCAGCGAAGAGCGGAACCTCAACGTGCGCGCCGCGGCGCTACACGTGCTCGGCGATCTGCTGGGCTCGGTTGGCGCGATTGTGGCCGCCGTGGTGATCCTCACCACCGGCTGGACACCCGTCGACCCGATCCTTTCCGTGCTGGTTTCCTGCCTGGTGTTACGTAGCGCCTGGCGTCTGCTGAAGGAGAGTCTGAATGAGCTGCTGGAAGGCGCGCCGCGTTCGCTGGATGTGACGGCCCTGCAGCGGGATATCCGCCGCTCTATCCCGGAGGTGCGCGATGTTCACCACGTCCACGTCTGGCTGGTGGGGGAAAAACCGGTGATGACGCTGCATGTGCAGGTTGTACCGCCGCACGATCATGATGCGTTACTCAACCGCATCCTGCATTTCCTGGAACATAAATATGAAATTGAGCATGCCACGGTACAGATGGAGTACCAGCCCTGCAGCGGCCCGGAGTGCCATCTCAACACGATGCACTCCGGGCACGATCATCACCACCACCATTAGCCAGAAAACGCGTGAGAACCACGCTCACGCGCGCTGTTTATCCACATCCGGCTGCCGTTCAGCGCAATGAACGTCAGCAAGAGATATTCCAGCGACATCGCATAGACGCCCTGACGGGCAAAAATCACCACGCTGATGACGTTGACGATGACCCACAGCAGCCAGTTCTCAACGTATTTGCGGGTCATTAAGATCATCGCCACTACCGACAGCACCGTCATACAGGAGTCCCAGAACGGGAAGGCGTCCGGCTGCAGTTCCGGCATAGTGACCTGCAAACCGAGCGCTTGCATCAGGCTGACCGCGATCCGCGTCAGGAAAGCAAAAAACGGATTGATAAACAGGGTCAGCAAGCCGATCGCCACCACGCAGGCCGCCAGCCAGCCCAGGGCTTTACTGCGCGGTAGCCAGCGGATCTGCAGCTCAGCCTCATGGTTGCTGCTTTGCCGCGACCAGGCATACCAGCCGTAAACGTTAGCGGCAAAGAAGAACAGCTGCAGCAACAGGCTGGCATACAGCTGGATCTGAAAGAAGATGATGGCGAACAGCGTGACGTTGACCAGACCGAAGGCATAGTTACTGATCTTCTCCAGGCTCGCCAGCCAGATACACAACAGCCCGGCGATGGTCCCCACGGCCTCTATCCAGGAGAGATCGTACCCCCCGGCGCCGATGGGTATATGTACTAAAATATTCTGCGTGCTAAAAAAATCCATTTTATCCTCTCAGCGCCAGATGACGCGGCAATAGGTTATCCCCGTAGTGTAGCCGCAAAATCCAGCATCCGGTTAAGGGGAATTAATGCGCCAGTCCGCAGCGCTTCGTCGACGTGGATTTCATGTTCAGCGCCGCCCTGCTCGAGACCCTCGGCAATGGCTTTCAGGCCGTTCATCGCCATCCACGGACAATGCGCGCAGCTGCGGCAGGTCGCCCCTTCACCGGCGGTGGGCGCTTCCAGCAGCGTTTTCTCCGGCACCGCCTGCTGCATTTTATAAAAGATACCGCGATCGGTCGCCACGATCAGCTGGCGCTGGGGCAGGCTTTTCGCCGCCGCGATCAGCTGGCTGGTGGAGCCTACGGCATCGGCCATCTCGACGATCGCCTGCGGCGACTCGGGATGGACCAGCACAGCGGCTTCGGGATGCAGAGCCTTCATCCGCATCAACGCCTGGGTTTTAAACTCGTCGTGCACGATGCACGCCCCCTGCCAGCAGAGCACATCTGCGCCGGTCTGACGCTGAACGTAACGGCCAAGATGGCGGTCCGGCGCCCAGAGGATTTTTTGACCAAGGCTATCCAGATGGTCAATGAGTTCCACGGCGATGCTGGAGGTCACCACCCAGTCGGCGCGAGCCTTCACCGCGGCAGACGTATTGGCATAGACCACCACGGTGCGGTCAGGATGAGCGTCGCAAAAGGCGTTGAACTCCTCAATCGGACAGCCCAGATCCAGGGAACACTCGGCGTTCAGGGTCGGCATCAGAATGGTCTTTTCCGGGCTGAGGATTTTGGCGGTTTCCCCCATAAAACGCACCCCGGCGACCAGCAGCGTGGAGGCCGAATGGCGGGCGCCAAAGCGCGCCATCTCCAGCGAGTCGGCAATACAGCCGCCGGTCTCTTCCGCCAGCTGCTGAATTTCAGGATCGGTGTAGTAATGCGCCACCATCACGGCATCGCGCTCGCGCAGCAGACGCTTGATTTTTTCGCGGTAAAACTGCTTTTCATCGACGGTCAGCGGCTGCGGTTTCGGTGGAAAGGGATAAATCGCCGTTTCAGGATCAAACATTACGCTCATCATGCAATCTCGTTTTACTGGCTTAACTCTAAGACCGTCAGTATGGCCTGCCCGCGCCATGATACGGTCATGGTGTTTTATATGCTAAACAAGATAGCCGATTACGCGCCAAAAGTCGTGATGAATTTTGTACATCAGCGCCTGTTCCAGGGGACGATGCTGCGTCGCTGTCCGGGCTACCGGTTCGCGCCCTGTGCAGGCGTGGTAAGCGCAGCGCGAGCGTGGGAAAGCGCTGAATACAATATTGTGGAAATTGATGGGCGGGCAGATAGCAAAAAGGCGCCTTTAGGGCGCCTTTTTACATTGGTGGGTCGTGCAGGATGACTCGGCTTCGCCTCGCCCTTCGGGCCGTCGCCGCAAGCGGCTCCGTTGTCTCACTGCGTTCGACCCGAACCTGCTGCAGGTTCGAATCGTTAAGTTCCGCGGATAGCAAAAAGGCGCCTTTAGGGCGCCTTTTTACATTGGTGGGTCGTGCAGGATGACTCGGCTTCGCCTCGCCCTTCGGGCCGTCGCCGCAAGCGGCTCCGTTGTCTCACTGCGTTCGACCCGAACCTGCTGCAGGTTCGAATCGTTAAGTTCCGCGGATAGCAAAAAGGCGCCTTTAGGGCGCCTTTTTACATTGGTGGGTCGTGCAGGATGACTCGGCTTCGCCTCGCCCTTCGGGCCGTCGCCGCAAGCGGCTCCGTTGTCTCAC